>CAMWQB010000013.1 GCA_947176295.1 uncultured Porphyromonadaceae bacterium
ACCTTACATCGTGCAGCTGACATCGAATGTGGCATCGGCAGCGCATGTGGAGTTTCACGCGAGAATTCTGGCCCAGAAGTATCTGGCACGCGAACTGATAAGCTTCGCATCGGAAGTGGAGAACCATGCTTTCGACGAGAGCAATGATGTGGATGACCTTCTGCAGGAAGCTGAGAGCAAGATTTTCGATCTCTCGCAGCGGAATGTGAAGAAAGAGGTAACTCAAATAGATCCCGTAATCGATGAGGCTATCAAACAGATAGAGGCCGCTTCGAACCGTGCTTCGGGTCTTTCGGGCCTTGCAACGGGATTCAATGACCTTGACAAGATAACAGCCGGATGGCAGAATTCCGATCTGGTGATTATCGCCGCCCGACCTGCGATGGGCAAAACCGCATTCGTGCTGTCGATGGCCAAGAACATGGCAGTGAACTTCAACACACCTCTTGCTTTCTTCTCACTGGAAATGAGCAATCTTCAGCTGGTGAACCGCCTTTTGCAGAATGTGTGTGAAATCGATGGTGCAAAAATCAAGACCGGCGATCTGACGCCACTTGAATGGAGCCAGGTATCGAGCCGCAGTACGATGCTCCGAGGGGTTCCTCTATACATCGACGATACTCCTTCGCTTTCGATTCTTGAGCTACGAACAAAGGCCAGAAGGCTCGTCCGCGAGAAGGGCGTAAAAATTATTATTATTGATTATCTGCAACTTATGAATGCCTCGGGGATGAAATTCGGGTCGCGAGAGCAGGAGGTTTCAATGATTTCGCGCTCGCTGAAGCAATTGGCCAAGGAGCTGAACATTCCGATCATCGCTCTTTCACAGCTGAACCGCTCGGTGGAGTCGCGCACGAACGACAACAAGCGGCCTCAGCTCTCCGACCTTCGAGAATCGGGCGCCATCGAGCAGGATGCTGACATGGTGTGCTTTATCCACCGGCCGGAGTACTATCTAAAGTCGGGCGAGGATGCGGCGGGCAACGATATCCGAGGCAAGGCTGAATTCATTATCGCCAAGCATCGTTCGGGCGCAGTAGGGGATGTGGATATGCGCTTCCGCGGAAAATATGCGCGATTCGAGAACTGGGGCACAGACATTGGCGACGCGGGTGGCGCGTTCACGCGCAGGGCGTCGAAGTTCAACGACGGCGACATGCCCGGCGGCGACCCCTTGGCAGCTTCCGACGACGTGTCGAGATTGGGGGGCACCATGCCGAATCAACCGGCCGGGAATGAAGACTTCCTGAAAGGCGGCGAAGAAATGCCCTTCTGAGGTTTACGGATTTAGGAATCTATTTGCGCGAATTTCTAAATTACTCTTATTTTGCGATACCCAATAAGAAACCCCTCAAAGTGGAAAAACGATGAAAGTCCAACTTAATTGGGATAGTCTTCCAAAGGTGGCAGATTCATTTCTTTCCGCAACTCGTTTACTTTGTCCGTGTCTTCGATTTTCCACAGAACCATCTCTTTAGTTGACGCATTCTTTCTAACTCTTTGAGTACCGTAACGTTGCGGTTTTCCGGCATACATTTGTTGACGATCATACATCTTTGCAAATAATTCCTTTGGCAACTCATTATCTTTGGCTGCCGCTTCAAATATAGCAATATATTTCTCTATGATTTCCGGCCGAGCGTGTTGGATGACAAAGAACAAAGCTTGATTGGCAGTCCCTACTTTCGCCTTTGGAATCCAACCTTTCGTATCAAGCAGTTCGATGGTCTTACATAGATTAATACTGTCATTTCTTTTCATGTCCTGCCACAGTCGACTTAATTCGTCCTTATTAGCCGGATCGGTTTTAGAGAGCCGAATCAATCGTCCTCGCGAATTTTGGTCAGAATGATATATTTCCAGCAGAGAATTTCTTAAAGGGATATCATATTCGGTCATGGTTTTTGCCAGCCTCCGTTCATTTTCGTCTTGATGAGCATCCCATTGCGACAACAATCTACAGTCTTCCAGCGGATCTGAGACTGAAATTCGTTCATCAAAAAACATAGAGTCTGCGTCAAGAGCATATGCCACTAATTCTAAGGCAAGTGTATCTTTATCACACTTAGCGGCAGCTATTGCAGCGTTCATGGCTGAGCCGGATTTCATGATGCTCATATTATTTTCAAACATATCCATATACTCATTCAGAGCTTCTGAATATTTGAACTCAGAGAGTAATGAGTCTGCGCGAAAACTGGCTGAGTTTTGTGCATGTATTTGAGTAATTGATACAATTAAAAACACCAATAAAATTAATCTGATTTCTTTCATGCTATTTTTGATTTGTCAAGGATAATCTAAGGTTTTCTACTGCGGTATTTCGCGACCATTGAAGAAGATTTGAAATTTTTCCGACATTGCCCAAGTTTCCAAAGTCCACATTCATAAAAGTACCTCTTGGGAATTCATTCCACCACTTACCTCCTTTGGGAATGGATGCCCAAATTTGAAATACAGCAATATTTTGGTCCTTGTATGGAATGTGTTGAAGTAGCACCATCCGGTTATCCTTTGGACTAGGTTTTAATGGTTTGACTTGGTGATATGTGGTAAATAAAAGTCCACGAGCAGGCTGGTAGAACAATATCGAATCAACTTGAATTTCGGGAAACCGGGTAATTCCGTAGGCAAGATAATCAGCTAATTTTGGAAAATTTTCGATCTGCCGGAGTGGCTGAAATAAAGTGGTGTCCTTTATCATCCATTCATTACCAAATGCCAATTCTAAGCCAGACGTGCTTATGGTATTACCGTTCCGCGTATCAACATACCACTGTTGATTTGAGAATGCAGGCAGCTTATGTGTAGAGCATGAAACAAGAGCCAATGCTCCCAAAGCGATCAATAAAATAAACTCTATCATAACATGATATATTAGGCGTGTAAAATTACAGACATTAAAAATAAAAACTCTCAAACTAAGTTGAGAGTCGATGATTTTAATACTGTTCGCTATCGTTTTTTCGCAACCTACTTAGGTAAGTAGGGGTAATGTTAAGGAACGAAGCGATGTCTTTTAAGGAGAAAATCGAAAAAATTTCTTCGTGTTTTTCGACAAGTTCATCGTATCGCTCTTTAGCTGATTTTATATAGAGGTCGATATATCGGTAATAAGTGGTATCGAAAAGAGCCATACTACTCTCGGAGATAATTCTATATAATCCGGGATCCGATTTCATCAGCCTACCTATATCCCGTGCCGAGATACAATAAATCTCGCAGGGAGTAACCGCGACGATTGAAACTCGCGATTTTTTGCCGTAAAGAGAAAACGGGAAATCTGCGACAAATTCACCTGCGAACTCCAACCCGACAACCTTTTCGGTGCCGTCGGGGGCATAAACGACATATTTCAGAGAGCCTGACTTTATATATCCTAAATATTTTGCAATCCGCCCTTCTTCGGCAAACAGTTCTCCTTTATCATATTGGCGTAACACTCCCTGTTCGACACATAGGTTGCGCCAAAAATCGGTGTCGATGTTCTCGTAATATGTGTTGAAGTAGGAGGATTTCACTATACAGATGGTCTTACAAGAATGTCGTAGAGCATTCATACCCTTTCCAAAGGTAAGAAATTCTAATGAAATGCCTGAAATTATTTTGAATGAGTTTACGCGATTTAGCAGGATTAAGCGGGATGGATTTATGGCCTTTCGGTGCCTAGGCTGGCCGCAGGTTGAGGACAAGCTGCTCTCCTTTCGCAGGCAGGAAGCCTAGGATCCCGGGCTATTTTTTAAGTTCGGTTGTGAGGGCTTTGACGATGGCGGGGGCATTCCGGCAGCCGAGGAGGTATTTGCGACCGTTGCGGAGCTCGACGAGGAAGCAGTCGGATGCTTTGCCATAGTAGGCGAAGTATTTGCCGACAGGGCGTTCGAAAAACCAGCCCCAGTAACCGAACATTCCTCCGCTGCCGCAGAGGCGACGTTCGGCCATGGTGGGCTGATGAAGGTGTACGGATTTGATTTCGGATACGGGAATGTCCTTGATGCAAAGGGAGCGATGTATGGAAAGGGTGTCGGCTGATAGGGAAATATACATGGGGGCGTACCAGAGGCAGGCGAGACACCAGATGACGAGACATGCAGAGAAGATTATCGATATGGTTTCGAGGCCACGGGATAGGAGGTGGAGGATGAGAGAGCACAAAAAGAGGAAGACGATGCATGTCCAAACTATCGAACCGGCTGAAATGACAACTTTTTCTTTCATAATGGAGAATATTTTTTCTTAATTAGACGATGGGGGTAAGCTAAAATTACAAGAAAATATGTAATTTTGCAAATAAATAAAGCAAGACTACATGTTACTATCCGATTCGATCGCTAATTTCGGGCGCTACTGCATGTTTTTGGGCCGAGTTTTTTCGTGGCCTGACAAGATAAGCATCTCTCTGCGCCGCATTGTAACGGAGATTTCGAAGCTGGGCGTAGATTCGATTCCGCTTGTGATAATCATCTCGGTGTTTATGGGCGCTGTGTGTACGATACAGATGCAGCTGAACGTAACGTCGCCCCTGATGCCGGCGTATTCGGTCGGCCTGGCCACTCGCGACATCGTTCTGCTTGAGTTCTCCAATTCAATTTTGTGTCTGATTCTTGCTGGTAAGGTCGGGTCGAACATAGTGTCGGAAATAGGCACAATGCGCGTAACAGAGCAGATCGATGCGCTTGAGATAATGGGAATAAATTCGGCCAATTATCTCGTGATGCCTAAAATTGTGGGCTTTGTTCTGTTTATGCCGATTCTGGACATTATATGCATGGGGACCTCTTTTGTGGGAGGCTATCTCGTAACGGTATTTACGGACCTGATTCCGTCGTCGCGTTATATATACGGCTTACAGGCGATGTTCCAGGAATGGTATGTGTGGTATGGCCTGATCAAGTCGACGGTGTTTGCATTCATCATCGCTTCGGTGGCCTCGTTCTTCGGCTACAACGTGAAGGGCGGAGCCCTGCAGGTGGGCAAGGCGAGCACGGACGGTGTAGTTGTGAGCAGTATCTTCATTCTTTTGTTTGACGTAATCCTGACGAAACTCCTGCTGCAATGATAGAAGTAAAGAACTTAGTGAAATCGTTCGACGGTCGGACGGTGCTCCACGATGTGAGCGCGACGTTCGAGACCGGGAAAACGAACCTTATCATAGGCCAAAGCGGCTCGGGCAAGACAGTGATGCTCAAGTGTCTGGTAGGGCTTCTGCGTCCGGATTCGGGCCAGATTCTTTTTGACGGCCGGAATACGCTGGACTTCTCGGCTGAGCAAATGAAGGAGCTACGCAAGGAAATAGGGATGCTCTTCCAGGGGTCGGCTCTGTTTGATTCGGAGACAGTGCTGGACAATGTGATGTTCCCTCTGGTGATGTTCACGAGCATGAGCAAGCCCGAGATGCTTGAGAGGGCGATGTTCTGCCTTGAACGCGTGAATTTGCACGGGGCGGAGAATAAATATCCGTCGGAAATATCGGGCGGCATGCAGAAGCGTGTTGCTATTGCCCGCGCTATAGCGCTGAATCCGCGTTATCTCTTCTGCGATGAACCGAACTCGGGTCTTGATCCCAAGACGTCGATTCTGATAGATGAGCTCTTGAGCGACATCACGCACGAGTACAACATAACGACGGTGATCAACACTCACGATATGAACTCGGTGCTTGGCATTGGCGAGAATATCATATTTATCAACAAGGGCTACCGCGAATGGGTGGGCGACATGAGCCAGATCTATACGGCTTCGAACGAGGCTCTGAATGATTTCGTATTTGCAACGCGTCTATTCAGCGAACTGCGCGACTATGTGGCGACGCACGGCCACCCGACGGCAAAGAGATGAAATTCAGCGATATTCCCGGGCATGAGGAGGAAAAGCGCCGGCTACGAGAACTCGTAGACACGGGGCGGGTGCCTCATGCGCTTCTGCTTGAGGGTCCGAGCGGGAGCGGGAAATTCGCTCTTGCGCGCGCCTACGTGCAATATCTACACTGCCAAAATAGGGAGAATGGCGACAGCTGCGGCCACTGCCCGGCGTGCCGGCAACATGAAAGTTTCAACCATGCCGATACGCTGTTTACGTTTCCGGTGGCCAAACGCGGAAGCGGCAAACCGACCTTGTCGGAGGACTGGCTGAGCGAGTTCAGGGAATTTATCACGGAGAGCCCTTTCATGGATTTTGACAAGTGGCTCACGGCGCTTGATTCGCCGACATCACAGCCACAGATTTTTGTGGAAGAAGGGTCGGAGCTGATTAGGAAACTCAACTACAAGGCGCGGTCGTCGGAATATAAGGCGGTGCTTCTGTGGCTACCGGAGCGTCTGCATCCGAGCACGGCTAACAAGCTGCTGAAACTTATAGAGGAGCCCTACTCCGACACCATATTCGTGCTGACGAGCGACAAGCCGTCGGAGATACTGCCCACAATCTATTCGCGAACGCAACGTATCTTCGTGCGGAGATATGCGGATGAGGATGTGGAAAGCTTCCTGGTGCATACGGGTGTGGATCCAGCGGTTGCGGGAGAGCTTGCCCGCATGGCGGAAGGGAGCCTGACGGAGGCGCTGAAGCTTAGTTCGTCGGCCGATGACGGGATGCAGATGCTTGCTATCTTCGCGGACCTGATGCGCAAAGGCTTCAAACGCGACCTTCCGGCATTACGGAAATGGGCCAACGACATGAGCACGAAGGGGCGGGAAAGACAGGTGCGCTTTGTGGACTACTGCGCACGGCTGATGAGGGAGAATCTGATGCTGCATACCTCGGCCGGGAAATACGTAACGACGATGACACCGGAGGAGGCAAAGTTCAGCGTCCGGTTCCACCCGTTCGTGAACGAGCGAAATGTGATAGCTCTCTTTGACGCTATGAACGATGCGAGGCGGGATATACTCGCCAACGGCAATTCGAAGATGGTGTTTTTTGACCTTGCAATAAAGATATTGATGCAAATACGGAAGTGAGGAGGGCGGCTGCATGGACAAGAAATTTCTGCGGCAGGTAGCCGCTTACTACGGGCGCAAAGACCCGCGGGAACTCGGGGGATATACGTTCGTAACGCCGAACAAGCGATCGGCGATGTTTCTCAAACGCTATCTCCGCGACACTCTGAGCGGCGAGGGTCCGGTTCTGCTGCCGAGGTTCGCAACCTTCAGCAGGATGCTCACCCACTTTGCCGACTATGGGGAGGGAGGACGCAACGAGCTGTTGTTCACGCTCTATGAGAGCGTGAGAGAGGTATATGCGGAAGCAGGACGGCCTGACGGCCCCGGGAGCTTCGACTCGTTTATCTTCTGGGGGGATATGATGCTGAGCGACTTCAACGAGATAGATACGTCGCTGGCGGATGCCGGTGCGCTATTCAAGAACATACGCAATATCAAGGAAATCCAAAGCGACTTCCTTGACGAGGACCAGAAGGAAATCGTGCGTCGCCTCTGGGGCGAGAGCCGTCTGACGCGCGAAAGCGGGTCGATACAAGATGGCGACTCGGAATTTTGGCTGCACTTGTCGGGGACACCCGAAGACGATGGGATGCGCAACAGTTTCAAGAGCTTGTGGGATCTCCAGGGACGTATCTACGAGACCTTCCACCGGAAGCTGCGGGAAAAGGAGACAGGTACGACAGGCTCGACGGCAAGGGCAGCGTGGAAACGCATCAAGCACATCAGTGCCGACGAGCTTCCCTACCCCACGCGCTATGTGTTTGTGGGGTTCGGAGATCCGACAGCCGTGGAGACGCTTGTGATGAAGCGTTTCCACGACATAGGTATAGCAGATTTTTTTTGGGATATACGTCGCACACAATCCCTTTTGGGCGAAAACGGGCCAACAAACAAATCAATTGCGCGCATCGCGGCAATGTCGAAGGAGTTCCATGAGCCTGAGGATTTTGAAGCATATCCGGAACGCACTTCAGGGACACCGGATATAGAAGTGATTGCGGTGCCGTCGAAAACGGCTCAGGCCAAGGCTGTGCATAATATACTGAAGGAATTGATCGCCGCAGGGGTGATGGATACGAGCAATCCCGTGAATACAGCCATTGTGCTTCCTGACGAAAACCTTCTTATGCCTGTGCTGTTTTCGCTGCCCGAAGAAATCGAGGCCATCAACATAACGATGGGCGTACCCTACTCCACGACTACATTCGCCAAACTCTTCGAAAGTATAATCATGATGCAGCGGAGAGCGCATGATACAGGGGGGGAAACTACGTTTTTCTATGAGGATGTGGTGTCGGTTCTGGGCCATCCTCATATACGGCTCCTTTGCGGGGAAGCTGTGGACAAGGTGCTGAAGCACATCGATGACGAACACGTGTTCAATGTTTCGCCGGCGCTTGTGTCCGAAGCTGACGAGGAGCTTGGGGAAGTCATATTCAAATCGGTGAGCGGCCGGGACGCCGAGGGCGTTGCCGCCTACCTTACGCGTCTTATCGACTGGCTGAGCCAGGGTCTGGAAGGGACTGCGGCTAAAAAGCGCGGAGAGATGCTCGAAACAAAACTTCTGGGGCATTTCCGACGGGAGGTGAACGATATAATGGCCTTGGTGCGCGAAACGGGAGTGGAGATGAACGAACGGTCGTTCTTCATTCTTTTGGACCGCATGTTTTCCACGGCCCAGATAGGCGTGAATGGCAAGCCTCTTCAGGGCCTGCAGATCATGGGAGTGCTTGAGACGCGTGCTCTCGACTTTGACAATGTGATAATCCTGTCGATGAACGAAGGAGCGTTTCCTCGGAAGCAATACGGAAAGACCATGATTCCCAATGCTCTGAGAATGGCCTACGGGCTTCCTGAACTGAATGCGGGCGAAGGAGCGTATGCCTATTGTTTCTATCGCCTTATAGCGGGAGCGGAGCGGGTGAAGCTTCTATATGATTCGCGTACGGGTGTGAACGGCGCGGGAGAGGAAAGCCGCTATATATCGCAGCTGAGGTATCTATTGTCCGAGCCTGAGGTGCGGACACGTGTATTATCACTTCCTGCAAGTTTCTCTCAAGGGCGGACCATAAGTGTGCGCAAGGAAGGTGAAGTTGCCAAAGCCCTTGAAGCATTTCGAGGCGGAGGGAACAAGTATCTGTCGGCCTCGAGCCTGAAAACGTATCTTAGCTGTCCGCTTCAGTTCTATCTGTCGAATGTTGCGGGGCTGCGCCCGGACACGGAGATGGTGAATTACCTGACCGCCGCAGAGTACGGGCAGATATTCCATAGAGTATTCCAAAATCTCTACAAGGACTACGAAGGTGGGCGGCTTGTGAGAGAAGAGGACATCGACCGCTGGCTGAAGGCTCCGGAGCAGTATATCCGCCCCCTTATCGACGATGCGATATTCGAGTTCCGGCATCCACGACGCTACAGGGATAAGCGCCCCGCCCCGGCCCAGACATCGGAGGAGCAGACGGTTGCCGAGGCAATCTTCCGAATGATTCAAAAACTTCTGCGTCTGGAAGCGGAAATTTTTACTCCGGGAAGCGAAGGGTTCAAGTACATCAAGGGCGAACTTGAAGTGAAAGGCCCGTGGCAGATAAGCCAAGAACGGAATGTGAATTTCCGTATGTTCATCGACCGAGCCGATGAGCCGTCGGCCGGGAAACTGCGGTTCATCGACTACAAAACCGGCTCGGATGCTACGACCGTGGACATCGAACAACTCACCAATCCGAAGTATGGGGTGAACAGCGGTGCCGTTTTTCAGCTGCTGACTTATTGCGAGGCCTATAAGGACATGGCGCATTTCGACGGGCCTATACAACCGATGGTGTACAGCATCCGACAGGCTTACTCCGGCAAGGCGCTCGAGCCCATACGCTACGGTAAGGGAAGAGGCGAAAAACAGATTCTTAGCGACTATAGGGATGTGTCGGGAACATTCCGTCCGATGCTGAATGAGCTTGTGAACGAAATTTTCGACGAGACGAAGGCCTTCGAGCAGTGCCCCGAAGCACAAGGATGCTCGGGATTCTGCCCCTTCCTCGCTCTGTGCGGAAGGACACCCAAAGCGTGGTAGAGACCGGTATGATTTACGTGCATATTCCATTCTGCCACAGCAAGTGCGCTTACTGCGATTTCTATTCCACGCCCGACCGCAGACGAATGGGCGCGGTGGTTGACCGCATCCTTGAAGAGTATGAACTTCGCAAAGCCGAACTCGGAGAGGAGCCGTCGCGGACCTTGTATTTCGGTGGCGGGACACCATCGATTCTGCCACCCGAGCTATTCGAGCGACTTGCCGAAGGACTCTATCGCATCGGGGAAATATCGGAGTTTACTATCGAGGTGAATCCGGAGGACGTGAGCAAGGAGATAACCGCACACTGGCGGGCTTGCGGAGTGAACCGTGTGAGCATGGGAATTCAAAGTTTTATCGATGATGAGCTGAATGCTGTGGGGCGCCGGCACACAGGAGAGGATGCATTGAATGCGATAGACACTCTTCGCGAAGGGGGAATTGAAAATCTGAGCTGCGACCTGATATATGGCCTGCCCGGGCAAACAGCCGAGAGCTGGGCACGCAGCATTGACCTGCTCCTAAGGGAGAGACCGGAACATGTGTCGGCATATTGCCTTACCTACGAGCCCGGCACACGGCTGACGAGAAGGCTTGAGGCGGGACTAATCGAGGAAGCGTCTGAAGCCTTGGTTGAAAAGATGTATTCCATTCTCTGCGAGAAGATGAGAAGTGCGGGATATGAACACTACGAAATATCAAATTTCGCACGGCAGGGGTATCGCTCGAAGCATAATTCCGGCTACTGGACGGGGCAACCGTATCTCGGTCTCGGCCCCGGGGCTCATTCGCTGGACAAAGATGGCGTGAGGCGCTTCAATCCATCGGACGTGAGGGCTTACACCGCGGCGAACGAACCGTTCCCGATATGTATTATTGACGAAGAAGACGAAACAGCCAGGCTGAACGATATTTTGATAACTGCGCTTCGGACTTCGGAGGGTCTGCACACGAACAGTTTGCCGGCACACCTGCAAAATGAACTATTGGCAGGGGCAGAGAGTTTTATCCGCAGTGGCGAGCTCAAGGCCGAGGGCTGTCGCCTCTACATTCCCGAAGAGGCCATGTTGCGCAGCGACAGCATCCTGCGGGAACTATTGTTTGATAATTCGGTGTAATTACGGAGAAAAAATAAGGCAATGAAACAGGAAATAAAGCTTAAACGCGCATACGATCCGGCAGAGCCGGAAGACGGCTACAGAGTCTATATCGACAGGCTATGGCCCCGTGGCCTCTCTCACGAAACCTTCCACTATGATTTATGGGACAAGGATGTAGCACCTACGAGCGAGCTGAGGGAATGGTTTCATGCCGACCCTGAGAACAGATGGCCGGAATTCAGGAGCAAATATAAAACGGAACTGAGCTCGAATCCTGCATTTGCATCTCTGAAGACAGAAATTGCCGACAAGCCAGTTGTAACACTCCTCTATTCGTCACACGACAGGGAACACAACAATGCCGTTGTTGTAGGTGAACTTCTGGGCTGAAACGTAGATTCATAAGCTATATTTTCTCGTGTTGAGTTGCATGGGTGAAGTAAAATAATTAATTTTGCGCCGCTCATCGGAGGGTCTGTAGCCGCAACTATCTGACCGGATAAGATGCCGGGTGCGCCCGGATAAATATCAAGACTATGGATAAGACGAACCGGGCCTCCGGCCTCGACTATGCTAAGGGCTCGATTCCAGGCCTCTTTATGAAGGTGTTTCTGCCGACGCTGGCAGGAATGATATTCAATGCTCTTATCACGATAATCGACGGAGTGTTTGTGGGTCGGGGTGTAGGCCCGGACGGAATTGCGGCCGTGAACATCATCGCCCCACTTTTTATGATTACCACGGGAATAGGCCTGATGTTCGGCATAGGCGGATCGGTAACCGCCGGAATCGCACTTGCTTCGAAGGACAATATCAAGGCCAACCGGATAATGACTTCGTCTTTCGTTTTTTCGACGGCTATTATCGCCCTGCTTGTGCTTGGGGCTTTCGTGTTTACCGATGGCGTGGCCTCATTGCTGGGGAGCTCCGAGCGACTGATGGACAAGACCACGGGGTATCTTCTGTATCTTCTTCCCGGCATCATCCCTCTGATGTGGCAGAGCATTGGAATGATGGTGATCCGTCTTGACGGTTCGCCGAAATATGCGATGCTGTGCAATGCCATACCTGCGGTTTTGAACGTGGTGCTCGACTGGTGGTTTGTATTTCCGTTAGGAATGGGGGTGAGGGGCGCGGCCCTTGCCACGTCAATTTCATGCATAGTCGGAGGAACTATGGCTTTGGCATATTTCAGATGGTCGTATGTTCTGAAGTTTACAAGGCATCTTGAAGGGAGCTTGCGGATGGTCAAGAATCAAATTGTGATCGGTTCGTCGGCTTTTATTACCGAGATAGCGATGTCGGTGATGATGTTTACGGGCAATATCGTGTTTATGCGATTTTACGGAGAGGCCGGAGTGGCGGCATACTCAATAGCATGCTATCTGTTCCCGCTAATTTTCATGATCAACAATGCGGTGGCCCAGTCGGCCCAACCTATCATAAGCGTTAACTACGGCTGCGGGGACAGAAGGCGCGTGCGGGAGGGGCTGCGCGTGAGCCTTCGGGCTGCCGTGATATGCGGAATTCTGGCCAGTCTGGGCATTGGTGTAGGAGCCAAGGCGATTGTGGAGATGTTTATCCCTGCAAGCAGTGAGGCGGGACAGCTGGCTGTGGGCGGTCTGCCTATTTATTCGACGGCGGCAATATTCTTTGCTATAAACATAGCATTCATAGGCTTCTATCAGAGCATCGAAAAATCGATGACTGCGCTGGTGCTGACATTGCTGCGGGGAATAATAATTCTTGTGCCTATGTTTTTAGTGTTGCCGGCAGTGTTTCCTGCATGGGGAATGTGGGGGACTATCCCGGCAACGGAGATGATAACGCTTGGCATTACTCTGGGAACTTACAGACGACTATGCAAGCAGGGATAAGCCCGAGGAGCTGATGGCGGCGCTGTGTGTTAAGAAATACTAAACATACGGGCGAAGAATACTTTTTTGGGGAGAGAGAAATTTTTTCGTAACTTTGCAGAGAATTGCAAAACCGATTTACACATTTCCAGCCACCGCAAAATATGGTAGTATTCTTCAAGAAAGGGCCGACGACGGTCTACGCCGTGGAAAGCGACCACAGTTTCGATTCAACTGAAAAAGACAAGCTGAAATGGCTTCTTGGCGGAGCACGCGCCGCCGCGGCCACAAGTCTGGCCGGCCGCTACGTCGGACCCCGCAAAGAAATGATAACACCTTGGAGCACCAATGCCGTAGAGATCACGCAAAACATGGGTCTCTCCGGCATTTCTCGTATAGAGGAGTTCCGCCTTCTCAGCGAAAATGAGGAGGCGAGCTACGACCCGATGCTCCAACATCTTTACGCAGAGGGCCTGAGCGCAGACATCTTTGCAATCACGGCAGAGCCTGAAGACGTGGTGTATATTTCCGACATACCTTCCTACAACCGGGAGCAGGGCCTGGCTCTGAGCCCCGAGGAAGAGAGCTATCTGAGCGAACTGAGCGCTCGCCTGGGTCGTCCGCTGACAGACAGCGAGGTCTTCGGCTTTTCGCAGGTGAACTCCGAGCACTGCCGCCACAAGATTTTCAACGGCACCTTCGTAATCGACGGAAAAGAGAAGCCCGTGTCGCTTTTCAAGCTCATCAAGCGCACGTCGCAGGAGAATCCTAACGGGCTTGTGTCGGCCTACAAGGACAATGTGGCATTTGTGAAAGGACCGCGGGTGCAGCAATTCGCGCCCATAAATCCCGATAAGGCTGACTACTTCGAGGAGCGTCCGCTGGACACCGTCATCTCGCTGAAAGCCGAGACCCACAACTTCCCGACGACTGTGGAGCCCTTCAACGGGGCAGCCACGGGCAGCGGCGGCGAAATCCGCGACCGCCTGGGAGGCGGCCGTGCGAGCCTGCCAATCGCGGGCACGGCCGTGTATATGACCTCCTACCCTCGCCTGAGCCCCGATATGCGCTGGCAGTATGCCATGAACGAACGCAAATGGCTGTATCAAACACCGGCAGAAATCCTTATCAAGGCCTCCAACGGAGCGTCGGATTTCGGCAATAAATTCGGACAGCCTCTGATCTGCGGCTCGCTCTTTACGTTCGAACATTCCGAGAATGAACGCCAGCTGGCTTACGACAAGGTGATAATGCTTGCCGGCGGCGTCGGTTTTGCAGCAAAGAAAGACGCCCTCAAGGGCGAGCCGAAAGCCGGACAGGCTGTTGTAATCGCCGGTGGCGACAATTACCGCATAGGAATGGGCGGCGGCGCCGTTTCGTCGGTTGAAACCGGACGATATGCCAACGCTATCGAGCTGAATGCAGTTCAGCGTGCCAATCCCGAGATGCAGAAGCGAGTTGCCAACGTGATCCGTGCGCTGGCAGAAAGCAGCTTCAATCCTATCGTGAGCATCCACGACCATGGAGCCGGCGGCCACCTCAACGCTCTGTCGGAGCTGATTGAATCGACAGGCGGCTTTATCGATATCGATGCTCTGCCCGTAGGTGACCCTACCCTTTCGGACAAGGAAATCATAGGCAACGAGAGCCAGGAGCGCATGGGCTTTGTCATCAAGCCTAAAGACATCCCTCTGGTGGAACGAATCGCCGAACGCGAACGCGCGCCTCTGTATGTGGTGGGCAAGACGACGGACGACCACCGTCTGACATTCGGGCACAAGGACGGCCGGAATGTAATAGACCTTGCTGTAACAGACATGCTTGGCAATTCGCCCAAGACGGTGATAAGCGACCGGACGGTGAAAAACGAATATAAGGAGGTGGAGACCGATGCCTCGCAGCTTGAGCGCTATATTTCGGATGTGATGATGCTCGAATCCGTGGCGTGCAAGGATTGGCTCACAAACAAGGTGGACCGCTCGGTTACGGGCCGCGTGGCACGCCAGCAATGCCAGGGTGAAATTCAGCTCCCCCTCAGCGACTGCGGCATCGTGGCGCTTGACTACCACGGGCGCAAAGGCATCGCAACGTCTATAGGCCACGCTCCTGCGGCTGCTCTTTCGAATCCCGGGGCGGGCTCTCGCCTTGCAATCGCCGAATCGCTCACCAATATCCTCGGGGCTGATTTAGCAATGGGACTTCGCAGCGTGTCGTTGAGTGCCAACTGGATGTGGCCGTGCAAGAATCCCGGTGAGGATGCCGCTCTCTACAGCGCTGTCGAAGCCTGCTCGGACTTTGCCTGCGCTCTTGGCATCAATATTCCTACGGGTAAGGATTCGTTGTCCATGACGCAGAAATATGGCGATGAAAAGGTATATGCGCCCGGAACGGTAATTATCTCTGCGGCTGCTCCTATCGAAAATATCCGCAGAACGGTTGGCCCGGTTGCGCGCCCGATTGCCGACACAACACTATACTATATAGACTTCTCGTCGGACAAACTGAAACTTGGCGGCTCGGCTCTTGCACAGACGTTGAATGCAGTAGGACCTGATGCTCCGGACGTGAAGGATGCCAAGGTTTTTGCCAATGCTTTCGAGACGGTGCAGACACTGGTGCGCAAACGCAAGCTTCTTGCCATGCACGATGTGAGTGCAGGTGGCCTGATAACGACTCTTCTGGAAATGGTGTTTGCAAATACTCGCGGCGGCCTGAAGATGTATACTGACGGATTCGGGATGATTTGCGGCGAGAAGGATCTTATAAAGATTCTTTTTGCAGAGAATCCGGCTGTTGTAATCCAAGTCGACGGCGCCCGGAAAGCTTCAGTAGAGGACATTCTCGACAAGGCAGAGGTGAAGTATTTCCCGATTGCGACGACAACCGCAGAGCGCGTGCTCCAAATCTCCCATGAGGGCGAGCTGCATCTTGTGAATATCGATATGATGCGCAAGCTTTGGTACACCCCTTCGTATCTTCTCGATCGCCTGCAGAGCGGGGAGGCATGTGCAGCCGAGCGCTTTGCCAACTATGCAGCCCAACCTCTTAAATATATCCTGCCCAAGGGCTTCAAGGGCACGCTCGAGCGCTACGGGCTGAATGCCAAGCGCGGGGCGGAACGCTCGGGAGTGCGTGCGGCCATCATTCGCGAAAAGGGCGTTAACGGCGACAGGGAAATGGCTTATTCTCTCTTCCTTGCCGGGTTTGACGTGAAGGACGTGCACATGACAGATATCATGAGCGGGCGCGAGACGCTGGATGACGTGAACATGATAGTATTCTGCGGAGGATTCTCCAATTCCGACGTCCTCGGCTCGGCAAAGGGGTGGGCTTCGGGCTTCCGCTGGAACGAAACAGCACGCGAGACACTCCGCCGCTACTACGCGAGAGAGGATACACTGAGCTTGGGTGTGTGCAACGGCTGCCAGCTGATGATTGAGCTGAATCTGCTCTTCGGCGGCGGCGAGGATGCGCCTGTAGCGATGGAACACAATGTGTCGCACAAGTTTGAAAGCGCATTCGTAAACATGACGATTCCGCAGAATACGAGCGTGATGTTCGGGAGCCTTTCGGGTGTGCGCACGGGCATCTGGGTGGCGCACGGCGAAGGCCGCTTCTCGTTCAAGAAGCCGCTCAAGGATATGAACGTCGTGGGACGCTACAGCTACCACAAGTATCCGGGCAATCCCAACGGGTCTACCGGCGACGTGGCCGCCCTTGCATCGGCTGACGGGCGCCATCTGGCGATGATGCCGCACCTTGAACGTGCTATCTTCCCCTGGCAATGCGCATACTATCCTAATGCACGACGCAACGACGACGTAACGGTGTGGATTGAAGCCTTCGTAAACGCCCGCAAATGGGTGGAAGGGCATACACGCTGATACCCCTAACGAAGCTCAGAGCCCCGGCCCGCAAGGGCGGCTCCGAGCTTCGCTTATTTTTTTCCCAAGACAGGTTCCAATAGACAGACAAAAAGAGTAATCATTTTTCCAATTAATTTCTGACACACACTCAACATTATGGGCGGTTTCTTCGGTGTAATAAAAAAGAACAAGGCCTGCGTCAACGAGCTTTTCTATGGCGTGGACTACAATTCGCATCTCGGCACACGACGCGCAGGCATGGCAACTTTCGACAAAGAAAAATGCCACTTTGCGCGCCAAATCCACAATATTGAAAATTCGTATTTCAGGACGAAATTCGAGGCTGATCTCCCCGACTTCAAGGGCGAGAGCGGCATCGGTGTTATCTCGGACACGGATGCTCAGCCTATAATCGTGAACACGCGGTTGGGCAAATTCGCCATCGTTACCGTGGCGAGAGTGACGAATATTCCTGAAATCGAGAATAAGCTTCTGTCCAAGGGTATCCATTTCTGCGAACACTCCCGCGATACTGTGAATCCTACGGAACTTATCGCCGCCCTCATAGCCGAAGGCAAGGACCTGACGGACGGACTTCGCCACGTGCAGGACACTGTGAAAGGATCGTGCTCCATGCTGGTGCTTACGGAGGGCGCGCTCATTGCTGCCCGCGACCGGCTTGGGCGTACGCCAATCGCAATCGGCTATAACGAGAAGGAAGAAAGCTATGCCGCATCGTCGGAGACGTCGGCCTTCGCCAATCTCGGCTACAAACATATTTACGACCTCGGACCTGCGGAGATTGTGCGCATCACTCCTGAAAACGGAATCGAACAACTGCAGGCTCCCGGTAAGGAAATGCAAATCTGCGCGTTTCTCTGGACCTATTACGGGTACCCTCCTTGCAGCTACGAAGGACGGAACGTGGATGAAATGCGCTATGAGTGCGGACGAATCATGGGGAATAAGTGCAAGAGCATGGACAGCGATCTCGACTTCGTGAGCCCGGTTCCAGATTCGGGTACGGGAATGGCTCTGGGATATGCCTCCGGGGCCGGTAAGCCCTATCTTCGCGGCCTGGTGAAATATACTCCGACATGGCCCCGCAGCTTTACGCCCGGGACGCAGGAACGCCGCGAACTGGTGGCTAAAATGAAGCTGATTGCGAATGGCGACCTCCTGAAGGGAAAAAGCGTGGCTTTCTGCGACGATTCGATCGTTCGAGGCACCCAACTGCGCGACAACGTGAAGGATGTGCGCGACGCGGGCGCGCGGGCCGTTCATATCCGCATAAGTTGTCCGCCTCTGATTTATCCATGCGATTTCATCAATTTCACGAGCTCGCGCGGCCCGATGGAATTGATAGCGCGTCGGGTGATTGAACATCTCGAACCCAATCCGTCGGCCGAGGCGCTCAAGGAATATGCCACGGCCGGGACGGAGAGATATAAGGCAATGGTGGAGGAAATCCGTAAGGACCTTGGCCTTGACTCGCTAAAATTCAGCTCTATCGAAGACCTTGTGAAGGCTATCGGCCTCCCACGAGAGAGAGTATGCACGCACTGCTTCGACGGGACAAGCCACTTCTAAAAGGCTCTGATGACAAAGTTTAACACTAAAACCGAAAGGTAATTTGCTGAAAATTTGGCTAAAAAACTTTAAATTGTTATCTTTGTAGCCGCATAAAAGTTGCCTCAGACAATTAATAAACCTCAAACATAAGTAATTATGAGCTTAAACATCATTGTACTTGCCAAACAGGTGCCTGATACGCGCAACGTAGGCAAGGATGCGATGAAGGAAGACGGCACAATCAACCGTGCCGCATTGCCTGCAATCTTTAACCCTGAAGACCTGAATGCCCTTGAACAGGCTCTCCGCCTGAAGGAAGCCAACCCCGGATCGAAAGTAACGATCCTGACGATGGGCCTTCCTCGCGCAGCCGAGGTGATCCGCGAAGCGATTTTCCGCGGGGCCGACGACGGCATTGTGCTGACAGACCGTGCCCTCGGCGGCGCCGACACGCTTGCCACAAGCTACTCTCTGGCTCAGGCCGTGAAGAAGTTCGGCAAGTACGACATTATCCTGGGTGGCCGTCAGGCAATCGACGGCGACACGGCTCAGGTGGGCCCGCAGATTGCCGAGAAGCTGGGTATTCCTCAAGTAACGTATGCCGAAGAAATCCTTGAGCTTAAGGATGGCTACGTGGTTGTGAAACGCCGTCTTGAGCACGGCGTTGAAACGGTGAAGGCTCCTCTTCCCTGTGTAGTAACGGTCAATGGCTCGGCTGCTCCCTGCCGTCCGCGCAACGCCAAGCGCGTTATGCAATACAAGCGTGCAGCTTCGCCTTCGGAACTCAAGGCTATGGCTCCCGAAGCGGCTGCTCTGGTGGAGAAGCGTCCGGAACTGCAGCTACAGGAGTGGGGCGCGGCTTTCGTGGAAGCAGACCCCGAACAGATCGGCCTTCCCGGCTCGCCTACCAAAGTGAAGTCGATCGAGAATGTAGTGTTCACGGCTAAGGAAAGCCGCAACATCAGCGGGTCGGACGACGCCGAACTCGAGAGCCTCATCAAAGAACTTATCACCAATCACACTATCGGCTAATGCCGGGAATATCTCCTTCCAAAACTGACACAACAGCTATGGCAGACAAGAACAACCTTATCGTATATTGCGAATATGAGGACGGGCACGTTGCAGACGTGAGCCTTGAACTCCTCACCAAAGGCCGCGTGCTGGCCAACCGCCTGGGCGTGAAGCTCGAAGCTATCGTGATTGGCGACAAACTCGACGGAGTGGAAGATCAAATCTTCCCCTACGGAGCTGACACGGTATATAAAATGGAGGATGCACGCCTGTATCCTTACACCTCGAATCCCCACGCAGCGGCTCTCATCAATCTTTTCAAGGAAATCGAGCCACAGGTGTGCCTGATGGGTGCAACCTGCATCGGTCGCGACCTGGGTCCTCGCGTAAGCTCATGCCTTCACAGCGGCCTTACGGCTGACTGCACGGCTCTCGAAATCGGCGACCACAAGGATGCCAAGACCGGTAAGGAATATAAGGATCTGCTTCTTCAGATCCGCCCGGCTTTCGGCGGCAATATCGTTGCTACGATCGTGAATCCGGAGCATCGTCCTCAGATGGCAACCGTGCGCGAGGGTGTGATGAAAAAAGAGATTTTCGACCCTGCGCACAAGGGTGAGGTGGTGAATCTCGATCCGAAAAAGTATGTTGCCGATACGGACTATGTGGTGGAAATCATCGATCGCCACATCGAGAAGTCGAAGGTGAACATCAAGAACTCTCCCATCATCGTGGCCGGTGGCTATGGTGTGGGCAGCAAGGAAAACTTCAAGCTGCTTTATGACCTGGCTCAGACCCTTGGCGCCGAGGTAGGGGCATCGCGTGCGGCGGTTGACGCAGGATTTATCGAACATGAGCGTCAGATTGGCCAAACGGGAGTAACCGTTCGTCCGAAGCTCTACATCGCCTGCGGCATCTCGGGCCAGATCCAGCACATCGCCGGCATGCAGGAGAGTTCGATAATCATCTCCATCAACAACGATCCCAATGCGCCGATCAATAAAATTGCAGATTTCGTGATCACCGGCGACATGGAAGAGGTTGTGCCCAAGCTCATCAAGTACTACAAGAAAAACTCCAAGTAAACAATGGCAAACTTTTATACCGATAATCCTGATCTGAAGCACCACCTGACGCATCCTATGATGCAGAAAATCGTGGAGCTCAAGGAACGCAACTATACTGAAGCCGAAAAATACGACTATGCTCCTCTGAACTATGAGGATGCAATGGACAACTACGAGCGCACGCTCGAAATCGTAGGCGAAATCTGCGGCGACGTGATCGCTCCGAATGCTGAGGGCGTGGACCATCAGGGACCGCGCGTTGAAAACAACCGCGTGATCTATGCTGACGGCACGAAGGAGAACCTGGAGGTTTGCCGCAAGGCCGGCCTTATGGGTATGGCTATGCCCCGCCGCTTCGGGGGACTGAATTTCCCGATCACTCCTTACATTATGGCTGCAGATATCGTGAGCCGCGCTGACACGGGCTTTGAGAACCTCTGGGGGCTGCAGGACTGCGCCGAGACGCTCTATGAATTCGGCAACGACGACCAGCGCTCGCGCTACATTCCCCGCGTATGCGCCGGTGAGACCATGAGTATGGACCTCACAGAGCCTGATGCAGGCTCTGACCTTCAGAGCGTGATGCTGAAGGCTACGCAGAAGGAAGACGGGACGTGGGTGCTGAACGGCGTGAAACGTTTCATCACCAATGGCGACTCGGACATCCATCTGGTGCTGGCCCGCTCGGAAGCAGGGACGAAGGATGGCCGCGGCCTGTCGATGTTTATTTACGACAAGCGCAATGGCGGCGTGGACGTGCGCCGCATTGAGAACAAGATGGGCATCAAGGGTTCGCCGACTTGCGAACTTACGTATAAAAATGCTCCGGCAGAACTCTGCGGCTCGACCCGCATGGGCCTGATCAAGTATGTGATGGCGCTGATGAACGGTGCTCGTCTCGGCATTGCTGCACAGAGCGTGGGTGTGAGCGAAATCTGCTACCGTGAGGCTCTGGCTTACGCTAAGGAGCGTAAGCAGTTCGGCAAGGCTATCATTGAATTCCCGGCGGTTTCTGAGATGCTGGCAGTGATTAAGGCTAAGCTTGACGCAAGCCGCTCGCTGCTGTACGAGACGGCCCGCTATGTGGACCTCTACAAGGCTCTCGAGGATATTGAGCGCGAACGCAAGCTCACTCCCGAGGAGAAGGCTGAGCTTAAGGGCTACCGCAAGTTTGCTGATGCTCTGACGCCGATGAGCAAGGGTATGAGCTCGGAATACTGCAACCAAAATGCATATGATTGCATCCAGATCCATGGCGGGTCGGGCTTCATGAAGGACTATGCTTGTGAACGCGTATATCGCGACGCTCGCATTACGTCGATTTATGAGGGCACGACGCAGCTGCAGGTGGTGGCTGCTATCCGCCACGTGACCACGGGCACGTATAAGTCTCTCATCGACGGCTACGCTGCCACAGAGTTCAAGGCTGAGCTGCAGCCTATGGCTGAGAACCTGAAGCGCCTGACGGCCCTATATGAGGAGGCCATCGCTGCTGTAAGCGCAGTTGGCAAGCCCGAATATATGGACTTCATGGCTCGTCGCCTCGTCGAAATGGCCGGCAATGTCGTAATGAGCTATCTGCTGCTTCTGGATGCGAACCGCAACGAGAGCTTCATGGCAAGCGCTCAGGTCTACAACAAGATTGCTGATGCTGAGGTGAGCAAACATTCGGAGTTCATCAAGAACTTCAAGCCTGAACAGCTGGCATTCTACGGCGTGGAAGCCCAGGCCTGACACCGAACCTATAATCATCCAAAAATTAGGCGAAGCCCCCTACTCTACGGGCTTCGCCTAATTTTTTTGGAGGAGGATATTTTTGGACAGAAATTAAATCAACGTAGGACGTCTATCTTAATTTATTAACAATTTTCCTCCAACCCTCTCAGGGTTTAACTATATAAGATATACGCATCTCTTTGTAAGAGATAAGCGTTTAGACGTACAAAGGTAATACAATAATTCGTAATATAGCCAATATAGGATATAAAAAAGCAATTAATTGTAATATCTAAAGGTTACCACTTCTTGTTTAGTAACAGGAAGTCGAGTTTCTTGTTTGCAGCTTAGTTTTTAATTATTTGAGATGATTCAAAATCTCTTACAAAGAGATTTTGAAATTCAATCACAATTAATAATTCAAATTTTATGGACGAAGTTAAACTTCCGATCATTGCTCTTGTGATCCCATGTTATAATGAAGAATTGGCTCAACCTGAAACCATAAAAGATTTATTATCATGAATAATATCGCAATTACCATCAAAAATATTTTATATATACTACTTATTTTAATATCAACAATTCCGGGATATTATCTTGTAAAGTATGGCCTCCACTTCACGGATGAACCATATCAGATAATGAACACAATGGATATACACCGGAGCCCCTTAGCTCCACTTACGAGTTGGTTTGGGGGGCTTCTTGGACAGTTGACGGACTATAGATGGCTATCTTACCGTTATCTTGCGGTTACACTCAACAATCTGTCTATTATTGTGGCGGGATTATATATGTATTATCGTGTAAGATCCATATCACTTACGGCAATTACATGCTCCATAGCAATTATATTATCAGGATTAAGCAGAAGCTATCATAATCTTTTTGGTTGGGATAGTTTTACAGCATTTTTTATTGTAGTCTTAATAGTGTGCATGCTATTATTTATAGAGCATCCAAATTTTATCCGCTTGTTTTCGGTAGCAGTAGTGTCGGTTTTAACAACATTGGTTAGAATACCCAATATCGTATGCTTTCCGATAATTATAGCTGTTACGGTCTTTATGTCTTCCAAAATATATTCAGTTCAGAATCCCGGAATTAGTCGAAAATATATAATAAGTTATATATTTCAATTTGCTGTTTTATTATTTGTTATTATCACATTATTATACCATTCCATCCATATATACATCTACGATATAAAGTTCAATTCAATCTCATCTCATTCTGCATCTTCTTTATTAGGAGTATTTATACATTCATTTATCAGGTATTCTCTTTCAATAATGGCCTTTGGAATGGTGGTTATTGTTCTTTCATGGTTTAGGAAGAGAATGGCCTCAGAAGAAACTATATTTTGGAAAAACCATTTCAAAATACTTAGTCTATTTGCCATTGTTTGGCTATATTCAGTTGTCCACTACCTCCCTAACGTTATAAACGTCCCAGAATATGATGTAGTATGGATACTACTGGCATTAGTATATTTACTAATCGCTTTCTATCTAAATAAATCCTTCAAAAAACTCCTATCAATAGTCGTCATTCTAATATTTGGAAGTATCTGTTTTATTGGAAGCAATAATGGATTTGTTAAATTTCCGGCGTTTCTTCTTATACCTTTCACCACAACATTTCTAATACAGAATACAAGTCAATCAAAAATAAGATACTTTTTAATTATAGCTATTCTACCATTACTAATTACATATGCTCAAACAATACCAAATATAGCATTTCAGGATGACGGCTTCAAATATTCTGATACTATGGTAAAAGAAGGGAGAGCATCCGGATTATATACATCTTCGCAAAAAGCCTCCGTTGTTGAGGATATACAGAAGCTTAATAAAATATTGACGAGCCACCGGATTGTCGTAGGAGAGGGTTATGACCGATTTGTATATGAATATATCTTAAATTGTCCCAACTCTTATTTGCGTCATGATTGGACTTTAGGCGCTAAAAACCTTGACAAGCAAGAATATGTTTATTGGCTAGAAAAGAGAATGTCCGAAATGGACGACTATGCGATCGTGTATATTAAACGCGAAAATGGGTCATCTTCTATTGTTGAAGAATTTCTGGATAAAAATTTTAAAAATAAATCAGAATACAATTCATTCATCGTTTATTTACCAAATTAGCAAACAGGTTGTTCGTAATATTACATAAAAATTTAACAGGGTAGAGTTCTATAGGATTACTCTACCCTGTTTAATTTGATGTCCTTAAAAATATTCTCAGGTCAATTTGTTTGTTTGAGGGAAGTGAAGTCTTTCAGGTTTATGCGTTTGCCGTCGATTTCGCGGATGAAGTAGTTTGGTCTGTTTTTTGTCTCGTTGAAGATGCGGGCAATGTATTCTCCCATTATGCCAAGTGTCAATAATATGATGCCTCCGAGGAAGAGTATGGTTACCATAAGAGTCGGGAATCCGGCGACCGCCTCTCCTACTATAAGCGTCTTCACAAGGATAAACACCAGATACAGTAGGGCGAACATCGATACGATTGAACCAAGGATCGTTGCGAACCTCAGAGGAACCGTGGTATAGGAGGTGATGCCTTCTATGGCAAAACCGAGAAGCTTAAAGAAGTTCCATTTCGTCTCTCCTGCTTCGCGGTCGCCCTGCTCAAAGGGTACGTCTGTCTTCTTGAAACCTATGTAGCAGTACAGTCCTTTTGTATAGCGGTTTGTTTCGCGAAGCTGACGCAATGCATTTATGCATGATCTGTCAAGCAGGCGGAAATCTCCGACGTTCTCAAGGATTGGTATTCTGGTCGTTTTCTGAAGGAGCTTGTAATACATGAGGGAGAGTTTCTTGCGTAGCCATGGTTCCTTTCCGCGTGTTATGCGGCGTCCATAGACGTCATCAAATCCTTTCTCCCATTCGGCTACCATCTCCGGTATTACCTCCGGGGGATGCTGAAGGTCGGCATCCATAATGACGGTACAGTCTCCTGATACGACATCGAAGCCTGCCATCATGGCCGTCTCTTTGCCGTAATTGCGAGAAAGATCCACAAAATGGAAGCGGGGATCGCGCTCATGCATTTGCAATGCGAGCAGAGCAGTGTTATCCGAGCTTCCGTCATTGACCATGACTATTTCCCATTCATAGTCGGGATGGGAGTTCATCAATGACGAAAGTCGTTCGTACAAGGCGGGAAGAACTTCCTGCTCATTGTACATTGGAACAAGTATCGATACTTTCTTCATGTCCTTTTTGTCTTCGTATTTCTATGTCTTTAATTTTTCGGGAACCGATTTCGACACCGACCATTCCTTCTTGAGAAATCAGAATTGTGGTTGTGTCTACCGGGATACATACTTGATTATAATCAACGCTAGGCCGTTTTAAAATTTTATGTATCATCTCTGAAATATTTGAACGGCTAACGCGCTGAGTTATTACTACAGAGTCTCCTAACGAGGGAGCAAATGAATCAAACCAAAGATATGTATCTCCTTGATATACGTTAGTTTGATTATCGACCGGCTTATTATGAGAAATGAATGATTTTGAATTATTATATGCTTGTATGTCTGAGGGCTCTAAGAGGCGAATCGGTTTCATCCCCTTCATATAATGCCAGTTGAGAGTTTTCATCAACCAATAATCTCGTGTGGAGGATGTGAACCAATTGGAAAGGAACGGGTCTACATCAGAGGGTATATGAATATCCGGTATGGCAAGAACTCCGGTTGGAGATGCTATGTATTCGTTGACGAATGCATGATATATCCTTTTTAATTCGTGCTGTGTGGAGATAAGCCGGTATTGATGAAATCCAAAACATATCAAGCCTATTACAACAAAGGAATTTACGTAGGAACGATTAATAGAATTAATCGGGAAATATTGTAAAAGCTTGAAAAATAGGATGGCGGAGTAAAATGAGATACCGTTAAAAGATTGTGGAAGAGTATTTGCGACCATTCCGAAGGCAATGGCAATAAACAAAATAGTCCACTCAAGCTGACTATCTTTGAAGAATTCCTTTAATTTTGAATGGTTGTAATAACGCAAGGAAACTAATCCAATAATCAGAATCCAAAAGAGGTATGTCCCAATAAGAAGATTAATACCGGACCAAATACTCCAAATAAGCCCCGGACGAGTGCCCAATCGAACAAAATTTCCGGGAGCAAGGATTAAAATGGCAGTTCCGATCCAAAGAGATAATGTCAGACACCACTCGGATGGGGTCAATTTCTTCCAATTACGAATTACATAAAAGAATACACCTCCGGAAAGGGGCAATGAAAAGGCTTCCTGGCTCCAACCTGTAATAAACCCGATTAGGACTAATAGTATAAGAGAAAATAAATTAGAAGTCTTATTAGGGTAGCGGTGGGATTTAAACAATAACAGATAGGAAAGAACCAAGACCATTGGGAAGAGGTAGTTCAAGCCACCTGCAATGGGATACCATACTCTACTATTATTTTGATATAAGTATAAATATGTTATGGCTACGAGAAACCATGTCAGAGCATTGATGCGTCCTTTTTTCTGTGCAGTATAATACATGAAAAGAATCATGATTGACAGAAGGAGGACGCCGAGAAAAATTGAGTAAGATGTCTGTCCCCATGGGCCGGCAAACATTTGGACAAGAATATGAATTAATGTTCTGCCGTTCGAATAAAAGTATTGGACAGCTTGTGAACGGATCGCATCGCCCAAATTCGCGACCAAGACAGAATAATCATTGCTGCCCAAAGGATTCGCGTCCAAAACATAGCGATATAACAGATCGTCGCTAATAGGCTCGACAAACAGAGCGCGTAAAACTATTGAAACTGAAGAGACCAAGCAAATTCCAATTATCAGAATTATACTAAATTTATCAACTCGACTAATGCATGATAAGGATTGCTTCTTGCATGAGGACGGCAGGCCATTATCCTGATCAAGAATGCCATTTTCCTCACAGGGGGGGGTATCTTGCTTCATATCAATAAGTTATAATCTTAACGCGATTTGTATTTATTTTAAATGCAAAGGTAGGAAATATTTGTGGCATAACAAAATTATAGTATTGTTTATTTGGTTTTTAAGCATCGATTATATGTGGATTTTCTTGAATATTCGAATAGAAAAGTGAACTCGTGGTATAAGAATTATGTTATTTTTTAAACACTTAAATTAATCGAAAAATGGGCAAGGTTGTTTCTTTGAGGAGGATTGGCGGGGTGGTTGAGAATAATATACGGGGGGGATTCTTTTGTCGCTGTGAGATGAGCAGCGATATGCTTGGTGTGCAGAAGGTGTTCCTTGTGTATCTGCCGGAGGATTATGATGAGGCTGTGGAACGGCGGTATCCGGTGCTCTATCTTTTCCATCAGGCCGGCGGTACGGAGGAGACTTGGGCGCGTGCGGGACACGTAAAGGAGATTTTGAATGATTCTGTCCGCTCGGGCATGGGCGTGCCTATGATTGTTGTGATGCCGGATGCGAGCGGTGAGGATGAGCATCATCTGGGTAAACATTTGGGATATTTCAGCGTGCCGGGGTGGGACTATGAAAGTTTTTTCCATAATGAGCTTATCCCGGCGGTGGATGCGAATTTCCGCACTATCGCGGACAAGGGGCACCGGGCTATTGCGGGGATTTCGATGGGCGGGGAGGCAGCGGTGTCGTACGCTCAGAAGTATAGCCGCTATTACGGGACGGCCTGCAGCATCAGCGGAATTGTGGGCAAGCCGGAGCAGAGCCAGCTTAAGTCTACGGACCCTGACTATGCCCGGTCTCTGTTGGCTAACAATCCGTCGGCGTTTGTAAAGGATGCAACGGCGGAGCAGGTGGAGGAGCTGAAGAGTGTGAGATGGTATGCCGATTGCGGGGATAATGACTATTTTTACGAAGGGAACATCGAATTTTTCTTAAACATGAGGGAGAAAGGTGTTCCTATAGATTTCAGGATGAGGAGCGGGGTGCATGGATTCTATTATTGGATTACGGGAATGCCGGCGGTGCTACAATTCGTGAGCATGGGGTTTGCTCTGCAGAATTCCTGATTTTCCAAAATTTTTCGACAAATCCGCTTGTGATATAACTTTTGGTGAAGAAAAACGTTGTAATTTATGAGGATCGGCTCTGCGGGCCCTCATAAAACTTATACTAAACATCTAACACTGAACGAAAATTATGCAAATTCATCATCTTACAGGCACGGCACTTGCCTTACTTATCTTTGCAGGCACGGCCTTTGCCATGCCTTCGGCTTCAACAAAAAAGGAAAAGGGCCAGCTTCCGGAGGCTCTCCGTCAGGAAGTTTCAAATTATACGACCGCAGGATATACTCAGACTGCAGGGACGCTGACACACGATGACATCAATGGCGAATGGCAGCTTGCTACGATCAATTCTAAAACGGTAACGGAAGAGGAGGATGTGCCATATATCTTTTTCGACACCAAGACCGGACGGTTCTATGCCAATAATGGCTGCAATACCGTGAACGGGGCTTTTAAGCTGGAGAACGGGAATATCACGTTCAGCCATGTGGCGTCGACTCTGATGTATTGCGCCGATACGCCCTACGAGACGGCTTTCAATTCGGCTGTGAATGACGAATCAACTTTGGTAACAACTCCTGTCTATCGTATCGGGGCGGATGCGTATCTTACGCTTACGAATACTTCGGGTAAGCCTCTTATGACTTTACGCAAGAAGAACATGGAATTTCTTAACGGCAACTGGCAGATAACGATGGCCGATGGGTTGAAAATCGACGACGAGGAGGCTACTGTATTTTTTGATATCCGCGAGCTTAAGCTGCACGGCAATACGGGATGCAATTTCGTGAACGGCACAATCTACATCGATCCTCAAAGGCCTAATGCCATTGACATCTCGAATATGGGCATCACTCGCCGCGGCTGCCCCAAGACGGAACAGGAGCGAGCAATAATGGTTGCGCTTGAGAGTGCTTTCACTGCAGCCGAGGGTTCGACGCCAGATACGGCTGTGCTAATCGACAAGAGCGGCAAGACTATCATGAGCCTCACCCGCAGCAATGCGCCTGTAGAGGTGGAATAATCAATCTTTCTGACGTAAAACACACCGAACGGCGGGGGGTGCGACAAAAAATGCAATGGCTACCCCGGTCCAGTCGGCAAGAATATCGAGGAACTCAGCACTCCGAGTAGTGGTGAGTTCCTTTTGCAATATTTCATCTGCCACACAAAAGAGGGCAAGCCCGAGAGCAAATCTGAGAAGTGTTTGCACGGGGATGGGGCCTGTATTTCCCCGACGGAGCATGAGCCGGCGGGTGTCGAAGACAAGGGCTCCGAAGAGGCCACCCATCATTACGGCATGTATCAACTTGTCGAGATGCGGGATGAGGGGGAGGTCGTCGGCAAATTCGGGGTCGGGCCAGAGGGTGGCGTATAGGACGACGGCCAAAGTGAGAAAAGACGGCCAATAGGCTTTAAGAATGTTAATGTGTTTCATAAAACACACAAAGGTACACAATGTGGGAAATATTTGCTAATTTTGCAGAAAGAAAAAATTGCTATGAGAGAAACGATATTACATATCAGCGCAGCGTTTATGCTGCTTGTGTGCGGGGCATGCGGGTCGGATGAGCCTAAGGAAAATCCGGGTAATGAAAAACCTGTTGCCACTGCGGGGTATGTTGACGTGGAGATACTTGAATACGCGCCTGCACCGGGCCAGTTCATAAACGAGATGCCTGAATTCATTGCCGGAATGAATGCATCGGCCATGCTGGAAAGGGCCAATCGATCGATTTCGAACGGCGAGCTCGTATCGTTGGGCGCCTGGGGCGGCTCTATCGTTTATAAACTTGGGAAATCCATTGCCAACAAGGATGGCGGGGACTTCCGGATTGTGGGGAATTCATACTATTCGTACACGGTGGACGGGGTGCAATGCGGAAGCAGCGAACCGGGGATTGTGTATGTGATGAAGGACAGCAACGGGAACGGGAGGCCGGACGACGGATGGTATGAACTCCAGGGGTCTCACAGCGACATGGCCAAGACGGCCAGCGTAGCGTACAGCGAACGCCAACTTACGGACGATACGTTTGACCTCTATGTGAGCGGCCCCGGCTCGGAATCCCAGCACTGGACGAGCGACCCCGAGTATCACCCTCACAGCTACATGCCACTGTGGCTTACACAAGCAGAGTTGAGGTTTGACGGACGAATGCTCCCTGCCAACGGACAGAAGCTTGATAACGGCCAGTACACTCAGGAATGCTATACGGGCTATGCGGATTCTCAGCCCAACAATAGTTCCGCTTCCGAGCTGGATATTTCCGCAGCCCGCGGCCTGAATGGCGAGCCCGTGGAACTTGACAGAATCGATTTCATAAAGGTGCAGACAGGCGTTCTTCAGTTCAACGGCCACCTTGGCGAATGTTCTACGGAAGTAGGACGCATCCAGGTACTATAAGTGAATATAGTCTTCCGGGTTGAGGGCGGCGCCTTTGTGCCACAGTTCGAAAGAGATTACGCCATCAGGCGGGGCAGCATGGCCGATTCGCTGTCCGCGGCTAATGCTTTCGCCTCTCTCGACAAAGACATCTTTCAAGCCGCCGTAGACGCTGAGAAAGTCGTTTGGGTGCTGGACGATGACGGAGCTCAAGCCTCCTAAACCGGGGATGACGGCAATCACGGAACCTTTGTAAACGGCAGTAGCGGGAGTGGTCCTACCGGTTGAGATTTCCAATACGGACCCGGAAGTTTCGCGAATATGAGAGGCCATTGTTCCGACGGGGGAAGAGAAATCCATGCCTTCGGCGGCGATAGGGGCGAGAACGGAAACATTGAAGCGCGAGGCTGATTCGTATTCTTTTACAAATCTCTTTTCGTCCTCACGGGCGGCAATTGCAGCCGAATCGAGGACGGATGCTCCGAGGGGCATCGCCGGGACTGTGTCGCTTACGGGGCGGCCTGAAAGGATGTCGGTGATCTTAGTATTGTAGACAGCTCTCTGCTCCACTACCCTTTCCAAAGAGTCGAGACGCAATGAGGCTTCGATATATCCGGCACGAATGTCTTTTTCGATTTTCAGGGGCAGCAGATTGCGCATTGGTGTGAAGGCAAAAACTACAAAAATCAAGGCGGCCACAGCGGCGACGAATGCAATTGTAGCCAGCCACATGCGGGAGCGTGACATGCGGATGCTCCACACGCGATTGAAAGTATTTTCCTTAATGAAATCCAAGCGATAGCATCGGGGATTCCGAACTTTTCGAGAGCGCTTCGAGTGTATAGAGAGCTTGTCTATGATCTTTTTGTAGTCCATTGCGATGGCAAATTTAGTGTTTTCTATGCAACTGTGATGGTGTCGTGGAGCATGTCCACAAATTTAGCCACTTGAGCAGCTTTGTTGGGAAAATATTTAAGGAGAGGATCGCGGAAAACACGATTGTTGCGGAAGACCGTCTTTTCCATGTCGCCGTTCATGCAGACATAGTTCAAGATGTTGTTGATAAATTCTTCCTGATCGGCGGTGAGCGTATTAGCAGAAATAAACTCGGTGAAAAGAGCGATAGCCTTTTGACGATCAAGACCAACGACCTTGCGGATAAATGCGGCTACAGGAATGTCGGCTGTCATTTTTTCGCGTTTAAGATATCGTTCGTAGTCCTCTTTGCTTCCGAGTTCTTGCCACAATATACGTTCCAGTTCGTCAATGTCTTCACTTGTCAGGTATTCGAGATTCAGCATAAGCGGAGAGTTTTAATTAAACCAATAGTCCATGCGGCTGTCGAGAAGGGTTTGCAGTTCGGCGATGGTCTGCTCGACGGCTTTCTTCTGCGCCTCAATCGCCTCAATCCGCTCCGCAAATTTCTCTTGAAGGGGAAGCGGGGGAACGGGCAGAGCAAATTCTCTCAGTAACTTAAGTGATAAAAACTTTTGACTAACGCCTTTATTATTATATTTTATATATTGTAAAAAAAGATTGGATTTAAGAATATAAAGAATGTATTTATTTGAAATATCATACCCTTGAAATTTTATTAAAGCAACATTCTTTATACAAAATCGTTTATTGCTTAAATTTATAACAGGATTTCCTATAGTTCCAATCATTGGCATTAAAATATCGCCAATATCAACTCTTGACCTAAAATCAATAAAATTAGCATCGTCAATCGAAATCAGATTAGCATTATCAAAGTCAACATAGCCTCTACTTAAATTCTTAGATGTAATCAAAGGAATCCCATCTATAACATATTTTGGTGAGTCATGTGTCCCATCTCTAACGTCAAGTAGCTTACCAAGTTTTTTAACTTCCCAGCTTTTGGGGTTGGTAATCGGATCGCCGAAGAAGTCGTAGAAAAGAGATTGAGCGAGAGTGTCGAGGTTGCGAAGCAACTCACGGCAATCGTCTATCGTCTCGTTTATCTTGTCAAACTCCGCCACAATCTGCTGCTGAAGCGCCATATGTGGAAGAGGGAAGGTTGCCTCTTTAATAAGTTTGAAATGGCGAGAATAACCTAATGAGGGAATATTATACCATTTTAGAAAATGATATAAGAATTTCGCACAGATACAATCTTTGGGAGATATAATCTTCACTCCATCGGCTCCAACTACAAAATCGCAATCAACATATTTAAGAACGCGGCTGTGATCGCCAAAAATTACAACCGGTCCGTTATGTGGGGTAATATCATTCAAATTATCCCAATATCCGGAAATATAAGATTCTTCCTGCGATATTATCGGTACAAGCCCTTCGTGCATATACTCAGATTTATCAACCTTAATTCGAGGTGTAATCAAGGATGCTATATCTTTAAAGGGTTGATACTCCCAGTTATGCTTCATGGTCGGAGGCAATTAGAGATTGAAGTGAAGCAATGCCGTCTGTAATTTTTTCGGCGAGGGTGGCGGCGCGACTGATAAGTACTTCGGGAGCTGCGTATTCTATGACTTCGCGGATTGTCTCTTTGTAGGTGTTGAAGGCGAGGTCGTAGTCGTGCTCGCGGATTTCGTCGAGGGGCACGAGGAATGATTGGTCGGTGCGCGTGCGGGATTGTTCTGGGGATTCGGACGCACCGGGGTGCGTCCCTACATGGGCGTGGAAACGGGCTATGATGTCGGGGATGTCGTTGTCGGATATGGGATTGCGCTTGTCGTCAAGGGAGAAGCCGTCGGCTTTCATGTCGTAGAACCACACTTTGTCGGTGCCTCCTGCGCCTCCGGTTTTTGTGAAAATCAGGATAGCGGTTGAGACGCCGGCGTATGGTTTGAATACTCCTGAGGGCATGGAGATTACGGCTTCGAGGCGGTTGCCGTCGACAATAGCGCGACGGATGGCTTTATGAGCATTTGAAGTGCCGGTCAAAACGCCGTCGGGGACGATGGAGGCGCATCGACCGCCCATGGCGAGCGAGCGCAAGAAAAGCGAGAGGAAGAGAAGTTCGGTTTTCTTGGTTTTTGCTGTGGTAAGAAGCGACTTGGATACTGCTTCGTAGTCGAGATTACCGGCAAACGGAGGATTGGCGAGAATGAGGGTGTAACGGTCGGTATCGGTGTTGTCGCTCGAAAGCGAATCGCGGAAAGCGACATCGGGGTTGTTGATGTCGTGGAGCATGAGGTTCATGGCACCTATGCGGAGCATTGTCTGGTCGGTGTCGAAGCCGTGAAGCATCGAGCGGCGGAAGTGGTCGTCGTTGTGCTGCTTCATGAGCTCGGCTCGGTAGTGTTCTTTAATATATTTAGCGGTCTCGACGATAAAGCCGGCGCTGCCCATTGCGGGGTCGCAAACGGTGTCGTTGAGCGTGGGGCGCATAAGCTCCACCATCATACGGATAATGTGGCGCGGAGTGCGGAACTGACCGTTTTTCCCGCTTGCAGCCATTTTGCCGAGAATATATTCGTAGACGTCGCCCATCGTGTCGCGGTCGTTCATTTCGAGGGTGTCGATACCGTCGACGATTTTAACGAGGGCGCGCGGGGAGGCGATGAGGAAGAAGGCATTACCCATGAATCGCGAATAGGCGGAATCTTCCCCTCTATTGAGAGTCTTGACATAGGGAAATACGTTGCGCTGAATATGGCGAAACATCTTTTCGGGATCGAAATGCTTGAATACGTGCCAGCGCAGATCGTTGACGGGAATATCTTCGCCGGTGTCGGGGTTATGCCATGAACCGTAGGCGAAAGTGTCGTCGGATGCATGAGGTATATCGAGTTGATTGTCTATGGCCTCTCGCTGCAACTGAGCATCATCGAGCATTTTCATGAAAAAAAGATATGTCATTTGCTCGAGCACCGACATTGGGTTGGTGATACCTGCGCTCTCCCAAAAGGTGTTCCAGATTTGGTCGATCTGATTTTTTATCTGTCCAGTAATCATTGCCTGAATAATATATGCGGTCGTATACAAAGGTATAAATTATTTTGGAAACCCGGAGGCTGCTGAAATGAGAAAAGAGAAAAAGCGTGAAGGATTTTTTTTGCTTATAGGCAGGGGAATGAACAATTCGGGTGGGGCGGGTGTTTGAAAGGAAATTAATACTTAACCCGCTAATCAATCGTAGAAGATGAAACTGAAGAAATTATTAGGGACTGCGCTTATAGCGTCTGCGGCCCTGACTATGGCTGCTCCTGAAGGAAATGCTTGCTCGCGAGTTGTTTACCTTGGCGACAATAATGATATTATTCTTGTGGGCCGCACGCTTGACTGGCGTACGCCTATTCCGACGAATATATATGTGTACCCTCAGGGGATGAAGAAACAGAGCATGCCTTCGGGCCCGATGCTGAAGTGGACGTCTAGATACGGGTCGGTCCTGGCTGTGGGATATGACGGGGGCGTTACGGAGGGTATGAACGAGGCGGGCCTGGTGATGAACGGTCTTTTCTGCAAGGGTTCGGTCTACAAGGAGGCTGTTGGCCCAGATGATAATACTCCTGTTATGAGCCTGGCTGTGCTGGTGAGCTATTTCCTTGATAATTTCACTACGGTGGACGAGGCTGAAGCGTGGCTGAAAGCAAATGAGTTCAATATTTTCGGAAAGACGTTTGACGGCGGGACGGTGTCGCTGCTCCACTGGGCACTGACGGACCGGACGGGGAATACGCTCCTTCTGGAATATGACGGCGGGGATCTACGCCTGTTCAAGGGCCGCGACCTGCAGGTTCTGACGAATGATCCTCAGCACGAGGCTATGGAGGCTATCAATAATTACTGGAAGGGCGTGAACGGGGTGAATATGCTACCGGGCACGGTGCGTAGTGCTGACCGCTATGTGCGAGCTTCGTTCTTTATCCATCATGTTCCGACTAATTTCGAGTATCCGGAAGCTTTCGCAGCGCTGAACAGCATTATGGGAACGGTGAGTGTCCCTTATGGGTATGAAATCGAGGGTGAGCCTAATGTGTCGTCGACACAATGGACTTCATTCGCGGACCTGACGGGTGGGAAATATTACTTCCGCTTCGCTAATAATCAGGGGGCTTTCTATATCGACCTGGGCCGTCTGCGCCTCAATCCGGGTGCTCCGGTGCTTAAGCTTGACACGTCGGCTCCGGGGCGTCTGGAGTTTTTCGGGGATGTGAATTCTCACCTGAAAAAATCGGAACCGTTCACTCCGATGTGGTAATATCGGATTTGAAAATATATTTGAGTGGCTGCGCCGGAGAATGGCGCAGCTTTTTTTGTGGCCTCTGGTTTGGGCGCAGGTTGGGGTTATTGCCGTAAGGCGCTTGCTTTAGCAAGACAAGCTGCTCTCCTTTTTATTTTAGGTGGTGGAGGACTTCGGACTGGATTTTGGAGCCGGCTAATTTGTTGATGAGGAGATAGAGGGCGAGGCCTGTGAGGATTTCGATGATGAGGCGACCTCCGGAATAGGGGTAGAGGTGGCCGAAGAAGGACATGACGGGAGCTATTAGGGCTGCCTGGGCGGCGTACGGGGCGAGGTCGAGGATGAAGGCCCGGCGGGATGCGCCTATGGCATGGCAGGTGAAGAGAAGGGTGGCGAGCCATGCGAGGATTGTGGCTATGACTTGGCCCCAAAGGAGGTATTCGAGGCCGAGGACGGGATG
>CAMWQB010000014.1 GCA_947176295.1 uncultured Porphyromonadaceae bacterium
GAGCAGGGTTTATTGTATGTTTCAGAGCGCAAATTTACGCAATTTTTTTCATATCACAGCAAATTCGTGTCCAAAATCTCAACCCAGCTTGGCACGGAGGTATCGGCCGGTGGGCGTGTCCAGTGCTGCAATTTCTTCGGGAGTTCCCTGCCCCACCACATTGCCTCCGGCTTCGCCTCCATCGGGTCCGAGGTCTATGATGTGGTCGACGCATTTTATCACGTCCATATTGTGCTCCACCACCACGAGTGTATGTCCGAGAGCAATCAGTCTGTCGAACGATGAGAGGAGTAGATGGATGTCGTGAAAGTGCAGGCCGGTGGTCGGTTCGTCGAAAATAAAGACTGTCGGTTCGGGGTGGTCTTGCGAAAGGAAATAAGCAAGCTTCACCCTCTGGTTCTCACCTCCGGAAAGAGTGCTCGACGACTGTCCGAGCTTGATATAACCGAGGCCCACGTCGGCCAAGGGTTTGAGACGATGGACTATGCGAGCGCAGGTGGAATTTGTTTCGGCCTCTTCACCGAAGAAGGCAATAGCCTCCTCCACAGTCATTTCGAGGACATCGTGGATATTTTTGCCTCGATACTTCACCTCCAGGACTTCTCGCTTGAAGCGTTTGCCATGACACACTTCGCATTCTATAGTTACGTCGGCGAGGAATTGCATTTCGATTGTAATGCTTCCTTCGCCCTTACAGTTCTCGCATCGTCCCCCTTCGGTATTGAAGGAGAAATAGGCAGGGGTGAAACCGAGCTGCCGCGAGGCTTGCTGCTCGGCGAATAGTGAGCGGATTTCATCGTAGGCCTTGATGTATGTTGCCGGATTGGAGCGCGTGGACCGCCCTATCGGGTTCTGATCCACAAACACCACCTCCTTTACTTTCGATAGGTCTCCGGAGAGTTCGCGGAATGCTCCGGGAGCTTCGCCTTCGCCTGTGAGGCTGCGCTTCAGGGCCTTATAAAATATATCGCGGACAAGTGTGGATTTTCCCGAGCCGCTCACTCCGGTCACGACCGTCATTACCCCCAGCGGGAAATCGACGTCTACATTTTTAAGATTGTGCTCAACGGCGCCGCATACGCGGATAGCGTCGCGATGCGGGCGGCGTGTGGCAGGCACGGGTATCTCCATTTCCCCTGTAAGATAGCGGAGAGTGAAACTTTTTTCGGCGCGTTTAAGTCCGTCGACAGGCCCCTGATAAACGATTTCGCCTCCCAGACGTCCTGCTGCCGGACCGACGTCTATTATCCAGTCAGCCGCACGCATGATGTCCTCGTCGTGCTCTACCACCACGACTGTGTTGCCCAGAGCTTGAAGTTTGCGGAGTACACAGATAAGGCGGTCGGTGTCGCGGGAATGAAGACCGATAGAGGGTTCGTCGAGAATATACAGAGAGCCCACGAGCGACGAACCGAGGGATGTCGCAAGGTTTATTCGCTGGCTTTCACCTCCGGAAAGAGAGTTACTGAGGCGGTCGAGGGTAAGATAGCCCAGCCCTACTTCGTCGAGAAACTCAAGGCGCGAACGGATTTCTTTAAGAAGCCGCTCGGCGATTTTTGCATCTCTGTCGCTGAGACTGAGATTGTCGAACCATTTCCGGAGTTCGCTCACAGGCATGCGCACGAGCTCCGTGATTGTGGAGCCTCCAACCTTTACATAAGACGCTTCAGGGCGCAGACGGGAGCCTCCGCAGGCATAACACACTGTCTTATCGCGATAGCGAGCGAGCATGATGCGGGCCGGAATACTTGCGCGGTTGCTTTCGAGCATCTTGAAGAAATCATTGATTCCCTGTATTCCTCGGGCGCTTTCTCCTTCCCAAAGAAGCCTGCGATCGGCATCAGACAATTCCTGATAGGGCGTATGGACAGGGAAATTCCGGGCTGACGTGATGAAATCCATGCGCCATTTCGACAGCGACGGACCGCGCCACGGCGCCACGGCCTCCTCATAAAGACTTTTGGAAGGGTTGGGAATAACGAGGCGCTCGGATATGCCCATGGTTTTGCCGAAGCCCTCGCATACCGGGCACGCTCCAAGCGGGTTATTGAAGTTGAACATCTGTTCCGAAGGCTCGGGGAAGACCATACCGTCGGCTTCGAAACGTTTCGAGAAATCGAAGCGGTCGGGTGCACTTTTGCCACTCCACACAAAGAGCGTAGCTTCATCGTGGCCTTCGAAAAAAGCCGTTTCGACGCTCTCGGCCAGACGGGAATTTTCGTCCGACCCTTCTGCTGATACAGCAAGACGGTCGATGAGCAACATAGGCAGAGGAGCTTCAGGTTGATGGACATATCCTTTCATGTTGTGGAACTCCCCGTCGGAATCTACGAGGCGCGAGAAACCTTCCTTCAGGTAGATTTCGAGTTGCAGGGAGAGCTCACGTCCTTCGGGCAATACGATTGGGGCGGCGACCGCTATGCGTGTTCCTTCGGGGAAGGAACACGCACGGGAAATGACGTCGGCCACTGTGTGTTTTTTCACTTCCGCGCCCGACACCGGCGAGAACGTGTGGCCTACACGGCCATAAAGCATGCGTATGTAGTCGTATATCTCTGTTGAGGTTCCTACAGTGGAGCGCGGGTTGCGGGTATTCACCTTTTGCTCTATGGCAATGGCTGGTGGAAGGCCGCGGATAAAGTCGCACTCCGGTTTGGCGAGACGCCCGAGAAACTGGCGTGCATAGGCCGAGAGGCTTTCCACGTAGCGGCGACGTCCCTCGGCATACAGAGTGTCGAAGGCCAGAGAGCTTTTGCCCGAGCCGCTGAGGCCGGTAATTACTATGAATTTATTTCGGGGGAGCTCGACATCTACATTTTTAAGATTGTTGACGCGGGCTCTTTTGATCTGGATATCGGAAGCCATGATGGATGTATGAAATTAGATAAGATAGAAGGATAGCAAGCTAAATCTCGATTGTCATGCCGTCGACAGCGATTTTAACATTTTGCGGAAGAATTTTCGATACCTCCGCATGGAGGCCCATATCGTGGCTGAGATGGGTGAGATAGGCTATTCTCGGAGATATGCGTTCTATTGCGGCCAGCGATTCAGAGAGGCTCATGTGAGTGGGATGAGGCTTTATGCGCAAAGCATTTATAACAAGGGTGTCCAGACATTCGAGCATCGCCCATGCTTCTTCGGGCAGCTTAGAGCAGTCTGTGATATACGCTAGAGGACCTATGCGGAACCCGAGGATGGGAAGCTTGCCGTGGATGACGGGAATAGCGCGGACTTCGGTATCCGTTCCGCGCGGCACGAACACTTCTCCAGGCTCGACTATATGGAGAGTGAAGGTGGGCACGCCCGGGTAAGGATGCTCGGCGAAGCAATATGGGACACGTGCGCGGAGATCTCGGGCCACGTCTGCGCGGCAGTAGACCGGGAAATGTTGGTCATGAGCCACATAGCAATATGGCCTCAGGTCGTCGATGCCTCCGAGATGGTCGTAATGCGTGTGTGTGATCAGCACATCCTCAACAGGCGGCGAATCCAATGCCAGCATCTGCGTGCGGAAATCCGGGCCGCAGTCTATGAGGATATTTTTCCCGTTGTCGAGTTGGACAAGCGCGGAACAACGCAGGCGCTTGTCGCGGGAGTCCTTCGAACGGCAAACAGCACAGTTGCACGATATCATAGGGACGCCGGTGGATGTGCCGGTGCCGAGAAAGGTCAGTTTCATAAGCGGTAGCGCATAAGGGTGCCATCAGGGTTAAAAATAAGATAGAGGCCGTCGGAATAACTCCATTTCTCGACATCCCCCACCCTTGTGGGTGTCATGTCGATGTTTGCGGGCGAGCCGAGAGCCAGGCGGCACTCTTCCTTTGTCATTCCCTCGCGGACCTTGGAATTTATTATAAGCTCCCAGACATCATCCGTAATCTGAGGATATCGCTTGCGCGGTTCGTGGAAGGAAAAGAGAGATGCAAAGCTCCTGGAGTTGGCGCGCCCGTTTCCTCCGTGCGACATAAAGACCATCTTCTCGCCTTTGCCCTGCAGGGTGGCGGCAAGGACCGGATCTGAAACATGAAAATAGACCTTTATCGGGAAGATGTGAGTACCCGGACGGACGGAATCTATCTCTACTCCCACCAGCCGATAACCTCCAACCGAAGCTTCCGTCGCCGCATCGTACCACAGGGGAGTGAGGATATAGAGCCGCTCTTTACGGCTGCGAATTAGAGAATCGGCCTTGGTCGCCAACACAGGGTCGACCGTAAACGGAATTTCGGGAGCCGGGGATTCGTTTCGCGCGAGGCTCTCGTGGGAGAAAGGCAAGCGATACTTCAGAAGCGGATATGTTTCGGACGAGAAAACCGCATCCGCAACATCCTCTCCCAGAAGACTACGGGCGCTTTCGAAGCCACGGAATGTAATTTCTTCACCGGGGCGGAGCGAAGGCATCTCGCCCGACTCCCCGGTGGTGAAGACCAGGCGGATTTTGGGATCGGAGACTAAGAGCTTTTTTCCGGGGAGCCATTGCGAAGCAGAGGGGGGCACCACCGAATTGAGGAAAATCTCCTCTGGCGAGGGTGCCACTGCTTTCGCTTTTTTTAATGCCGAGTCGTCTATGCGAGGCGTGGACTCCACGCCCGTAAAACACGACGCGCAGAGCATGGAAAGAGCGATTCCGGCCCCCACAGGCGCAAGAATCGCCTTTACTGCATTCCTAACTGCCGGAATCACTTCGAGGCCTCCTTTGCCGTTGCCGGTTCGAGCCCCATGTTGTAGAAGATGAAGGAGTATATGTCGGTGAATTCATCTATGACCTTCCCGACAGGCTTCCCTGCTCCATGTCCGGCTTTGGAATCAATGCGGATGAGCTTCGGGCGCGGCCCTGTCTGAGCTGCCTGAAGGGCTGCGGCATATTTGAAGGAGTGGGCCGGCACCACGCGGTCGTCGTGGTCGGCGGTCGTAACCATAATCGCCGGATAACGCACGTTCTCCCCGCTCTGAATTGTGTGGAGCGGCGAATAGCCGAGAAGATAATGGGCCATTTCGGGGGAATCGTCCGCTGTGCCATAGTCGTGTGCCCAGGTCCCGCCGATTGTGAAGAGATGATAGCGCATCATATCCATCACACCAACTCTCGGGATAGCTGCACCGAAGAGCTCGGGGCGCTGGTTCACGACAGCCCCTACAAGCAGGCCGCCGTTCGAGCCTCCCTCTATTGCAAGGAGTTCCGGGCGCGTCCAGCCTTCATTTATGAGATATTCTCCGGCAGCGATGAAGTCGTCGAAGACATTCTGTTTCTGCATCTTGGTGCCCGCTTCATGCCATGCATGGCCATACTCGCCACCACCGCGGAGATTTGTCTGGGCATAGATACCTCCATTCTCGAGCCAGAACATGCGGTTGGCGCTGAATCCCGGAGGGAGGCTTATGTTGAAGCCGCCGTAGCCATAAAGGTAAACGGGGTTCGAACCATCGCGTTTGAGGTCCTTCTTGTATGTGAGGAACATCGGTATTTTTGTCCCGTCCTTGGAGGGATAGAACACCTGCTCGGTAATATAGTCCTCGGAGTTTACATCGGCCGAGGAATGACCGGCATCCGTTATTGCCGTGCTCTCTCCGGAAGCGAGGTCATAGAAATACCGAGCGGACGGATAAACAAAGCTCGAGAAAGAATAGAATACCTCCGGGCTTTCCCTTCGTGTGGAGAAACCGGCAGCTCCGAATGTCGGAAATTCGATTTCGCGTATCAATTCGCCCCCGGGTGTGTAGAGATATGCGTGGTCGGAAGCATCCTTGGAATACTTGGCTATGATTTTGCCGTCGGCAAACTGCACGCTGCTGAGCACATTCTCGCTTTCGGGAAGAATGTCCACCCAATTTTCTTTCGAGGGTGCCGACAGCGGGGCCTTGACAAAGCGATACATCGGTGCATCCACTCCAGTATACAGATATAAATTTCCGTCGAACGCGTCCACAACTTCCACGTCGTAGTCTTGAGAGGGCTCGATAGTGATCCATTCGGAATTAGGCTTGCGCAGGTCCTTAGCCAGAAGGGCATTGCCGTTGCCCTGTCCGCCAATGGATATGAACATTACGGACTCGTCGTCGCTCACGCCCGCGCTGTGGAAATGCAAGGGTGCGTTGCGGTCCTCGAACACGATTTTGTCCTCGCTTTGCGGAGTGCCCAGACGGTGATAATACACGCTGTGATATTCATTCGCAGCCGAAAGTTCCTTGCCGTCGGCAGGCTTGGGATATGCGCTGTAATAGAAGCCGTCGCCATGCCAGGCAGCACCGGTGAATTTGGCCCATTCGATATGGTCGTCGAGAAGGGTTTTGGTGGCTGTGTCCATGACGTAAATCTCGGTCCAGTCCGAACCGCTGCGGCTCACGGTATATGCCGTCTTTGTGCCGTCGGGGCTCTGATACACGCCCGTAAGAGCGACGGTGCCGTCCTGGGAAAGCGTGTTCGGATCGAGGAAAACTTCCTCATCCGTTCCGGATGCATCCTTGGCGCGGTAGAGCACAGACTGCGAGCTCAGGCCATCGTTGCGGAAATAATATACCAGGCCGTCCTTAGCTTTCCAGGGCAGTCCGTTTTTGGTATATTCATTAAGGGCGGTGAGACGTTTACGAACCCCCTCGCGGAAAGGGATACGGGAGAGATAATCAGCCGTAACTCGGTTCTCTGCCTCAACCCATGCTGTCGTGGCGGCGGCAGTATCGTTCTCAAGCGGACGATAGCGGTCGTCCACGGTGATGCCGAATGCATCGTAAGTCGTGAAATCCTGAGGGGCTTCCGGATAGTCTATGTGGGGGTTAGGATTGCTGCGGGAGCATGAGCTGACAGTTGCCAGCAAAGCTATCCCGGCGCATAGGGGAAAGAAATTTTTCATCAGGGTGTGTGTTTGGTTTGTGCAAATTTACGACTTTCCTCTGATTTATGCAAAAACCCGCAACCGACCTTGTGAATGCCGGTTGCGGGATACGGAATTGCAGATATCAAATTTCGGGAGTGAGATTTTCAGGGTCGATAAGGTGCGTGAATATTCCACTCTTTTCCTTGTCGAAGTCCACGATAATCTCCGATCCTTCTTTGACTGTGCCTGTGAGTATTAGCTCAGCCAGTTCGTCCTCCAGATATTTCTGAATGGCACGCTTGAGGGGACGGGCGCCGAACTGCACATCGCAGCCTTTGTCGGCAATAAAGTTCTTGGCATCGTCCGTAACCGTTACACCGAAACCAAGGCTCTCCATGCGGCGATAGAATCCTGCGAGTTCTATGTCGATAATCCGGAAAATCGCCTCCCGGTCAAGCTGATCGAAGATTATTATATCGTCGATACGATTGAGGAATTCGGGCGAGAAAGCCTTGTGGAGGGCTTTCGAGAGTACGCTGTGGGAGTATTCGCGGTCCACCTCCTTAGTGGTGAAACCAACGCCCGAGCCAAATTCCTTGAGTTGACGGGTGCCGATGTTCGATGTCATGATTATGATCGTGTTCTTGAAGTCGATGCGTCGGCCGAGGCTGTCGGTGAGACGCCCTTCGTCCATCACCTGCAGGAGGAGATTGAACACATCGGGATGAGCCTTCTCTATCTCATCGAGAAGCACAACGCTGTAAGGACGACGGCGCACTTTTTCCGTTAGCTGGCCGCCCTCCTCATAGCCTACATAGCCGGGAGGCGCGCCGATAAGGCGCGACACGCTGAACTTCTCCATGTACTCGCTCATATCGATGCGGATAAGAGCGTCGGCAGAATCGAACAGGAACTCCGCAAGTTTTTTTGCAAGGTGTGTTTTGCCTACGCCGGTCGGCCCGAGGAACATGAATGTGCCAATAGGTTTCCCAGGGTCCTTAAGACCGAGGCGGTTGCGCTGGATGGCTTTAACGATCTTGGCAACAGCATTGTCCTGACCTATGACAGCACTCTTGAGCGTAGGAGCCATTTCAAGGAGGCGGGCACCCTCGGCCTGAGCCACTCTCTGGACGGGCACTCCTGTCATCATGGCCACAACCTGTGCAACACGCTCGGCGTCGACCACCTCGCGGTTTTCACCAAGGGCTTTTTCCCATGCCGCGCGTTCTTCAGCCACTCGCTGCCCCAGCAGGAAGGCCTCATCGCGCAGAGTTTTAGCCGTGTTGAAGTCGCGTTGTTCGGCGGCCTCTTTCTCGCGCCTTTTCAGTTCGTCGTATTCCTTTTCAAGACTTTCGAGAGCGGATGGCTCATTGATATGAGCGATTCGAGTGCACGAACCGGCCTCGTCAAGCGCGTCGATAGCCTTGTCTGGGAAGTTACGGTCGGAAACGTAGCGGTCCGTGAGCTTCACGCATGCTTCAAGAGCATCGGGAGTATATACGACGCCATGATGGTCCTCATATTTCTCCTTAATATTCTTGAGAATCTCGAGAGTTTCCTCAGCCGTTGTCGGCTCAACCATCACCTTCTGGAAGCGACGCTCGAGAGCACCGTCTTTTTCGATGTTAGTACGGTATTCGTCGAGGGTGGTAGCGCCTATGCACTGGATTTCGCCGCGGGCGAGGGCCGGTTTCAAAAGATTAGCGGCATCCATCGAACCCTGCGCGTTCCCGGCGCCGACGATCGTGTGTATCTCATCTATGAAGAGGATTATATCGGGGCTCTTTGTGAGTTCGTTGAGCACAGCCTTGATTCTCTCCTCGAACTCGCCGCGATATTTAGTCCCCGCCACCAGCGAAGCCATGTCGAGACTCACCACTCTCTTGTTGAAGAGAATGCGCGACACCTGGCGGCGTACAATCCTGAGGGCGAGGCCTTCCACGATGGCACTTTTGCCCACGCCCGGCTCGCCGATAAGGACAGGATTGTTCTTCTTGCGGCGCGAAAGAATCTGAGCGAGGCGTTGGATTTCCGTTTCGCGTCCTACGACGGGATCTATGCGGCCGTCGCGGGCTGCCTGTGTCATGTCATTGCCATATTTATCGAGCGTGGGCGTATCGCCGCGACCCGAACGCGGGCCGGCCGCTCTTCGGCTGCCGGTGTTTTTCTCTCGCTGCTCATCGGGGCCATCCGATGCGGGCTCCGAAGGTCCTTCCGCCGAAACTTCAGGCGCAGCGGCTGCAGTGGCCGTGTCGCCTTCCTCCATGTCCTCGCGCGCAATCCGACGCAGGTTGTCGTAGTCTATTCCTGCGGCAATGAAAGGCTGCACGAGCGGGAGATTTTTCACTTCCTTGTTGTGGAGGAGGGCCAGGAGAAGGTGCACTTCATCAACCATCGTCGCGCGCAGATAGCGGGCCTCGAGGATCGAAAGCTTGATAATGAGCGACACAATGCGGTTGTAGTATTCCGCAGGCTGCTCGCTGAAATTGGATGTACCAAGCGCCATGTCGAGATCGCTTATAAGCTCGGCAAGCTTTTCTCGGGAGACAACCCGGAGCATCAGTGCGCCCGAAGCCGTCGAAGGCGAGGCAAGCTCGAGCAGCATGTGCTCGGGCATTATCGTGGCGTTGTGATGTGCATCACACTGGCCCTGAAGGCGTCCGATGATTTCCACCGCCGCCTTGGTGTACTTGTTATTGTCGTTGTTCATCATTCTATTATTCCGGAAAGGCAATAACCGTGCCAAATTGCATACAAGCATGCATTTCACAAATTATAACCTTTAAATTATACCTAATCGCATAACAAAGGTACGAAAATCCAAAAAAAATCCGTACCTTTGTATGTTAAAAAACGTGCGCATACGGCTTAAAAAAGCTGAAGTGCCCGACAATAAGCCTAATTTACACTCCATTATAGCATGTTGGAAGAAGAAGCAGAAGACAAAATCTTTAAAATCAAAATTGAAGAGGAGATGAAATCGGCTTACATCGATTATTCGATGTCTGTCATTGTCTCCCGTGCCCTCCCCGACGTCCGCGACGGCATGAAGCCTGTCCATCGGCGTGTCCTTTTCGGAATGAACGAAATGGGCAACACCAGTAATAAGCCTCATAAGAAGGCCGCAAACTGCGTCGGAGAAGTTATGGGTAAATATCACCCGCACGGCGACTCTTCTATCTACGGCACAGTGGTGCGTATGGCCCAGGACTGGTCGCTCCGCAATACTCTTGTGGATGGCCACGGCAACTTCGGTTCGATCGACGGCGACTCTCCGGCCGCCATGCGTTACACCGAAGTGCGTCTGTCTAAGATAGGCGAGGAAATGCTCCGCGATATTGATGCGGAGACCGTTGACTTCCAGCCCAACTACGACAACTCCCGCCGTGAACCGGTGGTGCTCCCTACCCGATTCCCCAATCTGCTCGTCAACGGCGCATCGGGTATCGCTGTGGGTATGGCCACGAATATGCCCACCCACAACCTCACCGAAAGCCTCAACGCTTCGATTGCCTTAATCGACGACCCCGAGATGTCCATCCCCGACCTTATGAAGGTGATTACCGCACCTGACTTCCCTACGGGTGGTATCATATATGGCTATCAGGGAGTTAAGGAAGCTTACGAAACCGGCCGAGGACGCATCGTTATCCGTGCGAAAGCTACTATCGAGGATACAGGCACCCACGAAAATATTATCGTTCACGAGATTCCTTATGGTGTAAACAAGGCCGAACTCGTGAAGAGCATTGCCCAGCTCGTGAATGAAAAGAAAATCGACGGAATAGCCGACATCAACGATGAAAGCGACTATAAGGGCATGCGTATTGTCATCAAAGTCAAGACGGACGCTAATGCCAAAGTGCTTCTGAACAAGCTGTTCAAGATGACGCAGCTTGAGTCGTCCTTCAGCGTGAATAATGTGGCTCTCGTCCATGGCCGTCCGCGTACGCTCAACCTCAAGGAGCTTCTGCAGGCCTTCATCGACCATCGCCATGATGTAGTGATCCGACGCACGCAGTTCGAACTCCGTAAAGCCCGCGAGCGCGCCCATATCCTGGAGGGTCTGATGATAGCCGTGCAGAATATCGATGAGGTGATTCAGATAATCCGCTCTTCTTCCACTCCTGATGAAGCTCGCACCCGTCTGGCCGAACGCTTCGATCTCTCCGATGCACAGACGCAGGCTATCGTCGATATGCGACTGCGCAGTCTCACCGCCCTGCAGATCGAGGAGCTGAGAAAAGACCTCGACGAAATCCATGCGCGCATCGCCGAACTCGAGCTAATCCTCAACGACGACCACGTGTGCCGCGAACTTATCAAAACCGAACTTGCGGAAATCCGCGATAAGTACGGCGACGAGCGTCGCACGGAGATAGACTTCGCCGGCGGCGACCGATCGGCCCTCGACTACGTCTCGGACGACGATATGATCATCACGATTTCGCACATGGGCTACATCAAGCGCACGCCTCTTGCCGAATTCCGCGCCCAAAACCGCGGAGGCATGGGCTCTCGCGGCTCGCAGACACGCGATGAAGACTTCATCGAGCACATATACACGGCTTCGATGCACGAACAGATGCTCTTCTTCACCGACCGCGGCCTCGTATATAAGATGTATGTCTACGAGCTTCCCGAAGGATCCAAGAGCAGCAAGGGTCGTGCACTTCCCAACCTCCTCAGCATCGACCAGGGCGACAGCGTAAATGCTTACATCCGCTGCCGCAACCTCGGCGACGCCGACTATTGCGCAAGCCATTATCTTGTATTCGCCACCCGCAACGGCATAATCAAGAAAACCGCCCTCACAGAATATGCCCGAGTGCTTTCGAAGGGTAAGAAGGCTATCATCATCCGCGAAGGTGATTCGCTTGTGGGCGTTGAACTTACGGATGGTAATTGCGAAATCCTTATGGCCAACCGCAACGGACGCGCCATTCGCTTCCACGAGTCGAAACTCCGCAGCATGGGCCGCGTAAGTGCCGGCGTGCGCGGTATGCGCCTCGACGAGGACGGCATGGATCAGGTGGTCGGCCTCATCACGATGCCGGCCGATACGGAAAACAGTGTGCTCGTTCTTTCCGAAGAAGGCTTCGGCAAGCGTTCGCCTCTGGATGCCTACCGCCTCACCAACCGCGGAGCAAAGGGCGTCAAGACCATGAACATCACAGAAAAGACCGGTCATCTCGTGGCCTTCAAGAGTGTGAACGATGAAAACGATCTGGTCATCATCAACCAGTCGGGCATGACAATCCGTATCCACGTCGCTTCCATCCGTGTAATGGGCCGAGCCACTCAAGGCGTACGCCTCATAAACATAGGCAAGCGCAACGACGTTATAGCTTCTGTATGCTGCGTGGCTGCCGACCCCGAAGAAGAAGTCGAAGAAGTTCTCGATGCCGAAGAACTCCCCGGCCTCTCGGAAGCCGAGCTCGAAGCCGATGAGACAACCATCGACGACGAAGATGAGCCCGAAGCAGCGGAAGAAGAACAAGAAAATGAATAATAACTAATACCATAACCCTTAATCCCTCAAAAGCTCAGCTATGAAACATCTTTCATTGGTAGCTCTCTGCGCATGTGCCGCTCTCGGTGCATCGGCGCAAACATCCCTCATCAAGGAGGCAAAGGACGCATACTCCAAGGGCAAGTCTTACACGGAGGTCATCAACCTGATTACTCCCGCCTTCACCAACCCCGAGACCGCCCAGCTTGCCGAGACATTCTATGTTCCCGGCGAAATGGCCTTCAAGGAATATGATGAACTCTACAAGCAGACCATGGTGCAGCCTTCGAAATATTCGGCTGCTGACTCCGCGCGCATGGGTCGCCTCCTCGTCGACGGTTACAACTACTTCATGAAGGCTTTCCCCCTGGATTCGCTGCCAAACGAGAAAGGCAAGATCAAGCCCAAATTCTCCAAGAACATGGTGAATACTCTGGCCAACAATGCTTCGGCTTATCGCGCAGGAGGTATCTTCCTCTATTCTGTCAATGATTATCAGGGCGCATACGACGCATGGATGATCTACGGCAACCTTCCCGAGATGCCCGAGGTGCGTAAGAAACTCGAAAGCAACAACAAGCTTACTCCCGGCGTGATGCCCACGGACGAGCAGATCGGCGAGATTCTCTATAACGCCGGTCTGGCGGCATGGCAGATGAATGAATTCGACAAAGCATACGACGCTTTCATCAAAGCCATGGACAAGGGATACGACAAAAAGCAGATCTACGACTATGCTATGGCCGTGGCCCAGCAGGGCGGACATGAGGATAAGGTATTTGAACTCGCACAAAAGGCCTTCCCCATCTACGGCAAAGAAGACCCCATGTACGTTCGTCTGATTCTCAACCACTACATCGTGAACAAGGATGCCGACAAGGCTATGGAAATCGTGAACGAAGCCATTGCCAATGAACCCGAGAACTCGCAGTATCGCGTGTTCCGCGGCATCATCTTCGAGAGCAACGGTGACATCGCTTCCGCAAAGAAAAACTATGAAGAAGCCGTAGCTGCTGACAGCCGCAATGCTCAGGCTCTCTTCTACCTCGGCCACACGCTCTACAACGAAGCCAGCGCCCTGCAGGACAAGGCTCCCGCCAATCCTTCCGAATATGCAGCATACTTCAACAGTACTGTTAAGCCCGTGCTCGACGAAGCTATCAAGTATCTCGAGAACTCTGTTGACGAAGAACCCGCCGACACCCGTCTGGATGCCCTCCGCACTCTTCTCAATGCATATTACGCACTCAACGACAACACCAACTACGAATACACGCAGAAGCGTATCGACAATCTTTAATTGGTAGTTAAAAAATCCTAATACTTCGAGCGGGAGGCTTCTGTCTCCCGCTTTTTTTGTAACTTTGCATCCGATTAGGGCTTGCCGCATTCCGCGGGTGTCCTTGTCGTTAAAATTAAATTCATACATCACCATTAAAACCTTCTTAGAATGCACTTAAATTCTGAAGAAAAAGTACAGATCTTCGAGAAGTACGGTAAGAGCAAGACTGACACTGGCTCGCCTGAAGCACAGATTGCATTATTCTCCGTCCGTATCGCTCATTTGACTCAGCACCTGAAGTCGAATCACAAGGATCATACCACCGAACGCGCTCTTAAAATGCTTGTAGGTAAGCGTCGTCGTCTCCTTGACTACCTCATGCGCAAGGACATCAACCGCTACCGTGCAATAATCGCACAGAAAGAGCTGGGTATCCGCAAGTAAGCCGGAGCAACCCGACACAACAACTTCGAAGTTCCGCCTTCCCACTGAGCCTCTCAAACAAGAGCTCCCGGGAGGCGGAATTTTCTTTTTAGGTCAATATTCAGGAAGTCTACTTTAAGGCGCTCGTTTCTTACATATCGTGCCCGAAAATTTCCTTTCTGATAAAAGTGCAGCAAGCGCTTGCAGGAATAAAAAATTATCCGTATCTTTGCATCTGCAAACGCACCATGGAAGGATGGCAGAGTGGTCGATTGCGGCGGTCTTGAAAACCGTTGAGGGTAACACCTCCGGGGGTTCGAATCCCTCTCCTTCCGCAAAAGCGACAGGCCGGGCTACGTTATATAGTCCGGCCTGTTTGATTATTTGCCTGCGGTATCAGGCGTTGTACATTTTTTCGATCGTGTCGGCGTAGTTTTCGAGGATGACGCGGCGACGAAGCTTGAGGGTGTTGGTGAGCTCGCCTTTCTCAGTGGTAAAGGGCTCTGGAAGCAGGGTGAAACGCTTTATTTGTTCGTGGCGCGCGAGATCGGCCGTGAGGGCCTTGATTTTAGATTCCACCCACTCGATGATGCGCGGATTTGAAAGGAGCGATTTATAGTCGGAAACGTTGAGGTCTATTCCTTTTGCAAATTCTTCGACAATCTCCCGGGAGGGGACGATGAGCGCTGACACATATTTCCTGCGGTCGCCGATTAGAGCTACCTGCTCGAATAGCGGATCGGTGGACAAACGGGATTCCACGGCCTGAGGAGCGACGTATTTGCCATTTGATGTTTTGAAGAGGTCCTTAATACGCTCCGTGAGTATGAGTTGACCTTGTTCGTCGAAATATCCGGCGTCGCCTGTGCGGAACCATTTTCCATCTGGCGTGAAAGCTTTGGCTGATTCCTCAGGGCGGCCGTAATATCCCCTCATTACGGTCGGACCGTTGACAAGTATTTCGCCTTCGGGACTGATACAGACATTCACTCCTTCCATCACCGTGCCGATGGAAGCTATCTGGTATGCCTTAGGAGGATAGAAGGATACTGTAGCCGTGGTTTCAGAAAGTCCGTAGCCAATGACTATAGGAATGCCGCAGGCAAGGAGATAGGATGTAATCTCGGGAGCGAGGGGAGCTCCGGCGGTGGGGAAAATAACACCGCGATCGACGCCGACTACTTTCTGCATAGGGCGGAAAATCTGGTTATAGAAGAAAGCATATTGTAGGCGGAGGAAGAAAGGTACGCGACGCCCAAAACGGACATACTCGAGATTGCGGCGGGTGCCAACCTTGACGGCCATCTTCATCAGGGCGCGCTTGAAGCTGCTTACGCGTGTGAGCTTCGACTGAATACCGGCATATACTTTCTCCCAGAAACGCGGGACGGCACACAGGGCTGTGGGGCGTACGAGGCGCAGGGTGTCCTGAACTTCGCGGGGGTCGCGGTTGATGGTGATGTGCATGCCGGTCATCAGGCAGAAATATGACCATGCTTTTTCGAAAATATGGCTCAGCGGCAGGAAGCAGACGGAGCTGTCGGCGTCGGTGAGGTAGTCAAGTCGTCGGGTGTGGAAAAACAGAGCGCTGTTGAAGCAGCTGTGAGGCAAAATAGCGCCTTTAGGCTCGCCAGTGGTGCCTGAGGTGTATACAAGAGTCGCAATGTCCTGTGGCGTGGCCTCGGCGGTGCGACGCTCCACGACAGCCCGGCTCAGCTCGTTGGCGTTGCGCCCTAGAGCGAGCATTTCGCCGAAATACATGCTCATGTGGTCGTCGGGCTCTATCCGGACGGACGGATCGATAATTACGATTTTATATAGCTCCGGGCAATCCGGAGCTATAGCCCTCACGGAATTGTAGTGAGACTGATCGCCGACAAAAATTATGCGTGCACCGGCATCACGGATTATGAAGCGAATCTGCTCACGACCTGACGTAGCGTATATGGAAACCGGCACGGCACGATTGCGATATGCCGCGAAGTCGATGATGAGTGCTTCGGCGCAATTATGAGTGATGGTCGCAAGCATGTTGTGAGGCTGGATGCCCAAGGTTTCAAGAGCGTGCGCGAGGTCCGTAACTTTTTCGGCAAAGTCGTTCCACGACATGGCCTCGGCCGTGGTACCGGCAGAAGCAGATGGAGCTGTGGCAACTGCCTCGCGACTACCATATTTTTCAGCTTGTTTCCGCACCAAATCGGTGAGAATATTCTGTTCTTTCATAAGAGTTGAGCTGTATTATGAGTTGCAAAGTTACAGAAAAACTGCATCAAGGCAGATATGGGAGTGTTAAATTATACAAAGCATGCGATGCTGCCACATTTTTAGGGGGTATAGAGCTGAGATATGCGAATTTTTGCGTAATTTTGCACAATATTTCAAGTCCAATAGAGTATGCAAAAAATTCGTAACATCGCCATCATCGCACACGTCGACCACGGGAAAACCACGCTTGTGGACAAGATGTTGCTTGCCGGGCATCTATTCAGAGAAAATCAGAATGCCGGCGAACTCATTCTTGACAATAATGATCTTGAACGTGAACGCGGCATAACGATTCTGTCGAAAAACGTATCTATTAACTATAAAGACTATAAGATAAATATTATCGACACTCCGGGACACGCCGACTTCGGAGGCGAGGTTGAACGAGTGCTCAACATGGCTGACGGCTGCATCCTGCTTGTGGATGCTTTCGAGGGTCCGATGCCTCAGACGCGCTTCGTTCTCCAGAAGGCAATCCAGATTGGTCTGAAGCCCGTCGTGGTTGTCAATAAGGTGGATAAGCCCAACTGCCGACCTGAGGAAGTGCAGGAGATGGTCTTCGACCTGATGTTCAATCTTAATGCTACTGAAGATCAGCTCGACTTCCCCACCCTCTTCGGCTCTGCCAAAAACGGATGGATGAGTAAGGACTGGAAAGAACCTTCAGATTCCATCACCCCTCTGCTCGATACCATAATAGAACACATCCCTGCACCTGAGACCATCGAGGGCCCGGCACAGATGCTCATAACCTCACTTGATTTCTCCCGCTACGTTGGCCGTATCGCCATCGGCCGTGTTCACCGAGGCACGCTGCGCGAAGGCCAGGAAATCGCGCTGATGGGCAAGGACGGCAAGGTAACGCGTCAACGCATCAAGGAGCTTCATACATTCGAAGGAATGGGCCGCAAGAAGGTAAGTGAGGTTTCGAGCGGCGACATCTGCGCGCTCGTCGGAATCGAAGGCTTCGAAATCGGCGACACTGTAAGCGATGTGGAAACACAGGAAGCCCTCCCGCGCATCGCTATCGACGAGCCCACCATGTCGATGACATTCACCATCAACGACAGTCCTTTCTTCGGAAAAGACGGCAAGTACGTAACATCGCGCCACATCGGCGACCGCCTCACCGCCGAACTCGATCGCAACCTCGCCCTGCGCGTCCATAAGGATCCTACGCAGGATGTTTGGACTGTTTTCGGCCGTGGTGTGCTTCATCTTTCAGTTCTCATCGAAACGATGCGTCGCGAAGGCTACGAGCTACAGGTCGGTCAGCCGCAGGTTATTATTAAAGAAATCGACGGCGTGAAATGCGAGCCCGTTGAGCTGCTGACAATTAATGTTACGGAAGAGGCCGCTTCGAAGATGATCGATATGGTAACGCGGCGGAAAGGCGAGCTCACATCCATGCAGGCACAGAACGATCGAGTTCAGCTCGAATTTCAGATTCCCTCCCGTGGCATAATCGGTCTACGAAGCAATGTACTCACAGCCTCAGGTGGCGAGGCTATCATGGCTCACCGCTTCCTCGAATACCAGCCTTGGAAAGGCGACATCGAGCGACGTACAAACGGATCGCTCATAGCCATGGAAGGCGGCACAGCCTTCGCCTACGCCATCGACAAGCTTCAGGATCGCGGACGCTTCTTCATATTCCCTCAGGAGGAAGTGTATGCCGGACAGGTCGTCGGCGAGAACGCTAAAGACAACGACATTGTCGTGAACGTTACCAAGTCGAAGAAACTCACCAACATGCGCGCATCCGGCGCAGACGACAAGGCACGCATCGTTCCGCCCGTGGTTTTCTCGCTTGAAGAAGCTCTCGAATACATCAAGGGCGACGAGTATGTAGAGGTAACGCCTCACCATATCCGTCTCCGGAAGATTATTCTCGACGAACTTGAACGCAAGCGTGCAAATCGCTAAAGCTCAATTCGTTTCATCGTCTCTCCTTCATTCCCGCCATGAAAGCATTCAGCCTCAATATACGCGGCCGTCTCGTTGAATTCGACGAGCGGCCGCTTGTAATGGGCATACTGAATATGAGCCCCGAATCGTTCCACACTCCACGAAACGCAGGTAATGGCGAAGAGGGGCTTGCCCGGACTGTGGCCAAGCATATGGAGGAAGGAGCTGACATTCTCGACCTCGGAGGCTGCTCCACACGCCCCGGACTTAAATCCGTGAGCGAGGAAGAGGAGACCGAGCGAGTGAGGAAGGGAATGGAAATAATCCGCAGGGAAGCCGGGGATGACGTACTCGTAAGCGTCGACACCTTCCGCTCGTCAGTCGCACGGAAAGCTGTCGAAGAATGGGGTGCGGATATTATCAACGATATTTCGGGAGGCCTTCTTGACCGGGAGATGCTGCCCACGGTTGGCGAGCTTCATGTGCCATATATCCTGATGCACATGCGCGGCACTCCTGAAACCATGACCGAACTCTGCGATTATCCCAACGGAGTTACGGGCAGCGTACTCTCTGAAATGGCTGAACGCGTCGGCGCCGCCGAGCTCGAGGGGATATGCGATATAATCATTGACCCCGGATTCGGATTCGCCAAGACGGTGAGCCAGAATTGGGAGCTTATGGAAAACCTCGATGCCCTGGCCATACTTCATCGGCCTATTCTTGTGGGCGTTTCGCGCAAATCGATGATTACGAAGGCGCTTGGTATAAGTACCGATATGGCTCTGAATGCGACTACGGCTCTGAATGCTTTTGCCTTGGACCGCGGGGCCGATATTCTCCGTGTACATGATGTAGCTGCTGCCCGAGAGGCGTGCGAAATGTATGCCATATTAAAGAAATCCACACTCAACTAACTTTCGCTCACCACATAAATCCTCCTCTGCCGTGCTGACCTTCGGAATCAAAGATATAATAGACATTCTGCTTTTTGCAGTGCTCCTGTACTATGTCTATCGCCTGATGAAAGAATCGGGCACAATCAATATTTTTTATGGCGTGCTGGCCTTTGTCGTGGTGTGGGTGGTTGCTTCCGAAATCTTCGGCATGCGCCTCATTGGCACGATACTCGACAAATTCATGAGTATTGGGCTGCTTATTCTTGTAATTCTATTTCAGGATCAGATAAAACGATTTCTGGTAGAACTCGGGTCGAACAGACGCTGGCGCTTTCTGGCAAACATTTTCCACCGACATAAGGACGACTACGAAAGCGATGCTCACAAATGGGTGCTCCCTATTGTCTATGCCTGCATGAGCATGAGCAAGAGCAAGACAGGTGCGTTGTTAGTAATCGAGCAGACCGTGCCTCTTGACAACTATGCCAAGAGCGGCGACATAATCGATGCAAACATAAACATGCGTCTGATAGAGAACATTTTCTTTAAAAACTCGCCTTTGCATGACGGCGCTATGATCATCGCCCATAACAGGATTGAAGCCGCCGGCTGCATCTTGCCCGTGAGCCACGATTCGGACGTGCCCCGCTCTCTGGGTTTGCGCCACCGCTCGGCTTTAGGTATTGCCCAGGCCACCGATGCCGTGGCAATCGTTGTTTCTGAGGAAACAGGCAACATATCGATGGCACACCGCGGAAAACTCGCAACACGACTGAGCACGACCGAACTCGAGAATCGCCTGAATGCCATAAGCATGCAATAAGTCGGGGGGCGAATCCGTTATCAGTAGGAGATGAATACACGAACTATTGCGGGCGCACTTCTCGCCCTTGCCATATTGGCGCCGTCAGGCGCATGCCGGGGGCCTAAACTGGCCACGGCCAACGAGCAGCTTGAACGCGGCGAATATAACGACGCGGCCAAGACTTATCGCAAAATCTATAACAAGCTCACGAAGAAAGAAGAGCGTGAGCTCCGAGGTGAAGTTGCCTATAAAATGGGCCTGTGCCACATGGAGCTGAACCAGTTTGCACGTGCGGCGGCCGCCTTCCAGAATGCGCGTCGCTATGGCTACGGCGATTCTACTATAAGCTTTCAGATAGCCCGGATGCTCCATGCCGACGGGAAATATGCCCCGGCGGTGAAGGAGTATGAGGAGTTTCTCTCACACAAGCCTGACGACGAGCTTGCCCTGACCGGCCTCGCCGGTGCACGTATGGCTCTTGACAAAAAAGGGCAGACACGATATGAAGTGCGCCAGGCGCGTCTCTTCAATTCCCGTCGGGCCGATTTCTCTCCTGTTTATCTCGACAAGAGCCTCGACCAGCTTTACTTTACTACAACGAACGAAAAAGCTACCGGCACCCGGCATTCTGAAATTACAGGAATGAAGAAGGCCGACATCTGGTTTGCTACAAAAGATGAAAAAGGCCAGTGGAAACGGCCTGAGCCGGTGGAGGGAGAGCTTAATTCCGACGCTGAGGAAGGCATAGTTGCCTTCTCGCCTGACGGCTCGACAATGTACCTCACCAAGGCTCGTCGTGAGCCAAATTCAAACACAGGCGTGGAAATATACACCTCGCAGCGCTCCGACGCCAAGTGGAGCGCTCCCGTGAAATTCGACATCACCTCAGATACGCTTTCGAATTACGGACATCCGGCAGTTTCGCCCAACGGGCAGTGGCTCGTTTTCTCGAGCGATCTTCCCGGTGGCCACGGCGGCAGGGACCTCTGGCGAATAAGTCTGACGGACCGTGTGGGCTCGCTTGAAAATCTCGGCGAATGGATAAATACTCCCGGAGATGAGGTGTTCCCGACATTCCGCAGTGATTCCATCCTGTATTTTGCTTCTGACGGACATCCCGGCTACGGCGGCCTCGACATATTCCGTGCCGAACTCACTCCTTCGGGGGGCTGGACTGTCGTGAACATGGGCTCGCCTGTAAACTCGGCAGCGGATGATTTCGGAATTACGTTCGGCGAAGGCGAAAGCGGCTTCTTCAGCTCCAATCGTGGCGACGGAAGAGGTTACGACCACATATATTCTTTCGAATTACCTGAACTTAAAATACTTATCAGCGGCTGGGTGCTCGATAAGGACGAAGAACCTGTGCCCGGGGCCGTTATTCGAATCGTCGGCAATGACGGCTCGAATCAGAAACAGGTTGCTCGCGACGACGGGTCCTTCTCCTTTCCGCTCGATCGTGGAGTAAGCTATGTAATGATGGCCGGAGCCAAGGGTTACCTGAACCAGAAGCAGGAGTTCACGAGCGACATAGCCGAGGAAGATGCGGAATATGGTGTAGACTTTATCCTTGCCTCCATCAACAAGCCTGTGGTGGTAGACAATATTTTCTATGATTTCGACAAGGCGACCCTGCGCCCTGAATCAAAGACTGCTCTCGATGAATTGGCGCAAGTGCTCCGGGAGAATCCGAATGTAACTATCGAAATGGCCTCGCATACCGACCGCAAGGGCACGGATGAATATAACATTGACTTGTCGTCGCGACGTGCACAATCCGTAATCGATTACCTCATCAGTGTCGGAATTCCTGCTCAGCGCCTTCAAAGCCAGGGCTACGGCGAATCGCGTCCGAAGATAATAACAAAGAAGCTTGCGCGGGAATATCCTCAATTTAAGGAAGGAGATGTCCTTACCGAGGAATTTATTCTTGCTCTTCCCGAAGAAAGCGACCGCGAAGCGGCCGATCAGATCAACCGCCGAACCGAATTTCAAGTGCTGAGTATCGACTATCAGATGTTCTGACTTCTAATATGAAATTCCGCACGCCTGTCGAAATAGAAGTATCCAAGGATATTCGCCTATCTCACAGCACGCCTTTGCTGTTGATAGGCTCATGTTTCTCCGATAATATCGCGTCGAGGCTTATTCGCGACGGGTTTGAACCGATTGCAAATCCGGGAGGCGCGCTCTACAATCCCGCCTCAATTGCCGGTATAATGAGGCGAGCCCTGCACGGAGATTATTTCAAGGAGAGCGAACTTGTGAATGGCCCAAGGGGATATCATCTCCCGGCGCTCTCAACTACGTTCAGCGGGCCTGATCCGGCAAAGATTATCGCAGACGCAAACCGAGTGCTCAAACTTGTGGGCGACATACTGCGGCCTGAAGGAGTATGTTTTATCACTCTTGGCACAGCTTTCGTTTTTGAACGGATAGAAACCGGTGAAATCGTGGGGAATTGCCATAAGCTTCCGGGATACCTTTTCAATCGCAGACGATTGAGTGTTGAAGAGTGTACAGCATTTCTGCGACCTGTTGTGGAAGAACTTGCGGCAAGAGGCGTTAATTGTGTGCTTACTGTCAGCCCCGTACGCCATACCGCCGACACCCTTCATGGCAATACACTGAGCAAGGCAACCCTTCATCTCGCCTGCGACAAACTGTGTGAGGAATTTTCCGACACAGTAAGCTATTTTCCTGCATTCGAGGCTATTATCGATGACCTGAGGGACTATCGCTTTACGGCTCCCGACATGAAGCATCCCACAGAACAGGCCGCTGATTACGTCTACGATCTTTTCCGCCAATGCTATTTTTCCGAAGAGACCGAACGCATTGCCACCGAGGCCCGTAAAAACCATGCACGCGAGGCTCATCGTCCCATACTTGAAAACTGAATTCATGCAAAAATATCTCCACACCGACAGCCGCTCGGTATTTTCGCCGGCAGAAACAATTTTCGTGGCTCTGCATACGGGTCTTGCTGACGGACACAAATTTATTCCCGAACTATACGAGCGAGGAGTACGAGAATTTATAGTTGAAGAAGGATTTGACACCGCCCCCTACCCTGACGCCAAATTTCATGTAGTCGGCGATTCCCTTACGGCTCTCCGCGACCTTGCCGCTGAAAGACTTTCCGCCGATCCCCAGACTGCCCAGATAGTGATTACAGGCTCTCGCGGGAAGACCACCGTAAAAGAACTTATTTACCGCACTTTGATGCTCGATGGTTATGAAGTGGCCCGAAGCCCTCGCAGCTGGAACTCCAGAATTGGCGTCCCGGCAGGAATATACGAAAATATGGGGGAGATAAGCTCCGGAATACTAATTACTGAAATAGGCATCGACGGCCCGGGACAGGCGGAATATTACAAGCCTCTCCTTCGGCCACTCGTGGGAATACTTACCCCGGTCAATGAAGAGCACGATGCAAGCTTTCCCGGTGGCCATGAGGCGAAAATAAGAGAAAAGCTGAACTTGCTCAAAGGCGCCGAGACAATAATTTACGACGACAGCGACCCCGCTGTGGCTCCTTTGCTTGCCGAAATGCTGCCGGATAGTAAGGCAATAGCCGTAAGTGGAATTAAGGCGCTTGCCACTACGGCAGTCGACGTAATCAGCGGACAACTCGGGTGTGCCACATGTGCAGGAAAAGTTGAGCAGATGTCATTCGTAAGTACTCGTATAGATGTGGAGAACGTGGCATCCGACAGTGTTCTTATACGCGATAATTTCACACATGATGTTCGCTCGCTTCGAGACGCCCTTGACTTCATGCGGAGACGGTATACACCACATCGACGGAATACACTTATCATCAGCGACTTCGAGCACCATCCCAGGGCATCTGCATCAGAAATTAAGGAGATGTACGCCGAGGCGGGAAAGTTGGTTCGTTCATTCGGAATTGACCGCGTGATAGCCATAGGCCCTGAAAGCTCGCGTCATCTGTCCATACTTGCGCCGGGAAAGGAATCTCTTGCGTTCAATTCGGTCGAGGAATTCCGGGACGCCGCCGAGCTCGGCGCACTGGATCGCGGGCAGCTTTTTCTGCTCAAAGCTTCTCCACGTTGGTCGCCGCAGGAGATAGCCCGGGTGATAGAGTGCCCGCGACATGACACCGCTCTCGAAGTGGACCTTGACGCCCTTGTACATAACTACAACTACTATCGCTCGCAGCTTCCCGAGGGCACTGGTATAGTGGCAATGGTGAAGGCATCGGCCTACGGTATGGGCTCGCTCGAGATAGCAAAGACCCTGCAGAGCGCGGGCGCCGCTTATCTTGCCGTTGCGGTGGTGGATGAAGGTGTTGCCTTGAGAGAGGCGGGCATTACGATGCCAATCATCATTCTCAATCCGATGACAAACAAATACGACGTGCTGTTCCGTGAGCATCTCGAACCCACGGTTTTTTCCGTCGAGGAGCTACGCCGGCTACTCCGCGAAGCACGCCGAGCCGGGGTAAAACAGGCATCCGTCCATATTAAACTTGACACGGGGATGCACCGTCTGGGCTTTACTCCCGAACAACTCCCCGAACTTGTTGCTGCACTTGAGGAGGCTGGCGATCTTGTTCGTGTACGGTCGATATTCTCGCACCTCGCCACGGCCGATTGCCTGGATATGGATGCCTATACGCAAAGTCAGCTTGATGCTTATGAAAGCATGAGCACAGAATTGCTGCGACACATTCCATATGCCCGCGACGTAAAGCGTCATCTCCTCAATACGGCCGGAATCGAAAGATACGGCCACACGGCTTCGGCTTACGATATGGCACGCCTCGGTCTGGGTCTTTACGGGCTTTCGCCCGTGCCCGAACTTCCAAGCGGACGAATTCTTAAACCTGTAGCACGGCTCGTGTCTACGGTCATTTCACTAAAAAAATGGCCTGCGGGCACACCGATAGGCTATGGTTGCCGAGGCGTTACGTCTCGTCCGTCCTTAATAGCGACCGTGCCTATCGGATATGCAGACGGGCTTAATCGTCATTTCGGCCGAGGAGGTGCAAAATTCATTGTGCGCGGCACGGAGTGTCCTACAATTGGAAACATCTGCATGGATCTCTGTATGGTGGACGTTACCGATGCGCCGGATGTGTGTGTTGGCGATGAAGTGGAAATCTTCGGACCGTCGGCACCGGTGGAACGGTTGGCTGAGAAACTCGAGACTATTCCATACGAAATCCTGACGTCCGTATCACCTCGCGTCCATCGCGCATATCTGAAGCACTGATGAGCAAGCAAACACAGCTCTCTGAGGCCGTAAAAGGCCGCTTTGCGCCTTCGCCATCGGGACGCATGCACCTGGGAAATATCTACACGGCGCTGTTGTCGTGGCTATCCGCGAAAAGCAAAGGCGGCACATGGCTACTCAGAATCGAGGACCTGGACCCGCAAAGATCTAAAAAGGAATTTGCAGAGCTTATCGAAGACGACCTGCACTGGCTCGGTCTGATTCCGGATGAGGGCGGTTTGTCCGGAACGGTTTCTGCCGGACCGTACAGCCAAAGCCTGAGAGGCGAAATATATAATAGCTACTACCGCCAATTACTCGCTTCCGGTCTTTGCTATGGCTGCAGATGCCGCAGGGCAGACATCATGGCCACCCAGGCGCCTCACCAGAGCGATGGTCGCATTGTGTATGCTGGCACATGCCGTCCGCAAGAGACACCGCCATTTGCAACAGAAATCCCCGATGGGCTCGCGACACGCTTGTATGCCAAGAGTGAAGATATATTTTTTAATGATGGTATCTGCGGCCCGCAGTGTGTGAATCCCGCTGAATTTTGTGGAGACTTCATTATCCGAAGGGCTGACGGCGCGTGGGCTTACCAGCTTGCTGTGGTTGTAGACGATGCTCTGATGGGAGTAACTGAAGTTGTGCGAGGCGATGATCTGCTTCTGTCCACCGCTCAGCAGATTTACCTGCAGCATCTTCTGGGCTTCCCTACCCCGGAGTATTATCATCTGCCTTTGGTAAGGAATTCCGCCGGAATAAGGCTAAGCAAACGCGACAGCGCCATGAGCATGGAGTATTTGCGTGAACATCATACGCCTGAAGAAGTGATTGGCATGGCTGCAGCGCGAGCCGGTCTGGTCGCCGACGGAAGAGCTTTAAGCGCCGGGGACCTGCTTGCGGAAATGGAAAACAAATCGGCCTCAAAGCTTGTTTTAAATGTATAAAACCCCTAAAACTTATAAATTATGCCTTGCAACAAGAAGAAATCTCAGGCCGAAGAGGTCGTTAAAGACGTGAAGATGTTTCCCGGGGCTGCAATTGACAGCGCCGACAAGGAAGAAGTTGACCGCAAGCTCGTGAAAGAACGGACAGCTACCCTGAATAATAATCCACGCAACGACGCAGAATAAGAAAATTGAAAGAAAATTTGCACGGATGCCTTTCTTACCGGATTGGCATCCGTTTATTTTTCAGCAAGGAGGGAAACTGCAAAATCGAGAATCGTATCTTTTCCCCTTAAAGCCTCGTCGGGGTCCATGTCCACACGGCATCCTTCGGAAGGCTCAACGCCCCACTCCGTGAGCTTCCCGGAGGGATCGTAGACGGGAGATGCTGAAAAGCGTACACTCCATCCGCAGGGAAGGCTTGAGGAGAAGGGCATTCCGTCGCCGCCTCCTGTACGATCGCCGACTATTGTAACTCTCGGAAGGCTCTTCATTATGGCAACGAATTGATTCGCAGCACTGAAGGTGCTTCTGTTCGTCAGCACCACCACTTTCCTCAACCAACGTACGTGATTCTTTTCCGGCTCGTAATAGAAAGTGTACGGTTCTGAAAAATCGTTGTGTCCGGGCCCGGTCTTGTGGCATATTGCGCCGGCTGCTATAGGATCTTCAAGGAATCGGCTTACGAGCTGCTCGACACGCGTAACGTCGCCGCCTCCATTGTTGCGTACATCAATAATTAATCCCGGGCACTCCTTGAGGTTTAAAAACATTGCATCAAGGAAAGATGCGCCCATCGAAGAAGCAAAGCTATCATATCTAACGTATCCAACATTCTGAGGAAGAACCTTGTAGCTCAGGCCTCCTCCGGTGGTATAGTCGAATTCGAGATAATGTTCCTGAATAAGACGCCAATCGAAATTTTGCGGATAGTCGCTCCACCATTTGCGATAATAGGACACAGCAAATGGAGAAGAAAGATTCACATGTCCGTCCTCAAGGCGATCAAGCATAGATGAACAGACATCGAAGAATTCCGATGCTTCCATATCGGGCTTGATCTGCGCACGGTATTCCTTCCCAATTGCATCCCAGTCAAGACCTTTATAGTCGAAGAAACAATAGTGTTGGTCGAGAATAGTCCACAAAGCATTGAAGTTGCCTTCGATATCGTTATCCCAGGAAGGAATGCCATGGCATGCCCCCATGATGGCCAAAAGTGCAAATGAAATAAGTTTCTTCATCAGTAAGCGGATATGATTCTACGAGCCTCTGTCGTGCTGTGCGAGCCATTTACGGCCTGCCATTCCTGAGCGACGCCGAATATGAATGAGTGGCTCACCACGCGCGTTACGATGTCTGAAGCTTTCGACGAAAAGACCCGGGAGGCATAGCCTACACGCAGGATTGTGGAATTGAAGCGCATGTCGGCCGTTATAGTATTGTCGATGCGAAAGAAATTCCCGGGCCATGCTCCGCGCACGAGGCCGCTCCGGTTTCCCAAATATATCTCATAATACAGTTCGCCATACGCAGGAGAAAAGAAAATGCCTGTAAGAGGCATGTCTACAAAGTAGCGGAATGCAAGCGGAAGTTTGCCTATCCGGATTGCATATCCCAGACCGGCACGTGGGCCAATGGTCCACGATGCTTTTGCGGCAGCTGGATTATTGCCGTTCCTTGAAAGATAGAATACACCCGCATCGGCTCGTGTAAAACCACCTGCATAGAGGGTGAGGCCTTTTGTCAGCAACCATTTGTGCATCATGGCCCAGTCGAGTTCAAGAGCCAGCCGCCATTCCACAACATTTCGAGCAGGTCGGGCCAAGGTTCGGTCGACATGCACTCTTCCACCGAGCTCCATGAGCCAGTTCTCCGGGTCGAAGCGCATTGCCTGTGCACGACGATGCGACAGGCCCACGGTCCAGCCATCGTAATGCAGAGGCGAAAGATAAGTTTCGGCCACATGAGACGACCCGGCTTCGACCATATATGCCGAGTATATCGGGCGAACCGGATCTTCGCTCTTCTGCGCAGTCAGCGATAAGGAGCAAAGCAAACCGAGGCATACCGAAATTAAAGCGGAAATGCGACACATAGTCAGAATATTCGTTTTTGGCCGAGGAGTTCGTCGCGCACTTCTTCATCGCTGCGCTCGCCATCGGTTTCGAGATGTCCTATTTCTTCGTCCGGGATAATGTCTGTGGCAATCGGTTGGCTATCATCATCCGAATCCGAGACGGAAGTATCCGCTCCTTCGGCCGATGGACGAGGATCAATTTCGCGCACGTCGGCAAGGGTCCAGGTGGTGAGCCGTTTCCCTTTCGCTTCCACGGATTTTAAACCAATATATTCCTCCGCATCGATAATCACAGGCTCACGCACGCTGTCGGCCCCGCCAAACGTAAGTTCGAATCGGGCCCCCGGCGTGTCTGAAAGAAGTATCAATGATGATTTATCGTTTTTGCCGATGAAGCGTTGTTTTTTGGGAGAAGGCTCGAATAGGAAACGTTTGATGTATGGATATCCCTGATCAGCATCGTTGAGTATGGCGGTCCACTCTACCTTCGGCCGGAATTTCTCGATGCGCAATATTCCTTCTTCATAGTGGTTTGTCGCTTCGAAGCCCGTGGTATAGTATTCGCCATTCTTGAGAATAACCAGCACAAGATCGCGCCCCTGAAACTCGCCGAGGAACTCGCCGCGACCTTCATAGTTGAGGCGCATCACATCGTGGTCGAACCACACTTCGCGACCTCCCAGCGTGGAGGCGCCGCGCTCTTTGAGCGTGAAGGAATGGACTTCGTTTTTAGTAACCAGATTGCCCTGGGCAGCCCTGCCTTTAATGGCAAGCTTGGAAAAATCGACATCGAACTGGAGCGTCTTCAGGCGTAATTTGGGTTTAAGCGTGACCTTCACCACTTCTGCCTCACCGTTAGGATTGGCGGAGAACCAGACAACCCTCGAACCCGGAAGGCCTGGGGTGATGTTGTATTCCTTGTCGCGGGTCATTGATGTAACGGCAAAGCGCTTCATGTAATAGATGCCGCCGCGACCGTTCTGATATATAACGTTGTAGATAGTCCGACTGTCATTGCGCTTGAACACATTGACATACAACACATTTTTGTCGACGAATATCTTGTCGGCAACACGCACCACTTTGTATCGCCCGTCCTTATAGAAGATAATTATATCGTCGAGGCTGGAACAGTTGCAGACAAATTCGTCCTTTTTCAGCGAAGTGCCGATGAATCCTTCCTTGCGGTTGATGTATAGTTTTTCGTTTGCTTCCGCTACGGTAGATGCCTGGATATTGTCGAAACCGCGGATGGTAGTATGGCGGGGGTAAGCTTCGCCATATTTTGCCTGCAGCCCCTGATACCATCGGATTGTTTCCTCGTCCATATTGCCGAGCCGTCTGAGGATATCTTCGATTTTGGCGCTGAGTTCCGCGATATTCCTTTCAGCTTCCTCTACATTGAAACGCAGGATGCGCTTCATCCGGATTTCGAGAAGGCGGAGAAGATCGTCGCGTGTAACTTCGCGGATAAACGTCTCCTTATATGGCACAAGCCGCAGGTCAATATGGGCCAGAGCTTCGTCTATGCTGCCGGCGGTCTCGTATTCTTTATCCTTATAAATTCTCTCTTCTATAAAAATTCGCTCCAAGGAAGCGTAGAGAAGATTTTCGCGATACTCTCCCAAACGGATTTCGAGTTCCCGTCGAAGAATTTCGCGAGTGGCATCCACGCTGTGGCACAGAACATCGCTCACACCAAGGAAGAGAGGCTTCTTGTCGGAGATGACGCAGCAGTTGGGCGACACGCTCACTTCACAATCCGTGAATGCATAGAGGGCATCGATGGCCTTGTCGCTGGAAGTTCCCGGGAGAAGATGGACGATGATGCGAGCGGTCTTGGAGGTGTGGTCCTCGACCTTTCGTATCTTTATCTTGTTTTTTTCTAATGCTTTGAGGATTGAATCGATGACAGTGCCGGTGGTTTTGCCGTAAGGGATTTCCGTTATGGCGAGGGTGCGGGAATCGATTTTTTCTATCTTTGCGCGTATCTTCAGAGTGCCTCCGCGGCGTCCGTCGTTATATCGGCTGACGTCGATCATGCCACCTGTAGGAAAGTCGGGAAAAAGCTCGAACTCCTCGCCACGGATATAGGCAACCGCAGCATCGATTATCTCGTTGAAATTGTGGGGGAGAATCTTAGAAGACAAGCCTACAGCGATACCCTCCGTGCCATGAGCGAGAAGCAAGGGGAATTTGGCCGGAAGCGTAACGGGCTCGTCATTCCTGCCGTCATAGCTTTTTGTCCACTCCGTAACTTTCTTGTTGAAAAGGACATCGAGCGCAAATGGCGACAAGCGTGCCTCGATATATCGTGCAGCGGCGGCCGTGGCCCCTGTGAGGGTATCGCCCCAGTTCCCTTGAGTTTCGATCAGCAGATCCTTCTGCCCCATCTGCACCAGTGCATCCTTAATAGATGCGTCGCCATGGGGGTGGAACTGCATGGTGTGGCCCACAATGTTTGCAACCTTATTGAGCCTTCCGTCATCAAGGCGCTCCATGGCATGAAGGATGCGACGCTGAACGGGCTTAAGACCATCGGCAATATTGGGGACGGCTCGCTCGAGAATAACGTATGATGCATATTCCAGAAACCACGTCTGATACATTCCGCGGAGGTGGTGGCGCACAACATCGGCCGGGTCTGTATAGGGCTTGAATCCGGCAAACTGCACGGCTTCGGCCTCGGCAACCTCATCTGTATCCTCCCCCGAATCGTCGGGAGAAAGTGGGAGGGAATCGCCGGGGAAATCTTCGGAAATATATTCGTCGCTCATGTGGGTATACGGTGGTCAGTTTAAGGTTGAGCACAAATTTAGCGATTTTTTTTCACATTCGGAATAGTGAAACGTGAAAAAGAGAAAAACAGGGCCGCATTTTTGAGGATTCGGAATTTTCTGCGTAACTTTGCGGGAAGAAACTATGGAAACGACGCAGAATAAAGCGACAGACCAGTCTTCGGGGCGCCCCTACCGCCTCGGTGTGGCCCTCAGCGGCGGTGGCGCACGCGGTTTAGCGCACGCCGGGGCGCTGATGGCTATTGAAGAAGCCGGATTGTGCCCGGACGTAATAGCGGGCGTAAGCGCCGGCTCAGTAGTTGCAGTACTTTATGCCGCGGGATGCAAACCCATCGAAATCGCTTCGATATTCAGCGAACGCGGCTTCCGCGATTTTGCTGAATTTAAACTGGGCGGGGGAGGTCTGTTTGTGATCAAACGGTTTGAAAAATTCATTTTGTCGCACCTCAAAGGTGCGCGCAAAATGGAAGACCTCAAAATTCCCACATATATAGGCGCTACGGATTTCGACAACGGACGTCCGGCAATTTTTCATAAAGGGCCCATAGGACCACGGATGGTAGCTTCATGTTCGATTCCCATTGTTTTCACTCCGGTGAATATCGATGGAACGAATTATGTGGATGGCGGCGTTTTGCGCAATATGCCGGCATGGATCATCCGCGACAAATGTGATCTCTTGATAGGAATCAACGTGAGCCCCTTGAGAGACTACGACACGAGCTCTGTGATAGGCGCAGCGATGCGTACCTACAACCTTATGGCCAAAGCCAATCAAGCAGAAGATATGGCCATATGCGACGTGGCCGTTGAAACGTCGGAAATCGCGAGCTATAAAGTGTTCGATCTCAGTCATATTCACAAGGTGTTCGTGAGCGGATACCTAAGCACACGACGAGCATTGCGCCAGGCCGGTCTCTGGAATCCCGACAAAAACAAGGACACGGGTTGCATTTCAGACCTTACGCCTCCCATGGCCGACCAGCTATAGGACACGGCCTTATACGAAAGCATAGCAACCAATCACACTACTGCCAAACAATGACATCCTCAATTAAACCTATAATCTACCAGCTCCTCCCCAGACTATTCACCAACTACTGCGAGACCCCGGCCGTGAATGGCTCACTCGAAAGAAACGGGTCCGGCAAGATGAATGACATTACGGAAAAGGTGCTGTCGTCGATTAAGGGAATGGGCGTAACGCACGTCTGGTTTACAGGCGTAATCGAGCATTCACACAACGCCGATTACACGGCCCATGGAATTGCCCGCAATAATCCTCACGTTGTGAAGGGCAACGCGGGAAGCCCGTACGCGATAACGGACTATTATGACATCGACCCCGACATTGCCGAAAATGTTGAAGGACGCGTAGCAGAATTCGAAGCCTTGATAGCCCGCACTCACAAGCAGGGCCTCAAGGCTATAATAGACTTCGTGCCGAATCATGTTGCCCGTGAGTATTACTCTGATGCCAAGCCTACGGGTATTGAAGATCTCGGACAGGGCGACAACACGGACATGTTCTTCTCGCCTTCCAACAACTTCTACTACATTACGCGCCAACAGTTCTCCCCTTCTGTAGATCTCGGGCAAGGGAAAGACGCCTATGTTGAGTTTCCGGCCAAGGCTTCCGGAAATGATTGCTACAATGCTTTTCCCTGCTCTACGGATTGGTACGACACGGCGAAGCTCAACTATGGTGTAGACCCGGCAAACGGCTCAAAACACTTCGACCCGATACCCTCAACCTGGTTGAAGATGCTGCATATCCTGCGGTATTGGGCAGCCAAGGGCGTTGACGGATTCCGTTGCGACATGGTGCACATGGTGCCTCTTGAATTCTGGCAGTGGGCTATTCCGAATGTCCGGACACACTATCCGGAGATAATCTTCATCGCCGAGATATACGACATCAATCTTTATCGTCCTTTCATTGCAGCTGGATTCAACTACTTGTATGACAAGGTGAATCTCTACGACACTCTGCGCGGAATCGAGACAAGCAACGTTAGCGCGGCAGCGCTCACTTCCTGCTGGCAGACGGTAGACGGTATCGGGCCCAATATGCTCAACTTCCTTGAGAACCACGATGAGCAGCGCTTCGCTTCCTCCTTCTACTGCGGCGATCCATGGCGAGCAATTGCCTCGCTTACGGTAAGCGCTATGATCTCAACCGGCCCGATGATGATATATATGGGACAGGAATTGGGCGAAACGGGCATGGATGCCGAAGGCTATTCCGGCCTGGATGGACGCACAACCATCTTCGATTACTGGAGCATTGCCTCGTTGAGAATGTGGCTCAACAAGGGCAAATGCAACGGGAAACTGACACCCGGAGCTGAGGCCCTTCGCAAAACATATTCGCGCATTCTCAAACTTTGCAACGCCGAAAGCGCCATTCGCGAAGGCCGATTCTTCGACCTGATGTATGTAAACTACGACAATCCGGACTTCAATCCCCACCGTCAGTTTGCCTTCCTACGCTCTTCGGCGGAAGAAACACTTGTGATTATAGCCAACTTCGACGACTGTGAGGCCCGAGTGCGTGTGAATATCCCCCGACATGCTTTCACCTATCTCGACCTGCCTGAAGGAGTTGACCCTCAGGCCCGCGAACTCATCACGGGAACGAAAGCGCCCAAGACCTTTGCCTCTATCGAGCCCTTTGAAAGCAACGTGCCCGCACACGGCGCTGTAGTCTGGAAAATTTCCGGCTCCGCGATCAAGCCTCTGAGGCAGACATCTCCCTCAAAATAACAAGGCACGACAAACAGGAATAAAACTCTTCAACAAACTCATCAATACTCATCTCAAATAACGATGAATCAAGCCCTTCCCCCTTTCAAAATTTTCTCCGGCACAAATTCGAAATACATTGCTGAAGAAATCGCCAAAGACCTCGGTGTCGAATTAGGCAAGATGAACATCACTCGTTTTGCCGACGGCGAATTTGAAGTATCGTTCGAAGAATCCATCCGCGGTTGCGAGGTTTATCTCGTGCAGAGCACTTTCCCCAACAGCGACAATCTCATGGAGCTCCTCCTGATGATCGATGCCGCCAAGCGTGCGTCCGCATCCAGCGTCATAGCCGTTATTCCCTATTTCGGCTGGGCTCGCCAGGACCGCAAGGACAAGCCGCGCGTATCCATCGCCGCCAAGCTCGTCTCCGACCTGCTCGTTGCTGCCGGTGTGGATCGCGTAATCACCATGGATCTCCACGCCGACCAGATTCAGGGCTTCTTCAATATCCCGGTCGACCACCTCTACGCATCGTCGGTATTCATTCCCTATATCCAGAGCCTCAAGCTAGAAGATATGGTTATCGCAACTCCCGACGTCGGCGGTGCGAAGCGCGCCAACAACTATGCCAAATATCTCGATGTGCCTCTGGTGCTCTGCCACAAACAGCGTGCGAAGGCTAATGTCGTGGCTAAAATGACTGTTATCGGAGATGTTAAGGACAAGAACGTGATCCTCGTTGACGACATGGTGGACACAGCCGGCACTATCACAAAGGCCGCCGACCTCATGCTTGCCAACGGCGCCAAGAGCGTGCGTGCCCTCGCTTCGCATGCAATCATGAGCGACCCCGCCAGCGAACGTGTGAACGACTGCGGGCTCACGGAAATGATCTTCACCAATTCGATTCCTTTCCACAAAGACTGCAAAAAATGCACAATTCTGTCGGTAGCCCGTCTCTTTGCCGACACTATCCGCCGAGTACACTCCAACCAGTCGATTTCGTCGCAGTATCTCATCAAGTAATTTTCGACCTATAGACAACTATACACGGGCTGCGCAATAATGCCTCAAGTATGTACGCGAGGCTTGCGCAGCCCTTCTTCTCTCTCCCCCACTCTATGAAGAATTTAGTTATCTTGCTCGCAGTGGCCTCCTTTGTCTGCGCCATGACTGTATCCGCAGCCTCTCCGAAAGACGATTATGACGAAGATCCATATCTTATTCTTTGCGGAGAAGCCGATTCGGCAATTGCACGGGAGGATTATCCTACAGCTGCTGCGAGACTTCGCGAAGCCATCTCAATAAAGCCACATTCCGCCTCTAACATCCTCCTGATGACAAATCTCGGCATGGTATATTCGATGATGGATAGCGATGCAACGGCCCTCGCTACTCTCGACGAAGCTATTGCAGCCTATCCCGACATGAAAATGGCTCGTTCAAACCGGGCCCGGGTCCTTCTCAAAATGCGCAGAGATAAGGATGCATTCGCCGAATACAGCGAAATACTTCAACTTGATAGCCTTGACGCCGAATCCCGCTATTATCATGGGCTTATCGCACTATATTCAGGTAATTTGCAAACTGCTGAAAATGACTTCAAAGTACTTGAACAACAAGAAGCGAAATCAATCAGGACAGCGCGAGCACTGGCCACGCTATACTCCCTGACCGAACGCAATAGTGAGGCCATAACATATTATGAGATACTTATTTCGGCGGAAGACGCTCCTGAATATTACGCAGGCTTGGCAGGCTGCCTTCTACACCTCCAGAATCTAAGCGAAGCTTCCGCAACAATTGCGGAAGGATTAGAAAAATATCCATCGGATCCGGAACTTTACTACTACCGCGCATGGCTCAACCGCGATCGTTACCGTCTGGACGATGCTCATGCCGATGCCAACAAAGCAATCAAGCTTGGAGCAAACCCCACAAGAGTAAATGCACTTTTCAAGAAAAAATAAGCGCCCATACGAAAAAACAACCGAAAATATTTTTAAATCTCAAAAAAATAGCCTAACTTTGCACTCGCAAACAAGCAAGGAGCGATGCTCGAGTGGCTGAAGAGGCACGCCTGGAAAGCGTGTATACCCCAAAAGGGT
>CAMWQB010000015.1 GCA_947176295.1 uncultured Porphyromonadaceae bacterium
GAGCTGCGGGGCTTATTGCAGGTTTGGCCGGAGCCGTGGGCGCCGGAGCGGGGGGAGCTGTAGCGGGGGTGGCCGGAGCGACAGGAGCATCTGCCGGAGCTGCCTGAGGAGCCGCGGCTGCTGCGGGCTCGGGATCGTCTTCGGAGGCGCCCTCCGCGGATTCAGCGGCTTCTGTCGGGGCGACGGCCGAAGCCTCCTCTGCCTTGATTTCAGCCTTTATCTCCTTGGTGGCCTTGTCGGCTTCCTCGAGCGTCTCGATGGCCTGAGGCTGCAGCAGGTCGGCCTGAGTGTCGATGTAATTCTGCTCCTGGAGATACTTGAAATATTCGTCGAAGGAGCTTCCGTTGTCGAGCAGGGTCTGGAAATTCGCCTCGCTGATGGCTATGGGGCGCACACCCGCCGGCAGACGGAAGTCCGGAGCCGAAGCCATGACCCTGCGGTAGTGGTTCAGCTCGGCCATATTGTCGAAACCCTTGACGAGAATCATGCCGAGGCGCCCGAAGTTCATCGGCTCAAGGTCGAAATCCTTTACCACGAAGGCCCGGAAATTATGGCGGGCAATCTCGTAGAGCAGCTCGTTGGAGGATACGTCGCCCGTGTCGAAGGTGAATATCAGTAGCTGCCGCGTGTCGGGATTCAGGTCGAATTCCAGTGGCCCGGCATCGCCCGAGGCCATGATGGAGTCGTTGGTGAGGCGTGTGTCCCACACCATCCCGCGCAGGTTGCCCGACGAGGGCGTCTGCAGCTGGCGTCCCTGAGCCATGCCCTTGAGCCATGCCGAGGCAATAGGGGTGATGTCCGTGTCGGGATAGCGTTCGAGGAGCTCGCGCAGCTGGGCGTTGAATTTCTCCGGCTCGCGGTCCGTAACATAGGCAAGAGCGTTGAGAAACATGAATTTGGGCACAATCTTGCTCATCGGATACGTGTCCATCATCTCATCATAGCCGCGGTGAACGCCCTCGTTGTCGTTGGCCAGATAAGCCTCGTAGGTCTTGTCGTAGAGCGCCTGCTGGCGGGCGTCCATCGTCTTGAGTTTCTCCAGATATTCTGGGTCGCGCATGGCCATTCCGTACTTCGAATCGGCGAAATCTTCGATTATCAGTTTCCGGTAAGCCTCGGCCTCCTGTGTCCGTCCCTGGCGCATAAACATCAGATACAGATTGTAGTACGTGTCAAGGCGATAGATGTTGTCCGGATAATCCTTGAGCAGACGGTCGAATTCGTGCTGCGAGGCTCCGAAGTCCTCGAGCTTGTCCTTGAGAATCACGCCCATATTGTAGAGCCCTTCCTGAATCACCTCGTGTGCCGTCTGCTTCTCCTCGTCCTTGAAGGGAATCTGGGCCAGGTAGTATTCCGGATTGTGGGGGTCGGCCGCGCGAGCCAGCTCCTCGGGGCTCTGTTGAGCCTCTTCCGTCTCTTCCGCCGCGCTTTCCTCGCCCGCGCTTTCGCCCTGCTCGCCCTCGTCGGTGGGAGCGTCGAAGTCCTGGGTATTGAAGCTGGCCTTGTTGCGGCGGCGCCAGTTGTCTTCGAGTTTTCGCGAGCCCCAGCGTTTCTGGAACTCGGTCTTGCCCGCATTTTTCGTGGCCGTGTTGTAGAAATACCACGAATTGTCGGAGTTGATCGTGAAGCTGTTCGTGTTGTCCTGAAGCTGGTTGCCGAACTGTTCGGAATTGGCCTCGTATTCCAGGCGCCGCGCCTCGTCGGCTTCTTCCTTCTCGCGCTTCACCAGGTCGGCTATCATCCCGTCGATTACCTTCAGCAGCTCATCCTCCGGCAGCGAGGCAAGGTGCAGGAGCGAATCCTGCAGATTCACGTTCTGCGAGTACACGGCCAGTTCGTCCAGCACGTCGCTGCGGCGCTTCAGCGTGGCATAGTCCGGGAAGCTTTCGGGCAGCTGCGGCACGGCCTCCGAGTAGGAGGGCTGGGCCTTCTCGTAGTTGCCCTGCTCGAAATAGAGGCGCCCCAGCGTCAGCTGGTTCATGGCCTTGTCGATGCCGTTGCGCGTGCTTTTGCTGTTTGCCAGCTCATAGTTCTCGATTGCGTGGGCCGTGTCGCCGCGGCTCAGGTAGAGGTTGCCTATGGCATAGTAGATTTGGTCGAGGTAGTCCTTGTTGCGGTCGTAGCGCGTCATGCGGTTCAGCGCCGCCACTTCGTTCTCGATGTCCTTGCCTTCGAAGACTTCGCTCTGCTTGATACGGGCGTTGAACTTCGTGCGATATGAGGCCGAAGTGCTGCTCCCGGCCTTCTTGAAGGCTTCGTAGGCCTCGGCCTTATGGCCTTCGCGGGCAAGGGTTTGACCTAAGAGGAATGTGAGGCGCGTTTTTTGGGCGCCCTTCGATTTCGAGGCCGCTTCACGGAGATAGGGCAGCGCCTCGGCATATTGCTCCTTCCGCAGCAGATAGTCGGCCATGGCCGTGTTGTAGAGCAGACGGAGATTGTTGTCGGTGAGCTCATCGGGCTTGATGCGGTTCAGAATCATTTCCGCCTCGAAAAGCCATCCCATCCCCAGGTAGCTCATGGCCTGCATGAGCTGTGCCTCCGTAACCGTAGCCGGAAGCCACCCGAAGTGGCGCGAGATGTAGAAAAAGGTCGAGGCCGCCCCGGCGAAGTCGCCGTTGTAGTACTGGCTCCGGCCCATCATCATCCATGCGTTGTGCAGGAAGGGGTTATACTCGTCGCGCTTCATCCACGCCTTGTAGGCCGGGTCCGAGGCCTTCCCCGACTTTTTCGCCGGCTTCTTCTTTATGCTCCGCAGCTGGATGGCTTTCTGCGCCTTTTCGATCGAGCGGTCGAAGTTGCCGCTCGGCTGGGGCGACGTAGGCTCGGCCTTGGCCTCGACCGGGTGGAGATATAGCTGGCGCGAATAGTCGTCCTCATACTTGTCTTCCATTTCGGCAAGCGTCTCCTTGAAGTGCTTGTCGCCGTTGTAGTAGATGTTGTAGCGGGTGATGAACGCCTGGTAGTTGCGCGTGGCGGCCGTGTTCTTGCGGGTGGAACAGCCCCCGATGGCCAGGCACACACACAGCAACGCGGCCGCCCGCAATGCCAATGCGGACAGCCCGCGCAGACGGGCCCGCTCTCGGCGCAGGCCCGGTATGTGCCCGGGTGTATTCATAGATTCCTTCTTTCTAAACGTGTACGGCGCGCTTTTATTGTGCCTTGGAGCCATCGGAGGCGGGGGTTCCCGCAGGCTTCGGAGCCCCGGGATAGGCCACGCGGGAGTGGTAGATGGTCATGAGCCGCTTCACAAACGCCTTCTTGATGATGTCGATGTCGCGGAAGGCTATGGGGCTCTGGTTGTGCAGCCCGTCGGCTATCTGCCCGTCGATTATCTTGTTCACCAGGGCCGAGATTGCTTCCGGAGAATGGTCGGAAAGCGAGCGCGAGGCAGCCTCGACGCTATCGGCCATCATCAGCAGCGAGGTCTCCACACTCCGGGGGTTGGGGCCCGGATAGGTGTAAGGCGCCGGGTCGACGCTGGTCCCTTCAGGTGCGGCCTTGCAGGCGTTGTAGTAGAAATATTTGGCCATGCCCGCGCCGTGGTGTTCGCGGATGAAGTCGCGTATCATCCCCGGAAGTCCTTCTTTTTCCGCAAGCTTCAAGCCGTCGGTTACGTGCTTCACGATTATCGAGGCCGAGCGCTCGGGAGGCAGCGCGTCGTGAGGGTTCACCCCGTGCTGGTTCTCGGTGAAGAACGCCGGATTCGAGAGCTTGCCTATGTCGTGGTAGAGCGCCCCGGCGCGGATAAGCTGCACGTTCGCGCCGATGCGCTGAGCCGCGTCAGATGCGAGGTTGCTCACGGCTATCGAGTGCTGGAACGTGCCCGGGCATTCATCGCTAAGCTTCATCAGTAGCGGCGTATTGATGTCGGCAAGCTCCACGAGCGTTACGGTCGACACAAAGCCGAAGATTCGCTCGACGGCAAACATCAGGATGTAGCTCATAGACGTAAGCGCCGCATTTATAGCGAGAAACACTATCATCCTAATCGAGATGCCGTCCACCGCGCCGTTCATCAGTAGCTCCAGCGATACGTATGCCCCGATGTAAGCCACAACAACCGTGAGCGACGTCCGCAGGAGTTGGGCTCTGCGGCTCAGCTCCCTCAGGGAATAGACTGCCGCACCCGTGGCGCAGAACTGAAGGAAGATAAACTCGAGCGCAAAGGTCGTGATGCCCGCGCATATCATCGTGCACACAAAGGAAGTCATGATAGCCGAGCGCCCGTCGAAGAACACGAGCGTCATCAGAGGCACGATCATCAGTGGCGCAATGTAGATGCCTCCTTGCACAAAGCTGTTCAGCCCCGTGGCCAGCAGGAAGAAGAGCACCGGCAGGAGAAGCATGAAGATCATCGCCTGGCGGCTCTTGAAAATCTTCGGAACAAAGAAGTAGAAGTAGCTCAGGAGGCTCGCCAGCAGCAGCGACACATACAGAAACTGCCCTAAGAGCAGCAGCAGGTCGTTCGTCCCCGAGCTCGTGTTCCGTTCGGCGAGCATCGTCTCGTAGGTGCGCAGGTTGGTGAAGTCCTGCGGTGTTACGATAGCCCCCTTGTCGATTATCGACTGGCCCTGCAGAATCAGTCCACGGTCGGCCGTAAGCGTCAGATAGTCATATTCGTAGTGGCGCTTCGACTCCGTTTCGTTCAGAGTGAAGTTCGGTTCCAGAATCTCCGGCAGATTGATGCTCGAGAAGTAGTGGTGCAGCTCAGGGTCTTTCTTGAACTGGCTGTCGAGCGCGGTGTATATCTCGCGCGGCGAGAGAAACTGGCTCGTCGACATCTCGCTCAGGATGTTTTTTTCCAGGATGCGCACCTTCGGCAGCTTTCCCTCGGCAATCTGTTCGCGCGTCTCGCTGTCCACCACGCCCTCGGCATATAGGCGCCGCAGTGCTGCGCCCACGCGCGAGGCATAGTTGTTGCCCGGCGAGGCCGGCAGGCTTCGCACAATCGAGTCGGTCTTCAGCTGATTCAGCTCGTAGATAGGCACGAAATGAGCGTCGAGAGTGTCGCGGGCTCGTTGCAGCGTCAGCGAATCGGGATGCACAGGGATATCGAACGGAGCGATAAGCTGGGCGTAATTCCACGGGCGCCCCTCCTCGTAGTTGTAGCGGCTTGTTTCGGGGTGGGGGTAGAACCACACGATGGCCACGGCCGCGATGGTCGCAATAATAATATTTGTAGTCAGAGATTTCTGCATGGGAAAAAGAGCTTTATCCGGCTTCTGGGAGAGCCGTTCCGCAAATTTAATCAGAAATCACCGAAGCACAAAATAAACTACCAAAAAACAACTAAGACCCTGTTCCCCAATATTTGTTAAGGCAGGGGCGGTCAAGCCTTATGCAGATGTGTTCGCGCAGTGAGGGAGCAATGCGGTTGCATCGAGACCGAAACAAGCGGACGCAGATGCACACCGATTGGCCGAGGCGATGGTAACTTATGCCCCGGACGGCTGAGGATACTAATATTTGTGATGAATTGGAACAGGAGATGAATTACACAAAGCGCATTACCTTTCCATCGCACCTCTCCGGCGCTTTTTGCCTTGTTCTTCAGTCACGTAGCTACGGCTACGCTCCTTCATCACAAGATAAAAATCACTCAGAGATATGCGACCCCTGCCTTAACAAATATTGGGGAACAGGGTCTAATGGCTGATGCGGGCGGCGGCGTTGACGCCTTCGATTTCCCGGGCTTTCTCGCAGAGCGCCGAGATGACCGATGCATCGCTCACACGGACCCACAGGTCGCAGTGGAACACTTCCGCCGACGCCTCGATCTCGAGCTTGCGGATGTCGATTCCCAGATGCGTGGAAATGAGCGAGATCAGCTCTTGGAGGATGCCGTGGCGATCGATGCCCTCGATGCGGATGTGGGCCAGGAAGCGCTCGCTCACGCTCTCCCAGGTCGTGGCCACGATGCGCGAGCCGAAACCGGCCTTAAGCACTTGAGCCCGAGGGCAGTCCAGCGAGTGGATCTCCACCTCGCCCGAATCGTTGATGAAGCCCATCACGTCGTCGCCGGGCACCACGTTGCAGCAGTCCGACAGCTTGAAGTTGGCCCCCTCGGCCGTCATTCGCAGAGGGTAGATTTCCTTAGGATTGATTTTCGGACGTTCGGCCGGGGCGGCTGAAGCCTGCCCTTCGTCGGAGGCCAGCGTGCCCGGCACCATCTTTTTGCCAATAGCCTTGATTTTGGAAAGGAAGCCCTTGCTTCCCTCTTTGCGTTTGCCCGCCTCGGCATCGGCTGCCGCCGCTTTCTTCAGTGGCCCGACGAGGAAATCGCCGAGGATGGCTTCGCGAGCCCCGAGCTGATAGCACAGTTCGTCGCGGTTGGGCACATGCAGCGTGCCCAAAAGCTTGGTTATTACTGCATTGTTGTCCGGAATCTCGTGGTCTATAAGCCAGTGTTCGAGGATTTCGCGGCCCTGGTCGACAAGCGGCTGGCGAACACGCCGCAAGGCTTGGCGCAGACGGGTACGAGCCTTGGCCGTTACGAGAAATTCCTCCCACTCGGGCTGCGGAAGCTGGGTTTTGGAGGTGAGCACCTCGGCTTGATCGCCGGAGGCAAGCACGTGGTTGAGCGGCACGAGTTTATGGTTCACCTTGCCCGCGATGGCATGGATGCCCAGGTCGGTGTGGAGGGCGAAGGCCAGGTCGAGCACCGTGGCGCCCGAAGGCAGGGTGAGGAGTTCGCCCGCAGGGGTGAATACCACTATCTCTGATGAGAATAGATTGAGTTTCAGTGTGTTTAGGAAGTCGATGGCGCCCGGCTCGGGATTATCGAGAATGTCCTTGATGGTCTTGAGCCATGCGTTCAGTTCGCTTTCCTCATCGCCCTCGCCTATTTTGTAGCGCCAGTGCGCGGCAAAGCCCTTTTCGGCTATCTCGTCCATGCGCCGCGAGCGGATCTGCACCTCCACCCAGTTGCCGTCCGGACCCATCACCGTGAGGTGGAGCGCCTGATAGCCGTTGGCCTTCGGCACGGCAATCCAGTCGCGCGTGCGGTCGGGGTGGAGCTTGTAGAGGTCGGTGATGGCGGAATAGATATTCCAGCAGATGGTCTTCTCCTTTGCCGGGTCGTCGCAGTCGAAGACTATGCGCATGGCATAGAGGTCGTACACCTCCTCGAAAGGCAGGTGCTTGTTCACCATCTTATTGTATATCGAATACACGCTCTTCAGCCGCGCCTTGGCCTCATAGCGGAGCCCCATCTCGTCGAGTTTTTCAAGTATAGGCGTGGCGAAATCGGTGTAGACGGCCGTGCGCCGGGCTTCGCTTTCGCGGATTTTCGATGCTATCTCCTCGTAGATTTCAGGGTGTTCGTGCTTGAAGCTGAGGTCTTCGAGCTCTGTCTTGATGGCGAAGAGCCCCAGGCGGTAGGCCAGCGGAGCGTAGATGTAGAGCGTCTCGCCGGCAATCTTGTAGCGCTTGTTCGGAGCCATGGAGCCGAGGGTGCGCATGTTGTGCAGGCGGTCAGCCATCTTGATGAGCACCACCCGGATGTCTTCGCTCATCGTCAGCAGAAGCTTGCGGAAATTCTCGGCCTGCACCGAGGCCTTGTCGCCGAAGATGCCTCCCGAGATTTTCGTGAGCCCTTCCACGAGCTGCGCTATTTTGGGCCCGAAGTGCTGCTCGATGTCCTCCGTCGTGTAGTCCGTGTCCTCCACCACATCGTGGAGCAGGGCCGCACAGATGCTCGTCGACCCCAGGCCTATTTCCTGCGAGGCTATCTTAGCCACGGCTATAGGATGCAGGATATAAGGCTCGCCCGAGCGGCGGCGCACACCTTTGTGCGCCTCTTTTGCAAAGCGATATGCACGCTCGATTATCTCCACCTTCTTGCGGTGGTTGCTCTTCAGATAGCCATCCAGGAGGTCCTGGAAGGCAGCCTCGATCATGCGGTCCTCCTCTTCGGGAGTCATCTTGGAAACGGGTGTGGGAGTTACGTCGGAAGCCATGGCCTATAGGAAATAATGCTACTTATCCAATAAAGTGCAAAAATATGAAAAATCTGTCGCGAAGCCAAAAAAAAAGAGTAATTTTGTCCTCAATCACGGGGCCCACCCTGCGGGCCGGTATTTTATTCAGAATATGGCTATCCGTAATCTTCTTTTCGACCTTGGCGGTGTGGTTGTCGACATCCGCCGGCGCAATTGCGTCGAGGCCTTCGAGCGCCTCGGCCTCCCGGACGCCGACGCTCACTTCGGCGAATATGCCCAGACCGGGATTTTCATGGCTCTCGAAGACGGCTCCGCCTCCGTCGATGAGTTCCATGCCGCTCTGCGGCAGGAGTTCCCCAATCCCGAGGACATATCCGATGCACAAATCGACGATGCTTTCCAGAAATTTATCATAGGCATTCCCGAGGAGCGCCTCCGGGCTCTCGTGGAGCTGCGCAAGCGCTATCGCATCTACTTGCTCAGCAACACAAACCCCATAATGTGGGACGGCGTTCTCGCGCGCGAGTTCGACAAGCTGCCCCCGCGCCGCCGCGCCGACTATTTCGATGGGATGGTTACGTCCTTCGAGGCCTGCGCAGCAAAGCCCGATGCCGCGATTTTCCGATATGCCGAACGGGAGCTCGGCATTCGTCCCGAGGAAACTCTCTTTTTCGACGACTCGCAGGCAAACGTCGACGCCGCCCGCGCTCTCGGCTTCCATGCCGAGCTCGTTCCGCCGGGAACGGAGTTCACCGACGTGCTCAAATCCTTCGAGGCAGCCCGGAAGTGATGTCTGCTCTGAGCCCTTGCCAATCCGTGGTGGCTGCCGTCGGGATGTTCGACGGTGTCCACGCCGGCCATTCCACTCTCATCCGGGCCCTCACCGATGCCGCCCGCGCCAGAGGAGCGCGCTCGATGGTGCTCACCTTCATGCGCCACCCCCTCGAGTTGCTGCGCCCTGCCGATGCTCCTCGGAGCCTCTGCTCGGCCGATGTGCGCCGCCGGCGCCTGCTCGAGCTTGGTGTCGACGACGTTGAATTTATCGACTTCACTCCGGAATTCCGAGCCCTCACCGGGCGCGAATTCCTGCGGATGCTCAAGGAGAAGTATGGCGTCTCGGCCCTCGTCGTGGGCTTCAACAATCATTTCGGGTCCGATCGCCTCGACGCAATCTCGGCCCGAACCGTGGCCGCTGAGGAGAGTGTCGAGATTATTCCCGCTCCTGCCCTCGCCTTGCCCGAAAGCACCGACGTGAGCTCTTCCTGCATCCGTGCCGCCATTGCCGCAGGAGATGTGGAAAAGGCCGCGGCCCTTCTTGGGCGCCCTTACACGCTCGAAGGGCGCGTTGGCCATGGCGCCGCTCTTGGACGCGAAATAGGATTCCCTACAGCAAATCTGCGCCCCGACGATATTCGGGCTGCCATCCCCGCCGAGGGGGTATATGCCGTAGATGTCGAGATTCCTCACCTCGGCCTCAGCCGCCGAGGCATCACAAACATCGGTCGCCGACCAAGCATCGACAGCGCCGACGGAAGCCTATCCCTCGAAACCCATATACTTGATTTTGATGCCGATATATATGGCCGCACGATACTCCTCCATTTTCTGAGCCGACTGCGCGACGAGCAAAAATTTCCCGATATGGAATCCCTTCGCTCCCAGCTCAGCGCCGACGCCCTCCGCGCACGCAGCCTGTGAGGACTCATTCGTCGGTCAGCAGGCAGAGATGTGCCGGCGGGGTGGGGAAGTCGATTTCTTTTATTATCCGCGCGCGATGTCCCGTTACGGCCGGTGGAGCAATGCTCATATTGCCCCTGAAATCGCAGGCTGCAGGGCTCGGATGCAGCTTGTAGAGAGCCTCTTTTATAGTCCAGGCCCGCAATAAATCATCCAGTTGCGGACACTCTTCGAGCTCCTTGGCCGAAAGCACCCGCGGCGCCACACGGCGCAGCTGCTCGCGCGGTTCTTCAATATCTACTCCCATAGCCTTCGGCCCCAGAGCCACAGCAGCATAGTGGCTTGAGTGGCTGATGCTTATGTGTATCTCCGGACGTGTCGCCAGATATGGAGCGCCATCCTCGCGATGACTCACGCGCGCGTCCGCCTCTCCCAAGGCGTGGAGCAGAAGCGCCTCCACGGCCTGGCGCGAAGCCTGCTGTCGCGTGCCCGGGGCGAGATGCGTCGGAAGTGAGGCCACGAGCACTCGTGCGCCCTCCGGAAAATCAAGGTCAAGAAGCACTTCGGTACTCATCGCAGGCTCAGCAGAAGTGTGCGGGCGTCGTCGCGCAGGAGCTCCAGCAAGGGGCGGATCGAATCCGCGTCTGTCCCCGGAGCTTTGAGCGCCACAGCCCCGCTCAGCAGCCGCCCGTCGGCATTTGAGGCAAGAATCTGCACGGGTGTCGTCAGTCCCGCGCGGTCGCTGAACACGAGTGTACACGCCCACGGGCCGCTGTGGAATTCTTCCGAGCGGGCAGGTGCGTCGCCCAGATTCAGGGCCATGCGCTGCCGTCGGTTCGCCACGGCTTCAGGAAGCGAGCCGGGGCAGGTGAGGCTCAGGTGGAAAGTAGCGCCCAGAGCGGCCGGATATTCTATATCGGCCCAGTCGGCCCGGAGGGAATCGTGGCGGAAGGTCGCCGCGCGATTTATGCGCATCTCCACCCCCCCGAGCTCGGCCGCGCGGCCGCAGGTGTCGGCCTCCACCCATAGGCGCGGATAAGCCCTGCGTCGAGGCACGGCCGTTGAATCATCGCCTCCCGAGCAGCCCGTCAGCACGGCCGGCCCCCAGGCGAGCACATACAGCGATAGACGCGACAGTCTGTTCATGACTCAGGCCTCCTGGATGTCGGGCATCACCTTCACTCTCACCTCATTGATGCGGTGGTCCGTTACGTCAAGCACAAGGAAGCGGCAGCGCCCGTACACGAGCGGCTCCTTGTTGGCGGGGAAGTCGCCCTTTATTGCGAGGAGCATTCCCGCGAGAGTTTCGGCATCTTCCGTAACAGCTTCATATTCATCAGGGTTGAGGTCCGTAACGCGGAAGAAATCCGTCAGTAGCGTGCGCCCTTCGAACACGTATGTATCGTTCGGAAGCTTGCGGTAAGTCTGCTCCGGTTCGTCGTATTCATCGTCGATGTCGCCCACAATTTCCTCGAGCACATCCTCGAGCGTAACGATTCCCTGCGTCCCTCCGAACTCGTCCACGACGATAGCCATGTGGATTTTGAGCTTGCGGAAGTCTTCGAGCAGATCGTCGATCTGGCGGCTCTCCGGCACGAAGTATGGCTTGCGCAGGAGCGTGCGCCAGTCGAAGTCCTTGTCGGCAGGCTTGTCGACGTAGGGCAGCAGATCGCGCGCATAGAGCACGCCCACGATGTCGTCCTGATTGTTCTCATAGGCCGGCAGGCGCGAGAAGCCGCTCTCCACCACCGTCTTCATCACCTCGGCAAAATCGAGATGCACCTCCAGGCCCGTAATCGACGTGCGCGGCGTCATGATTTCAGCAGCCGTGGTGTCGCCGAAGCGCAGGATGCCTTCGAGCATTTCCTTGTCGTCCTCCGAGGCCCCCTGGGTTATCTCCAGGGCCTGCGAGAGTTCATCGGCAGTGATGTTCTGAGGCTTTTTCGTCACCACGCGGTTCACGATGCCCGTGGAGCTTACGAGCAGGCGCGAGAAGGGTGAAAAGAGCTTGAGGGCAAGCGAGATGCCGGGATTGGCAAACCGCGCCCACCTCAGGTGGTTGCTGTTGGAATAGAGTTTGGGCAAGATTTCGCCGAAGAGCAGTATCAAGAAGGTGAGAAGGACCGTCTGGAGCACGAAGCTCAGCACCTCGCTCATGCCCTCGAAGATGGGGCCAAGGGCGAAATTACACAGCACAACGATCGTTACGTTCACCAGATTGTTGGCAATGAGGATGGTGGCCAGCAGCTTCTGCGGATTTTTCAGGATTGCCTCTATGGATTCGGCCTGCGAAGGATCCTCATCCTCGAGTTCTTCAAGCTCCTGTGGCGTCAGGGAAAAATAGGCGATTTCGCTCCCGCTCACAAAGCCCGACAGAAGCAGACACAATAGGGCCACGACAAGGGCCACGATTTGGCCGCCGCTGAATATTGCAGCGTCCGGCGAGATAATTGACAAAATGGCCGATATGGCCGGAAGGGGGTCGACGACGATATCCAATGTCTTTGGTGGCGGAGCTCACGAAAGCTCGCAGCCGGGGGTGTAGTTGGTTGTTGAATAATAATCAATCAATATCTGCCCGGAAGATGTCGTGGCGGCGATATGGCTGCCGGTGCTCCTTCACTTGGTGGAGAGCATGTAGCCTATGCCCGTGCGGTTCACCAGGCTGGCTCCGGCATCGCCCATCTTCTTGCGCAGACGGGATATGTTTGTGTCGACAATTCGGTCGTTGATACCCGCTTCGTTGTTCCACACGGCGCTGTGGATCTCCGCGCGCGACACGTAGGTGTTCACGTTACGGGCCAGCAGCTCAAGGATCTGGCTTTCCGTCTTCGACAGCCCCAGGGGCATCCCGTCCTTGGTGATAGTGTGGGTGCGGAGGTCGATGTTGAGGTCGCGCACGCTCACGGCGGTCCCCGGGGGGGTCGGGCCGGCCTTGAGAAGATGGTGATGGCGCCGCATATACGACTTCACCCGCGCAAGCAGCTCCCTCAGCGAGAAAGGCTTGGCTATGAAATCATCCGCCCCGGCGTCGAGAGCTTCGATCACAAGGCTCTGCGAGCCCGCTGCCGTGCAGAGAAAAACGCCCACGCCCGACGTCTGAGGGTTGTCCTTGAGCTCCGCGATGAAGTCGATGCCCGAAAACGAGCGCTCCATCGAATCGATGATCACAAGATGGACATCAAGCGGATTGATTTCGCCCGCTTCCTCCGGCGTCGAATAAGTCTTCACGCCATAGCCCTCGCTGTCGAGATTGACGTCAAGAAGCTCACGGATGTTGGCATCCGCGTCTATGACGAGAATATGTCCGGAAGAAGGAGACATGGCGTTTTTTGGGTATAAGCAGGTTTTCTACCCTGCAAAGATACGCAAAATCCCGCGCATGCGAGCCTTTGTTACCGAATTGTCTTAGAATTGTTGTCAAAATTTCATCCGTCGGTGCCCTCCGGCACCACGGGCCGGCCCTCTTGCACGCGCTCGTGCACGGACCTGTTTGCTTCGCCGCTTACCGGCGCTTTACTTGTCCTGATGCTTCCGGAAGGCATCGCGCAGCGTGTCAACCACATTGATGATGTAGTCGCCTGTCTTTTCAAGGTCGCCCACGATGTCCATGTAGTAGATGCCCGCCTGATACTCGTAGTGGTGCTCGTTGATGTTTTCCACGTTGGCGCTCCTGAGTGTGTTGCGGAAGTTGTTGATTTCCCGCTCCTTGTTGTAGGAGCTTATGAGCTCGTGGCCCGTCAGGTGCTCCACGTTGTTCAGGTGCTCGATCATCAGGTTCATGGCCTCCCGAACATACACGTAGAGTGCGTCGATGTTGCTGTATATCTCCTCGTTGAACTTCGCTCCGGCCTGAATCTTGCGGTTCAGGATCTTGCCGATGCCGAGACACGAATCCGCGATCGATTCGATTTCGCCCACGATGTTCAGCATAGCGGCGATACGCAGTTTGCCTTCGTTCGAGAGCCTGCCCTCGGCGCAGCGGTTCAGATAGTGCGCAATCTCGAGTTCCATCCGGTCGGAGATGTCTTCATATTTCTCCAGTCGCGAGTAGAGCTTGTTGTAGTCTTCGGAATTCTCCTTCGTGTGCACAAGGTCCTGTGCCATCGACAGCATGCGGCCCACGCGCTCGGCATACACAGCCATCTCCTTCTCTGCCTGTGCGATATTGAGTTCCGATGCGTTCAGGAGGCCGCCGGAGATAAATTTGAGCGTGAATTCCTCGTCGTCACCCTTCTTGGCCGGAACAAGCTTTTCGACGATTTTCACGTACAGTTTGGTGAGCCATATCATTATCATCACGTTCACGAGATTGAACGTGGTGTGGAACATCGATAGTCCGAAGCTCACGCTCATCTGCATCGCGCCTATCTGCGCCACCACAGGGTGCGACGCCGGAAGCGAATTGTCGAAGAGATGGTTATACAGCTCAGGGTCCGTGTGTTCCAGGCCGTTCACGAAGGTATAGAGAGCCTCGGGATTTCCCTGCCCGATGGCCTCCGTCAGCCAGTCGTTGAACTCCGCGAACGGAACAAACACGCACAGACACCACACCGTCCCGAGAAGGTTGAAGAGCAGATGCCCCATTGCCGTGCGCTTCGCCGCCGTGTTGCCGCTCATCGACGCAAGGATGGGGGTGATGGTCGTGCCTATGTTCGATCCCAGCACAAGCGCGCACGCAAGGTCGAAGGTGATCCAGCCCTTCGTACACATGATAAGGGTTATAGCGAAGGTCGCCGCCGACGATTGGATCACCATCGTCAGCACCAGGCCAACCAGAGCGAACAGAAGAATCGAGCGTATTCCCATCGACGCATAGTTGCGCAGCGTCTCGAACATCTCCGGATTATTTTGCAGATCAGGCACGTAGGCGCTGATCATATCCAGGCCCATGAAAAGGAAGCTGAAGCCTATAAGAAATTCGCCTATGCTCTTGAGCTTGCTCTTGTTCGTGAACAGGAACACCACGGCAAGGCCTATCAGCGGCAGGGTGAATAGCGAAATATTCACCTTGAAGCCGAATATCGCTATGATCCACGCCGTGAACGTCGTGCCCACGTTCGCGCCGAATATCACGGCCATCGACTGTCCCAGGGTCATAAGGCCTGCATTCACGAAGCTCACGACCATCACCGTCGAAGCCGACGAGCTCTGGATCAGCGCCGTTATGGCGCAGCCCGTGAGCAAGCCTGTAAAACGATTGCGTGTCATTGCCGAGAGAATATTGCGCAAGCGGTCGCCAGCAGCTTTCTGCAGGCCTTCGCTCATCACCTTCATGCCATAGAGAAAAAGGCCCACCGAGCCTAACAGGCATAAAAAGTCCAGTACCGAGTATTCCATATCGTCTTATGGGATGGATGTGTAGAGTGGGAAAATATGTCGCAAAGATAATTTATTTCTGGATTCTACGCAAATAAAAAAAATCCGGCCCCGCTCCGTATCTCAGTTCAGTTCTGACGCCGCCTCCCGTAGCCGCTCGTCGTCGCTTTCCAGCATCCTTTGCCGCAGGCGTGTCCTCACGGTGTAGCACGTCTCCGGCCTGATGTCGAAGACTACACTCACCACCTTGGGCTGAAGCCCCGAAAGCGACAGCACGAGGATATGGAAATCCCGGGCTTTCAGGCGTGGGAGGCTCCTCCGTATGTGCGAGGCCAGCCCGTCGTGCACTATGTCGAACTCTTCCACGAGGGCCTCCATTTTTTCGCGTCTGCCCAGTTCTTTCAGGGCCTCTTTTGCCATGGCAAGGATGTTTTCGCGCTCCCCCGCCGGCGTTCCCGCCGGGAGTTTGAGATAGCGCAGCGATAGCTCGTTGATTCTTCTGAATTGCTCGTGGAAGAGGCTGCGCATCTGAGAGTCCCTGGATTTCATAGCATCGCTCATCTCTGCAATCACCGCCATCTTCCTTTCTAAGAGCTTGCGGCGACGTCTCAGAGCGGCCCTGTACCACACCACCAGAGTCGAGAGAATGGCAGCCGCTATGATGCATCCCCATAAAAGCCGCTTCCGGTCGAGGAGGCTCCGGTCTGTAGCCTCGGCCTTTTGCTTGGCCCGGTAGTCGGCCAATAGGCGGCTCAGACGGTTGTTGAGATTCTCGATGCTCTCGTCGGCTACGATTCTGCGGTATTCCTCATAGTCGCGTAGAGCTCCGGCACTGTCGCCCGCCTCTTTTTTGTAGAGATATTGGGCGTAGCGGTATCGCATGTCGCCTTCTCCGCCATCAGCCAAATTCGCGCCCCATTCATCGAGAATTCGAAGCGCCTCCTCGAGCTTGCCCTCCATTATGGCCAGCCGGGCCTCAAAACTTGCCTCCGGTTCGAATTTTGCTGTTGTATATCGCATCGCCTCCCCGAAACTTTTCCGGGCTTCCGGAAGTTGCCCCATATAGTATTCCGCGACCATCCTGTGATTATAGGCCACGCTCATCACTGCGCTGTCTTCAGGGGGTATCTGCGGAATTATGCTGTCGAGTATCCTTCGGGCACCCTCAAAATTGAATAGATTGATGTAGGCTGCGGCTTCTTCAATTTTGGCATATCGATAATTTGGTTCCAGACCGGCGGCTTTAAAAGCCTCTGTGGCCCGAAGTATGTGGTCCAGGGCCGACCTTCTGTTCCATCGACGAATATAGAAATCCGATATTGTCTCGTTCAGGCGTCCGATATATTCCGTTTCTCCTAACTTTGAGGCTATGTCCAGGCCCTCCAATGCCGGAATAAATCCGGCTTCAATATCGCCGGACAGGTCGCAAATCTCCGCAAATTGGAAATTGGCCCGCATAAGGCGCCTGAGGTCGCCCGTCCGCCGGAAGTAGTCGGCGCTTATGCGCAGCGAAGCCGTGTCCTGATTCGTTTCATACATTTTATAGGCTATCTCTGCCCTAAGCAATATTGCCAAGGCGCTGTCGGCCATTCCTGTTTCGCGCGAGGGCATATACGCGCGTAACATCTCATTTGCCGAATCGGGCCGGATTTTTATTGCGTTTTCAACTCCCAACAACGTGGCGTCATATCTTCTGGGTCCGCATGACAACAATGCGAAAACGAAACATGCAAAAAGCAAACAGCGGACGAGAAATGCTTTCATTTTGGAAATTTACGTTTTATAATTTACTGATATTACGCCTGCAAAAATACAAAAAAATGAATTTTTAACAAAAATCCGTCGTTTTCCACTCCAGTAGCAATTTGCTCATTTTTAATCTCTTACACAAACTGTAAGGTTTGTTGTTTGTAACCGGCAGAAAATTAGAGACATGAATAAGTTTTGTAAGGTCTTTTTTTTAGCAAAAATCATGGAAATTCCAATTTTATCCCCTATCTTTGCCCCCATCACTAATACCCATATCACATGAAGACCAGAAATCATTATCTTCCTCGTTTTATTATTTGCTTATCCGATTGCGACGTGGGGCACTGATCCCGGTAAACCAAAAGAGTTACCCGATGATCCGCCTATTGTGCTCACTCCCCCGACGCCTAAATCTCATACGGAGGATGGGAGTATTTATGAGGGCTCCGATATACTAGCTTTTATATCAGCTGAAAAGGAGAGGCTAACAATCGTTTTCCCTCAAGACGAAGGATTGGTATGTGTGGAATTGTTGGATCTCAATGGTATGATAATATATAGTGGCATTCACCCCTCGTGCTCCCCTATCATAGTAGGCGTTTCGTCTTCATATTTTCCCATGGAAATTGTTGTAACCACACCAGATGGAACTCAATACTGTGGATGGGCTGAATAATAATTCTCAAATTGTGGGCACTCATGCCTAACATATATAATTATCTAAAACCCTTATTAATAAAATGAAAAAGTTTTTACTGATTGCTGCAACCGCAGGTTCAACCCGGCTTCTCGTAACGACTACAGAAATAATGTAAAATGTTTTGTAGTAGCAAAAAATGATCTAACTTTGAATTGATATATTTCCAGATTTAACCCTTAACACATAATTCGTATGAAGAAATCAATATACCCGATAGCGATAGCCGGATTGATGCTCTGCGGGGCTTGCTCGGAGGATAAGGGAACCCGACTGGCTGCAGTAACGACCGGAGGACTTGCCTCCGGAAATATTACAGATGTTGAACATGTGTCGATGACTGTTGACCGTCCGTTCTACTATCTGGTGCGCAACATGACTACAAATGCTGTGCTGCTGATAGGTCGAGTGTGCAATTTTCAAATTTAGCAAACGACGTATAAAAACGTGTAAAAAAAACAATCACTGCATGAGAAAGCTCAGACAACTCCTGATTGCAGTGGCTCTCATCTCCACTCTGGAGGGCTCTGCTCAAATGTTGCTCGATTATGCAACAGGTGCCACTACGGCATCCTCCGCACTCCCCATGCCCGTCCGGGACATCGAAAGCCTCCCGAACGGCAACATTAGAGTTACCTACAATATATCCACAGCCTTTCTTTCACGAGCTCCTATGTCAAGAAACGTATACACGTGGGTTGTGGGTGGCTTCGGATTCTCCATGTCTGAAGGTAAAGAAGCTATTCCTTGTCGAATTGATTGCTTTTATGTTCCAGAGGGCAAAACGGTTAAGATTACTATCGACTCTTTAGAAACAACAAGCTTTCAATACAGCATTATGTCTTCAAGTAAACCCGCAGAAGAAAATAGTAATGGCAACAATTCATTAAACGAATTAACTTCTCCTCAGATTTTAGAAACAAACGTATCAAATAGTAATTCCTTTTCATTTGATTATTGGGCCCGCCTCAAGAATATTCAAACCTACCGAGGCGTAAACTTTGCTAATGTAAAAGTAAAATCCATATTTCCATCGATTTCTATTAATGGAAGACCAAATATTGTCGCACTTAAAAAACTATCTTATCTTGTTGAATTTATAGAAGACGAAAACACACAGTCTGCGAATAAGTCAAAAAAAGATAAGGATCTGAGACTAGCTGTAGACGATCGTATGATTCTGATGGGAATAGAGAAAGAACCTCTTAAAGACGGCCAGCTTGTAGGCGGTTCCGGTGGTGGTAACAGCAATTCTCCAGTATTCCCAATTGACTATTCTTTTGATTTAAGCAACCAAATCTATTCTGTTGACAAAACTTATGTAATTATCACTACCGATAATTTAAAGGCATCAGACAATATAGTTGATTCAAAACATTTTACAAAATAAAATAGAATATGAGAAAGAAAATAATAAACAGTCTGGAACGGCTCGCTTGTAGGATGTTTATTCTGCTTATAGCTGCGATGGGGTTTATTTCGTGCTCAGAAGAATCTCCGGCGTTGATTCCAGAACCTACAGAAGAGGAGCCGATTGAAGAACCAAAGGAAGAACCTGGAACAAATGAAGAACCTACGCCCATAGGGAGAAGCCGCGATATCCTCCTTTCTGCGGAGCAGCAGAAACTCGTTGATGCGACAATCTCTACATGTTTTGAATTGTTCAGAATTCAGAACGAAATAGAGAAAAAGAAGCGTAATGGCGAGATTGAAGATGAGTTTGCAAAAGTTTTTTACGATACTTCAAATCCTGCAAATATCATCTCTTCACCTCTAGGGATGATGTGGTCTTTATCAATGTTAGCCAATGCTGCTGATGGAAATTCTCGACAACAGATAATTGAAAGTATGAATTTTGATGGATATCCGATTGAAAAAATTAATTCATTTTTCAATTTTATTGGTACCCAACTCATGACCCTCGATTCCTCATCTAAGCTTAACATCGCTAATTCCGTATGGCTTAGACATATGCTACGTCCTTACGTAAAGGAGAGCTTTCTCAACATTATGTCAGATTCATTTAATGCCCCATATAAATATATAGAAAGTTTTTCACCAAATTACGATGGAGCTCTTATCAACGAATGGGCTGCTCGGGAATCGGATGGATTCATAAATCCCTTTGTCTATATTCCCGACGCAGAGAACAAGTTTTTATTGGCAAATCTTATATATTTTAATGCAGGTTGGACTTTACCTTTCGATGAAGAGAAATCAGCGGAAGAAACTTTCTACAATGAAGATGGAACGACTTCAAAAGTGAAAATGATGTCTACCGATTACCGTCAGTTCAAGAAAGTCAGCGCCGACGAATATGTGGCCTTAAGAATGCCATACGGCAATGAAGCTTTCGCGATGATAGTTGTATGGCCAAGGGAAGATATAGACAAAGCGCTTGCCGAAATTACGGATAATCCAAGTAGAATCACCAATTTGGCTAAAGATATTATTGTAGTTGACGGACATATTTTACGCATTCCTAAGTTCGATTTTAAATTTACATCTGTCTTTAACCAAATAGTAAATGGTCTTGGAATTGAAGAAATTTTTGATGAAAGTATGGCGAATTTTGACGGCATGTTAGTTGACGATCCTAATGGATGGACAGAAGCTCACGCCTCATACGCGATTCAAACGTGTCGTATCTCTATAGATGAAAAAAAGACGGAGGCAGGCGCGGGATCTTACATATTAGGCCACTCCGGTGAAAATCCCGACCCGCTCGTCATCACTCTCGATCGTCCCTTCCTCTTCTTTATTAGCGAACGAAGCACCGGTCTCCCGATATTCATGGGCCGAATCGCTCAGTTCTGATGCAAAAACTTTAACACCTTCGCCGAAGGCACGCCCCGAGAAGGGGGGGGGATGCAATCTGTGATTTTGTGAGTATTTTTCACGGATATGAAGGGAGGCGAGCTCTTGATGGGCTCGCCTTTCGTTTGCGATTTCCGGAGGAGGGTGGTTGTTTATTTGCAAAATGTTTGTTATATTTGCAAAAATTATTGATTTAATACTCTCCGATAATGCAAGACATTCAAGGCGATATTGCCCTTCCCGACCCTCAGGCCGACATCATCGACCGCCTCCGATACCTTATCAGGCTCTCGCGGCGCACTCAGCAGCAGTTCAGCGAAAAGGCTGGTGTGGATGCCACGGTTCTCTCAAAGATTCTTTCCGGCCGCCTCAAGCCTTCGGAATCGTTTGTCAACAAGCTCGTCGTAAATCTCGGTGTATCAAAGCTCTGGCTCACCGAAGGCCGCGATGTGCCCTATCCACGTCCCGAGCATGCAAAAGTGCTCAGCACTGCCTCCGAAATCGCCGACCCGGAGGCCGGCATCGGAGCTCCCGTCTACGATATTGACGTTACAGCAGGATGCCGCGAGCTCAGCCGCATGTTCACGGAGGACCGAATCATCGGGCGCCTCAAGCTCCCGTCTGTCGACCCCGAGTGGCCGGTCGTTACGGCTTCCGGCGACTCAATGCTCCCGCGGATCCACAATGGAGCATATCTCGCCATAAGGCCCATACGCCTCACCTCTCCTATCGCCTGGGGTCAGATATATGTGGTGGTCCTCGACGACTACCGCATGGTGAAGTATCTCCGCAAACACCCCGGCCGCCCCGACCTCGTGGTGCTCCATAGCGCAAACCCCGAATACGACGACATCGAAATTCCCCGCTCCGACATCCGCGGGCTATATCTCGTGGAAGTGATTCTGAACTATGAAATCATTGGCTGAACCGCTGCCTCCATGCTTCATGGCCGGACGCCTTGAAGCCGGCACCGACGAAGCCGGGCGCGGATGCCTCGCCGGGCCCGTTTTCGCTGCCGCCGTAATCCTTCCCGACAACTTCTCCCACCCCTGGCTCAACGACTCCAAGCAGCTCACCGAAGCCCGCCGCATGGCCTTGAGACCCCTGATAATGGAGAGCGCCGTGGCCTGGGCGGTCGCCTCGTGCTCGCCCGCCGAAATCGACAGCATGAACATCCTCAACGCTTCCATCGAGGCCATGCACCGCGCCCTCTCGGCCCTCCACGTGGCCCCCGGAGCCGTAATCGTCGACGGCAACCGCTTCCGCCAGTGGGGCGCCGTCGAGTGCCGCACATTCGTCAAGGGCGACGGTCGCTTCGCCAACATCGCGGCCGCATCGGTCCTTGCAAAAACCGAGCGCGACATGTATATGGAGAGCCTTGCCCGCGAGTATCCACAATATGGCTGGGAGATAAACAAAGGCTATCCCACAGCCGCCCACCGCGAGGCAATACGCCTCCACGGCCCCACGCCTCACCATCGCATGAGCTTCCGTCTCCTGCCTGAGCCGGGCCTCTTCGACGACTGCGGCTTATGACCGCCAGAAGATGATGCTGTCCGTGCCCTCGGGGTTCACCTTAAGCGTTACCTGGGCTCCCTCGATTACAGGTATATTGTGGAACACATGGCCTATCGGTGCCCCGAAAGCCACGGGATAGGAGTAGGGCGCCACCATGTCGCGTATCATCGTCTCCATGTCGGCATAGTTCTCGTTGGGCTTGTAGTCCGTGAACTGGCCCACGACAAGGCCGCGGATGTTCTTCAGCACCCCGCTAAGGCGGAGCTGATACATTATGCGCTCCACCTTGTAGATTGGCTCCGCAATGTCTTCTATAAAGAGGATGCAATCGGGCCGCAGGAGGTCGTAAGGCGTGTTTATCAGTTCGGCCAGCACAGCCAGGTTGCCTCCGAGGAAAGTCCCTGTGGCAATTCCCGGACGGTCGTAGGGATGTGAAGGAAAGACGTAGGCCGGACGCTCCCCGCGGAGGATGCCGAAGAGCGACGCATTGTCCTCGTTCTCAGCCCCCAGGCGGATATGCGAGGCCATCGAGCCGTGGATGCTCGCCACGCCCTTGTGGTTGAGCATAGCGTGCAGGGCCGATATGTCAGAATAGCCCACCACCCATTTCGGGTCCTCGCCCAGAGGGAGGCCTTCGAGACGATCCATAAGATGCACCACGCCATAGCCGCCGCGAGAGCACACCACAGCGCGCACCTCCGGGTCCAGCAGCGCGTCGCGCAGGTCGTTGAAGCGCTCCTCGTCCGTGCCGCTGTACTGGCCGTTGTGGCCCAGCGTGTGAGGCATTATCTTCACCTCCCAGCCTTCGCGGCGAAGCACTTCGGCGGCCTCGTGAACATAGTCGGCGTTCACCGGCCCTGCCGGCGAACAGATAGCGATCAAGTCGCCTTTTTTGAGGGGTTGGGGAAATTTCATGTTCAGTCCTTCGATGAGAGTTCAAGTCTTGTAAAAAAGTGCCATAGCGCCAGCGATGCGCTTATGGCCACGTTCAGGGAGTGTTTCGTGCCCCGTTGCGGGATTTCCAGACACACGTCGCAGGCCGCCACCGCATCCTCGGCGATGCCGTCCACCTCGTTGCCCACCACAATGGCATAACGCCCGGTGGCGGAAGGCTCGTAGCTGTCGAGGCTCACGGAATTGTGCGTCAGTTCCAGGGCGCAGAGCGTATAGCCCTGCCCGCGGAGGAAGGCCAGAGCCTCGCACGTCGACTCGAAATAGCGCCACGCCACAGATTCCTCCGCCCCGAGCGCCGTCTTGTGGATTTCGGGCGACGGAGGTGGCGACGAGATGCCGCAAAGGCAGATTTCCGACACCGCGAACGCATCCGACGTCCGGAACATCGACCCTATATTGTTGAGCGACCGCACATTGTCCAGCACAAGCACCACGGGCATCTTCCGCGCCCGTCGGAAAGTCTCCACATCCGGCCGTCCCATCTCCCAAACACTTTTCTTTATCATACCCGCAAAAATACTAAAAAATTTCCTAACTTTGTGCACACATATATTCATAATTCGCTATGACACCACGCAAAGTTTGGCAGATTTTTCTCAAGTATATCATCCCGCTGATTATCAGCGTCGGCCTATGCTACCTTCTCTTCAAAGGCATAGACTTCAAGGAGATGCTTGCAATCGTGCGCGACAAGTGCGATTTCCGATGGATAGCCTTCGCTATGGTGGTGAGCATATTTTCGCACGTCTTCCGCGCCCTCCGCTGGGGCATACAGCTTCGCGCCCTCGGCATCCGCGCTCCGCTCTACGCCCTGGTCTACAGCATTTTCGGCACCTACGCCGTCAATCTCGTCTTCCCCCGTCTCGGCGAAGTCTGGCGCACCGGATACATAGCCCAGAGGCAGGACGCACCCTTCGCCACCGTATTCGGCTCCATGGTGGCCGACCGCCTGGCCGATACCATCACCGTCCTCCTTCTCGCCCTCATCACATTCGCACTCGCCTCCGGAGCCATCCTCGACTTCCTCCACACCAACGGCGAAGCCTATGCCGCCATAGGCGCAATCCTCGCCTCCCCCTGGCTCTGGAGCGCCATTGCCGTGGGCGTCGCAGCCCTCTGGTGGTTTATGACCCGCAAATGGACAGCCGGTCCCTTCTTCAAGCTTCAGAACGCCCTCCGCGAGCTCTGGGCCGGCTTCGCCGTCATAGTCCGCATGCCCGGGAAAGCCCAGTGGCTGCTCTGGACAGTTGCGCTCTGGGGCTGCTACTTCCTGCAGAACTACATCACCTTCTTCGCCTTCCCCTTCACGCGCGAAGTCCTCGCCGACCACGGCATCCTCGCCGCGCTCGTTACCTTTGTCCTCTCGTCCATATCCATGGGCGTGCCCTCCAACGGAGGTATAGGCCCCTGGCAGTGGGCCGTTATATTCGCCCTCGGCATCTATGGCGTAGGCGCCACCGAGGCCGGAGCCTTCGCCAACCTCGTCCTCGGCTCCCAGACCCTCCTCCTCATAGCCCTCGGCATCTTCACGTTCGCCGCGATTGCCCTCGACAAGAAAAAGAAAAATCCCAAGATACAATGAATAAAGTCATCATCATCGGCTGTGGCGGTGTCGGCACCGTCGTGGCCCACAAGTGCGCCCAGCACCCCGAAGTATTCAACGAGATTGTCATCGCCGCTCGCACCCGCAGCAAGTGCGAAGCCGTCGCAAAGGCAATCGGCAAGCCCAACGTCAGCGTCGACACCGTCGACGCTGATTCCGTCGAGCAGCTCGTCGAACTCTTCCGCCGCCACAATCCCGTCCTCGTCATCAACGTCGCCCTCCCCTATCAGGACCTCACCATCATGGAAGCATGCCTGCAGTGCGGCGTAAACTACCTCGACACAGCCAACTACGAGCCCAAGGACGAAGCCCACTTCGAATACTCATGGCAGTGGGCATTCCGCGAGCGCTTCGAGAAAGCAGGCCTCACGGCCATCCTCGGCTGCGGGTTCGACCCCGGGGTGAGCGGCGTCTTCACGGCATACGCCGCGAAGCACTACTTCTCCGCAATGGAATATCTCGACATCGTCGACTGCAACGCAGGAAACCACGGCAAGGCCTTCGCCACCAACTTCAACCCCGAAATCAATATCCGCGAAATCACACAGAACGGCCGCTACTGGAAGGACGGCCAGTGGGTCGTTACAGGTCCCCTCGAAGTCCATCAGCCGCTCACATATCCCAATATCGGCGAGCGCGAGAGTTATCTCCTCTACCACGAAGAGCTCGAAAGCCTCGTCCTCAACTATCCCACAATCAAGCGCGCACGCTTCTGGATGACATTCGGACAGGAATACCTCACCCACCTGCGGGTAATTCAGAACATCGGAATGGCCCGCATCGACGAAGTCGACTATCAAGGCACAAAGATTGTTCCCCTCCAGTTCCTCAAGGCTGTCCTCCCCAACCCCCAGGACCTCGGCGCAAACTACCACGGCGAGACCTCCATCGGCTGCCGCATCTCCGGCAAGGACAAGGATGGCAAGCCCCTCACATACTACATCTATAACAACTGCTCCCACGAAGAAGCCTTCAAGGAAACAGGCATGCAGGCCGTGAGCTACACCACCGGCGTCCCCGCAATGGTAGGCGCAATGATGTTCCTCACCGGAAAATGGGACCTCAAGGGCGTGCGCAATGTCGAGGAATTCGACCCCGATCCCTTCCTCGAAGCTCTCGCCGCCAACGGCCTCCCCTGGCATGAAATAATCAACGGCGACCTCGAAGTAGAACGCATCGACAACTAAGCCCCCTGTCACCAATATTTATTAAGGCCCGAGCATATCCACATCATAGCCGCAGGAAAAATTTCTATCCGAAAATTCCCGCGGCTATGATTTTTTTAGTATCTTTGCGACATCTAAACCTATACCATACATTTAAATCTTTTATCTCCTCCCAAGGATATATCCAATGAAACGACTTCTTCTCGCTCTCGCCGCCGCCATCATCATGGCCGGAGGCATCAATGCCCAGAACACAGCGCGCCGCGCTCAGGTCGCCGGAATTGCCTTCTACAATTTCGAGAATCTCTTCGACACGATTCCCAACAACCCCGAAGGCCGCGACCAGGAGTTCACCCCCGGAGGATCCCGCCAGTGGAACGGCCGTAAATACCGCGAGAAAGTCCACAACCTTGCATACGCCATCTCCCATTTCACCACCAAGACCACGCCCTACGGCCCCGCAATTATAGGTGTGAGCGAAATCGAAAACCGCTCGGTCATGGAAGACGTCGCCGCTCAGCCCGAGCTCGCCGCCTGGAAGCTCGGAATCATCCACCACGACTCCCCCGACGCCCGCGGCGTCGACGTCGGCCTCATGTACAACCCCCGCTACTTCCGTCCCGAAAACGTTACAAACCATCGCCTCACCGAAGTGCCCTTCCGCACCCGCGACCAGATGTGCGTCGTCGGCAGCCTCCTCGGCCAGCGAGTAGCCGTCATCGTCAACCACTGGCCCTCGCGCCTCGGTGGACAGGAAAAATCGTCGCCCAATCGCGAAGCAGCCGCCCGCCTCTGCGTGGCAATCGCCGACTCCCTCTGGAAAGTCGACCCCGAAATCGGCGTGATCATCATGGGCGACCTCAACGACGACCCCATGGACAAGAGCTGCGCAAAAGTCCTCGGTGCTCGCAAAGACGCCAAAGGCGTAGCCCCCCACGGATTCTTCAATCCCTTCTGGAGCCTTCTCGAGCGCGGAATCGGCACCCTCGCTTATAAGAGCTCCTGGAATCTCTTCGACCAGATCATCATCTCCGGCAATCTCGCAAACCCCGCTTCCGACAGCAGCTGGCGTTTCTTCGAAGCAAAGGTCTGGAACCTCGACTTCCTCAAGGACACCGAAGGCAACCGCGTAGGCTATCCCAAGCGAACATACGCCGCCGGCTCCTATCTCGGCGGATACTCCGACCACTTCCCCACCGAAATCCTCCTCCGTCGCACCATCGAAGCAAAGTAAGAAATACAATCAACCTTTAATAATCAACATCACAAGCGTATGAAAAAAGCTTTACTCTCAATGGCTGTAGCTTTCTGCACCGCAGCCGCTTTCGCAGCCCCCGTCACCCTCGACGTCAAGGACGCCACCGACATCAAGGGCACCGACATCCCCGAAGTACCTGCCGGCACCGAAGGCTCCACAAACGGTGCTGCCCGCCACATCGAGCTCGAATCCTTCGTCATCGACGGATACACCTTCACCGTTACTCAGCCCGAGGACGAAAAGGCCGCCAAGGCTTCGTATTACTATCCCATGAGCACCAACCCCAACGGCGCCGTTACCGTGCGCATGTACACCGGTTCCGCTCTCACAATCACCGCTCCCGCCGGCGTCAAGATGGCAAAGATCGAATTCTCCGGCTCCAACGGTAAGACCACCGCTTCCAGCTACACCTGCACCCCCGGTGAGCTCAGCGACCTCAAAGCTTCCGCTCAGACCTGGACGTACGCCGCCGGCACCGAAAGCGTTACCATCAACTACGGCGCACAGTTCCGCATCTCCAAGATGGTCGTTACCCCCGTTGGCGAAGGCGTTGAAGATCCCGAACCCGTAGAAAAGACCGCATTCGTCCTCGCCGACGAAATCGCTGCCGGCGACGAAATCCTCTTCGTAGCAGGTGGTAAAGTCCTCGGAGGCCTCAACAACATCCTCGCCAAAGGCTACGGCTATCTCGAAGTTGTCGACCTTCCCTCCGACGCTACCGACAACAAGTTCAGCATCGCCGATCCCCAGCCCCTCAAGGTTGCTGCTGCCGACGGTGGATACACCTTCGAGCTCTCCAACGGCAAGCTCCTCGGCGCCAAGTCCAACTATAACACCTTCGACACCACGGCCGATTCCGACGCCGCCCGCGTATGGACCGTTTCCTTCGAAGACGACGGCGCAGCCACAATCACCAACGTTGCTACCGGCAATGTCGTTTATCAGGATCCCAAATACGGCAGCTTCGGTGCATACAAGGCCGATTCCGTGAACGACACTCTCGTGAAGCCCTTCATCTACAAGAAGGACGCCTCCTCCGGCATTCAGGAAGTCGAAGTCGAGAACGCCCCCGTTGAATACTTCAACCTCCAGGGCATCCGTGTAGCAGAGCCCGCACGCGGCCTCTACATCATGCGCCAGGGCAACAAGGCCTCAAAGGTCTACATCCGCTAAGCCATTCCAATCCCTAATCCCCATCCGCGACCCGCATCCCCGGGCCGCGGATTTTTTTGCACCACGACGACAACATGTTTCTTAGCATATTTTAAACACATTTGGAGGATTTTTCGTAAATTTGGAAGCTGAATACTGCCCAAAATCCGCAGTCTCAGATAAACGTCTAAAAATCAAATCACTAAAACCATAACAACACATTTCCCCTATGAAGCTAAAATTGTTCCTGCTGTTGCTGCTTGCGGCTGTGCTTCCGTCAGCGGCACAGAAAGCGGCGACTCAGACTATCGTCGGCGTCGTCGTGAACAGCAACACCGGTTCGCCCGTAGCCGGGGCCACTGTGCTCTTGCGCGATAAGGGTGTTTCCGCAACTACCAATTTCAACGGCGATTTCCGAATCACCGTCCCCGCAGGCGAAACCCCCGACTATCTCGTTGTCTCAGGCGACGCTTACGACAGCTATGGCGTGTCCGTCGCCGGACATGCCAACATCAACCTCGGTGAAATCCGCCTCCTTCCCGTCGGCGAAGCTACCGAATTCTATGGCGACCAGGAAGACCTCATGTTCGACGAAGCCGTCGTCGACGACGAGGAAGGTGCTTCTCAGAGCATCGCGGCCCTCACTGGCTCCAACGACAACCTCTACTACTCCACCGCCTCCTACAACTTCAGCCCGATGTATTTCCGCTTCCGCGGATACGACTCCATGTATCAGAGCGTCTACATCAACGGCATCCGCATGAACGACCTCATCCGCGGCCGCTTCAACTTCTCCACCCTCCTGGGCATGACCTCGCGAGCATTCCGCAACAAGACCACGAACGTCGGCATCGAAGCCGCAAACTATGGCTTCGGCGACCTCGGCGGAGCCGTGAATTACAACACAACCACCGACCTCTATGCCCCCGGCTTCAACGGCTCCGTGGCCTTCACCAACTCCAACTACATGCTCCGCGCAATGGCCACATGGTCGTCCGGCCTCAACGACAAAGGCTGGGCCTACACCGTCAGCGCCATCGGACGCTACGCCAAGGAAGGCGTCCAGCCCGGCACCTTCTACAACAGCGGTGGCCTCTTCTTCAGCGGCGAAAAGAAAATCAACGACTTCCATACCCTCACGCTCACAGCCTTCGGAGGCCCCACACAGCGTGCAACCGGACGTGCAACATATCAGGAAGCATACGACCTCGCTGGCTCCAACCTCTATAACCCCGACTGGGGCTGGCAGGACGGCAAGAAGCGCTCCGCTCGCATCACCGAGACCTTCGACCCCACCGTCATCCTGAACTGGATTTTCAAGAAGGACGCCACGACCCTCAACACGGCCGCTGCATTCCGAAGCGTGTACTACAACCGCACAGCCCTGCAGTATTATAAGGCCAACGACCCCAACCCAACATACTACCGCTACCTCCCCTCCTACTACTCCAATAAGAACAACGAAGACGACTTCGACTACGAGCAGTACGACTACTACACCTATCTCTGGAAGAACGACGAGAACTTCCGCCAAATCAAGTGGGACGAGCTCTATCAGGTAAATGCCCTCAACGATGTCCAGAACCTCACGCTTCCCGACGCCGAGAAGAAAGGCTCCTCCTACATCCTTGAGAACCGCATCAACAAGCAGATCAACGCCATGTTCAACACCTACGTGAACACGCGCCTCAACTCCTTCATGACCCTCCAGGCAGGCCTCAGCTTCAACTACACTCGCAGCTCCAACTACAAGACCGTACGCGACCTCCTCGGCGGACAGTTCTGGCTCGACGTCGATCCCTTCAGCGACCGCGACATCACCCTCGCGCCCGACAATCTCCAGAACGACCTCGACAACCCCAACCGCCGCGTAGGCAAGGGCGAGAAGTTCGGATACGACTACGACATCAACGCCATCCAGGCCTCCGCTTGGGCACAGAACGTAATCACCCTCCCCCACTGGGACATCAACTACGGGTTCAAGATCGAATACACCCAGTATCAGCGCGATGGACACATGCGCAATGGCCGTGCGCCCCACAATTCCCTTGGTAAGAGCGAAATGCTCCGCTTCGACACCGGCGCCCTCAAGCTCGGCGCAACATACAAGATCGACGGCCGAAACCAACTCGTTGCCCACGCCGAATATGGCACACGTGCCCCCCTCTTCGACAACGTCTTCATCGCGCCCCGTGTGAAAAATACCGTCGTTGCTAACGTCGAGCCCGAGCGCAACATCGCCGTCGACGCTTCATACGTCTGGAACTACCGCCGCTTCCGCGGAAGCATCACCGGCTTCTACACCGATATGGACAACGCTATCGAGCGCAACGGCTTCTACGACGAGCAGTATCAGACCTATGCCAACTACGTCCTTCAGGGCGTCCGCCGCGTCTACAAAGGCGTCGAGCTCGGAATGGCATATAAGATAACACCATCCCTCACGGCCACTTTCGCCGGTAGCTTCGCTCGCTTCAACTACAAGAACAACCCCCAGGGCACACGCACATTTGAAAACGGCCTTTATCCCGACACAACCCAGACCGTATACCTCAACAACTACTATCTGGGCTCCACTCCGCAAGTCAACACCAACCTCGGTTTCGACTACGCCGCTCCCAAGAACTGGTTCTTCAACATCAACGGAACTTTCCAGGCCGACTCCTACGTGAACCTCTCGCCCGCATACCACGAAGCCCTCGCAAACCTCTGGACGCAGTTCGGCGGCTCCGAGGCCGAGCTTCAGGCTAAGATCGACGAGCTCTCCGGCCAGGACAAGCTCAAGAACGCTTTCACGCTCAACCTCTCCATCGGCAAGGTAATATACATCAACCGCAAGGTGAGCATGAACATCAACGTCAACGTCAACAATATCCTCAACAACCGCGACATCGTAACCTACGCTTACCAGCAGGGGCGCCTCGACACGAAGAACTACGACCGCGAGGCATATCCCAACCGTCTGAGCTATGCTCAGGGCGTCCGCGTGTTCGCAAACGTTGGCATCCGCTTCTAACATCACTTCCAATTCAACACCTCAATTCAGAATATGAAAAAATTCTCTTCATATATCCTCACGCTGGCCGCGGGTGCCGCAATGGTCATGGGAGCGGTCTCCTGCGACGACAACTTCACTCGCCCGCCCATGGTCGTGCCCACAACCGACCTTAAACCCAACGTGAGCATCCTCGATTTCAAGACTCGCTTCTGGCAGAACGACAAGAACTACGTGGCACATCCCGGAAACTTCAACGCCGAGACCGGCGAGCATATCGTAATCCGCGGGCGCGTCGTTTCCTCAAACGAGAGCGGAAACATCTACAACAACATCGTCATCCAGGACGAGACCGCCGCTATCACCATCGCCGTCCGCACCGGCGACATGACCACGACGCCCCTCTTCGGCCAGAACATCTGCGTCGACGTTACGGGCCTCGAGGTCGGCGGATACAACGGCCTGATGCAGCTCGGCGCCGAAGGCACCTACAACGGCGCTCCCTCCATGACCTTCATGGAAGGCGCCGTCCTCGATGAGCACTATGGCCCCGACGGCCTCCCCAGCGCCGCTGCCGTCGACACGGCCGTGGTTACAATCTCAGAGCTCCAGACCCTCAAAGGCTCCGCTGAAGGCCTCATCGCATGGCAGAGCCGCATCGTTCGCCTCGAAAACGTTGCCTTCGAAGACGCCGGCCAGCCCTACAACAACGGATCTTCCACCGTCAGCCGCTACGTCAAGGACGCTCAGGGCGGACGCATGATTCTCCGTATTTCCAACTACGCCGACTTTGCCCGCGAGACCATCCCCGCAGGCGAAGGCTCCGTAACAGGTATCCTCAGCTACTACGGCTCCGACTGGCAGCTCCTTCCCATCGACTTCGAGAGCATGGCCGGATTCCAGCCCGCCGAGCCTTCCACCCCAGTCGAACCCGGCACCCCCGTCCAGCCCGGCACTGGAAACGGCTCCGAGGCCTCGCCCTACAGCGTCGGCCAGATCATCGGCGGCGCAAGCGGCTCCGATGCCTGGGTCAAGGGCTACATCGTTGGCTTCGTTCCCGATAAAACTCTCGCCGAAGGCATCTTCGGAGCCTCCGGTGCTGTAGCCACAAACCTCCTAATCTCCGACACTCCCGATGCCACCAGCGTCGACGTCTGCATCCCCGTGCAGCTTCCCAGCGGCTCCGATGCCCGCTCAAAGCTCAACCTTCTCGACAATCCCGGCAATCTCGGCAAGCTCGTCGAGCTCAAGGGCTCCATCGAAAAATACTTCGGCGTAAACGCCCTCAAGTCCGTGTCTGCCTTCAAGCTTGAAGGCGGCGCCGACCCCGAGCCTCCCGTGCCCTCCGATCCCGTCGACGGCATAAACGAGAACTTCGACAGCTCCACCTCCATCCCCGCAGGTTGGACGCAGGTGCAGGTTGCCGGCAACAAGAGCTGGTACGTGCCCACATTCAACGGCAATAACTACGCCGCCATGACCGGCTACAAGGGCACAGCCCCCTTCGACCAGTGGCTCCTTACTCCCGCAATCGACATGAGCAAGCTCGCCGAAAAGAGCCTCTCCTTCGATACGGAAGTCAATGGCTACGGCTCCACAACCTCCGTTTTCGAGGTCTACGTCCTCGATTCCGCTAATCCCGAGACCGCCGCGCTCAAGACCAAGCTCTCTCCCGCCATCGCCAAGGCTCCCGCCTCCGGCTATTCCGATTGGGTGGCTTCCGGCGCACTCGACCTCAGCGCTTTCAGCGGCACGATATATATCGCATTCCGCTACTCTGCAACCCAGGACGCTAACTATGCCACTTGGTGCGTCGACAACGTAATTGTAAAATAAGCCAAGCTTCTCTACCTTTTAAGATATGAAATCCATCAAGAAATATTTCCTCGGATTGTCGGCGCTTCTGGGTCTCGCAGGCCTCGCAAGCTCTTGCCAGGACGACTTCGACAATATCAAGGCCGAGGCTCCGGTCGCAACGCTCCAGGCCAACACCACCATCGCCGAGGTGAAGGCCCTGTATTGGGACGACGCCACAAACTACGCCACTAAGATTCCGGTGAAAGACGACGGCTCCCACGTCATCATCAAAGGTCGTGTCATCTCTTCCGACGAGGCTTCCAACGTATTCAAGAGCCTCGTTATCCAGGACGAGACCGCTGCTCTCGCTTTCTCCATCAACTCCTACAACCTCTACCTCAAGTATCGCCGAGGCCAGGAAATCGTTGTCGACCTCACCGACATGTATATCGGCAAGTACAACGGCCTCCAGCAGATTGGCATGTCCGAATGGTATGCCCAGGGCAACGCCTACGAAGTTACATTCATGGCCCCCGAGACATTCACACGCCACGCCGAGCTCAACGGATGGCCCGAAATCGAGAAAATCGACACTCTCGTCGTTAACTCCTTCGCCGAGCTGTCCACCAATCCCGACGGCCTTCAGAAGATGCAGAGCCAGCTCGTACGCTTCAACAACGTTAGCTTCCAGAATGGTGGCAACGACACCTTCTCCACATACCACTCCAGCGGCGTGAATCAGGTTGTCGTCGACGCCCAAGGCGCAACAATGAACGTCCGTACCAGCGGCTATGCCAACTTCTGGAACAAGCGCCTCCCCACCGGCAGCGGCGACATCGTCGGCATCCTCAGCTACTACGGCACATCCGGATGGCAGTTCATCCTCATCGACTACGAAGGATGCATGAACTTCGGAAATCCCACCCTCGCCGCCGGCACCGAAAGCAATCCTTACGACATCGCAAGCGTTATCGCAATCGAAGAAGCCGGCACCACAGCCTCCGGTTGGGTCAAGGGCTTCATTGCAGGCGCTGTTGCCCCCGACGTCGAGACCGTAAGCTCCGCTTCCGACATCGAATGGGGCGCTCCCACTGTCCTCGCAAACACCCTCGTGATTGCCCCCGACATGGACACCCGCGACATCTCCAAGTGTCTCGTCATGGCCCTCCCCGCCGAGAGCCCCCTCCGCGAAGCCGCTAACCTCCGCGACAATCCCGACGTCCTCGGCAAGGAAATCGCCGTCCGCGGCTCCTTCGGAAAGTATATGGGCACATTCGGCGTCCTCGACAACTCCGGCGCCGTCTCCGAGTTCAAGCTCGAAGGCTTCACCCCCGCCACCGGCAATGCAATTCCCGCCGGCGACGGCTCTCTCGAAAGCCCCTGGAATGCCACTCAGGTCCTCGGAGGCACTGCCACCGGCACCTCCACATGGGTCAAAGGCTATATCGTCGGCTATATCCCCGACAAGACCCTCTCCGAAGCAATCTTCGATGCTCCCGCAACTGCGATGACCAACATCCTCGTAGCACTCAAGCCCGATGTTAAGGACTATTCCCAGTGCGTGCCCGTTCAGCTCCCCGTCGGCTCCGTGCGTTCCGAGCTCAACCTCCAGGATAACCCCGGGCTCCTCGGCAAGGCCGTGAGCCTCAAGGGCTCTGTCGAAAAGTATTTCGGCGTTATGGGCCTCAAGTCTGTCAGCGAATATGTCCTCGAAGGCGGCTCCCCCGTCGTGCCTCCCACCCCCGGCGAAGCACTCACGAGCCTCAACGAAAACTTCGATGCCTCCACCTCCATCCCCGCAGGTTGGACGCAGGTGCAGGTTGCCGGCAACAAGAGCTGGTACGTGCCCACATTCAACGGCAATAACTACGCCGCCATGACCGGCTACAAGGGCACCGCTCCCTTCGACCAGTGGCTCGTATCCCCCGGCGTAGACATGGCCAAGGTCGCCGACAAGACCCTCACATTCGACACCCAGGTCAACGGCTACGGCTCCACCACCTCCGTCTTCGAAGTCTACGTCCTCAATTCCCCCGAAGCAGCCACAGCCACCAAGACGAAGCTGTCCCCCTCCATCGCCAAGGCTCCCGCCTCAGGCTACTCCGACTGGGTGGCTTCCGGCGCACTCGACCTCAGCGCATACTCCGGCGTGATTTATATCGGTTTCCGCTACTACGCAACTGCCGACGCCAACTTCGCCACCTGGTGTGTCGACAACGTCAAGCTCAACGCAGGCAGCGAACCCGTTACGCCTCCCACGCCTCCCACGCCCCCCGTCTCCGGTAGCGACAGCTCCGACTTCAACACCTTCAACGGAGGCACCCTGTCGTCCACCTACGGCTCCTTCACAAATTCCACCGGTTGGAGCGTGGTGAACGCTCAGATTCTCGCCGGCAACACCGCCGGAGCCGAGGATTCGCGCACCAATTTCGCAATGTTCGGCGGCCCCGAAGTCTACGCCGTCTGCCTCAACGGCCGCGATGGCAAGCAGGGCATCCTCACGTCCTCCGTCCTCGCCGGCGGTTGCAAGACCCTCACGTTCGACTTCGGACACCCCTACGCCGACACGAACTACTCCCTTACCGTCAACATCAAGCAAGGCGACGTCGTAGCATTCACTCAGACCCTCGAAGGCACCAGCGCCAAGGGCGAAGTCCGGAAGGCCGAACTTGCTCCCGCCGTAAGCGGAGATTTCGTAATCGAGATTGTCAACAACGGGCCCTCCAAGAAAGCCGACGGCAACAAGGACCGAGTGGCCATCTGGAATCTCACATGGACTAAATAAAATTCTTTTCGCATAAATTTCATCCCGCGGGGCGTGTCGCGTGAGCGACGCGCCCCGCATTTTCTCCCTTCTCCATATCCGCATGTCCCGCCCCCGCATCATCACATCGCCCATCGTGCCCAAGCGATTTTGCATCAATCTCTTCGGCACCATATGGGTCCGTGACCCGTCGTGGATCGACGCACGCGTCATAAACCACGAGCGCATCCACACAGCCCAGCAGCGCGAACTCCTCTTCCTTCCCTTCTACATCCTCTACCTCCTCGAGTGGCTCATCCGCCTCCTGCAGTATCGCCGGTGGATGGAAGCCTACCTCAACATCTCCTTCGAGCGCGAAGCCTATACCCACGGCCCCGACCTAACATACCTCCCCGCCCGACGCCCCTACGCCTGGCTC
>CAMWQB010000016.1 GCA_947176295.1 uncultured Porphyromonadaceae bacterium
CTTTTACTACAAGGTCGTTATACCACTGGGAATAGTTGTCCTTTCGTTTGGTAAGGTCTTTGAGTTCGGTTGCCATTGGCGGAAAAAAATCAGAGGGACTTAGAAGGGGAATTCGTCGTCAGCAGCGGGCTGAACGGGGGGATTGGGGACAGCGGGAGCCTGGGGGACCGGAGGTACGGGAGCACCGGCAACAGCACCGGGCTGCTCGATTTCGGCCTTCCAGGCACGGACTTCGGTGTACCAACGGCCGTTGTATTCGCGGCTTTCGAGGTCGAAGCTAACCGTAACGTTCTGGCCTTCAGAAAGCACAATTTGATCAGCTTTATCACCGAAGCAGGTGAAACAAATTTTGCGCGGATAAGTGTCGAATGTCTCGAGGACGTATTCTTTCTTTTTCCAAGCATTTCCGGAGCGGGATATGCCCGAAACTTCCGGCATGGCTTTGATGATTTTGCCTTTTACTTCCATTGCTGTATGTAGTTTGAAATTATTATGTTCGTGTGTCTATCCCTGAAAGGGAGATACAAAGGTAGACATTTTTTTTGTCTTCACCAAACAAAGTTTCGGCGGAGGGGTGGAGAGATGGGCTAAATTTGCAATAAAATTTGTAATTTTGCACAATGAAACCGACAGAAACAAGACCTTCCTACGGCGCCCTCTTCGACCTTGACGGGGTGCTAATAGACAGCGAGACGGAATACACCCGCATCTGGGGCGAAATCGATGCGCGCTTTCCGACGGGCGTGGAGAATTTTCCGCTCGTAATCAAGGGAACCACCCTACCCCACATCCTGGATACATACTACCCGGACGAAGAGATGCGCTCGCTTGTGGTGGAAATGCTCCGGAGCTGCGAACAAGCTATGGAATACCGCCCTATCGAAGGTGGTATCGAATTTCTTGATTCTCTCGCTGAGGCGGGGATTCCGGCGGCGATCGTGACGAGCAGCAACGATGAGAAAATGGCGCATCTTTATGAATGCCTGCCGGGCTTCCGCGAGCGGTTTGCAACAATCGTAACGGCCTGCGACGTAAAGAATTCGAAGCCCGACCCCGAGGGATATCGTCTGGCAGCAAGCCGGCTGGGTCTGCAACCCGAGCGATGCTGTGTGTTCGAAGATTCGTTCTCAGGACTTGAAGCCGGACGGAGGGCCGGCGGCGCTGTGATAGCGCTGGCGACAACAAACCCACGCCACACGCTTGAGGGGCTGGCTCACAGGATAATCGATAACTTCTGCGGCATGACGGCCGAGATGATAAGGAGAATAATTGATAACTGATTTAAAAACAGAAAATTTCAACGATATTATGGGAACTGCATTTTACATCCTTATGGGCATACTCGGTGTGTTATGTCTTATAAATTTTTTTTCAGCGAAAGCACAAAAGAAATCGAAAGTTCGAACCTTCGGCATGTGGGTCAATGGTGTGCCTCTTTTGATGATATTACTCGCAATAATAATTGCAGTATTCCTAAAGTAAGGGACTTCGCAATTTTAACTTTCATAGAGCAGAGCACAAGAAAACGAGTTTTTTTCCGTAACTTTGCAGTCATAAAAAAATGAGACTTTAATGAAGAATATCCGGAATTTCTGCATAATCGCTCACATCGACCACGGGAAAAGCACGCTTGCGGACCGTCTGCTGGAATACACCAACACGGTGTCGTCCAAGGACATGGAAGCGCAGGTGCTTGACGATATGGACCTCGAGCGCGAGCGAGGAATCACCATCAAGAGCCACGCAATCCAGATGGATTATGAGCTCGACGGCGAAAAATATGTGCTCAACCTTATCGACACTCCGGGCCACGTGGACTTCTCCTACGAGGTGTCGCGCTCGATAGCAGCGTGCGAGGGAGCTCTCCTGATTGTGGATGCGTCGCAAGGTATCCAGGCTCAGACTATCTCCAACCTCTACATGGCTATCGATAATGATCTGGAGATTATTCCCGTAATCAACAAGGTGGACCTTGACTCGGCGAAACCTGAGGAGGTGGAGGACCAGATCGTGGATCTTTTGGGCTGCAAACGGGAGGAGATAATCCGTGCGAGCGGCAAGACGGGGATAGGCGTGCCTGAGATTCTGCAGGCTATCGTCGAGCGCATTCCGGCACCGGTTGGCGACCCTGAGGCACCTCTGCAGGCACTAATTTTCGACTCGGTGTTCAACCCCTTCCGAGGAATTATCGCATACTACAAAATCGTGAACGGCACGATCCGCAAAAACGATTTTGTGAAATTCGTATCTACCGGGAAAGAATATCATGCCGACGAAATCGGAGTGCTGAAGCTCGATATGTCGCCTCGACAGGAGCTCTCGGCCGGGAATGTGGGCTACATCATTTCGGGAATCAAGAGCTCCAAGGAGGTGAAAGTCGGCGATACGATCACGCACGTAGCCCGGCCTTGCTCAGAGGCTATCGACGGATTCGAGGAGGTGAAGCCTATGGTATTCGCGGGTGTATATCCAATAGAAACGGAGGACTTTGAGAATCTGCGCTCGTCGCTCGAAAAGCTCCAGCTGAACGATGCGTCGCTGACGTTCACACCCGAGTCGTCGGCTGCGCTGGGGTTCGGCTTCCGCTGCGGCTTCCTGGGCTTGCTCCACATGGAGATCATTCAGGAACGTCTCGGGCGCGAGTTCGACATGGACGTAATCACTACCGTGCCCAACGTGAGCTACAAGGTCTATGACAAGAAGGGGAACATGACGGAGGTACACAATCCTTCCGGGCTGCCCGAAGCTACGCTCATCGACCACATCGAGGAGCCTTACATCCGGGCAAGCATCATCACGGCAGCTGATTACATCGGGCCGATCATGACGCTGTGCCTGGGCAAGCGCGGCGAACTTGTGAAACAGGACTACATTTCGGGCAACCGAATAGAGCTGATTTTCGACATGCCGCTCGGGGAAATCGTGATTGACTTCTACGATAAGCTTAAGAGTATCTCGAAGGGCTATGCGTCGTTTGACTATCACATCCACGACTTCCGGGAATCGAAGCTTGTGAAGCTTGACATTCTGCTGAATGGCGAAAGTGTGGACGCGCTGTCGACGCTGACGCACGTGGACAATGCGGTAACTTTCGGGCGTCGTATGTGCGAGAAGCTGAAGGAGCTTATTCCCCGCCAACAGTTTGACATCGCTATTCAGGCTGCGATAGGGGCGAAAATCATAGCCCGCGAGACTATCAAGGCTGTGCGCAAGGACGTTACGGCGAAGTGCTACGGCGGCGACATCTCTCGTAAGCGCAAGCTTCTGGAGAAGCAGAAGAAGGGTAAGAAGCGAATGAAGCAAATCGGGTCGGTGGAGGTGCCGCAGAAGGCTTTCTTGGCGGTGCTGAAGCTCGATTGAGGATTTATTGAAAACATAAAGCGCGCGCGTATCGACGATATCGATACGCGCGCGGTGTTTTGGGGGATGCCGCAGGTTGAGAACAAGCGGCTTTCTTTTTTGCTATTTCGTGCCTTTAGAGCCTTTTGTGCCGGAGAAGGCGCCGAGGGAGAATATGTTCTGGTCGTAGGAGACGGTTTTTGCGGATGCTTCGCGCTTACGCTTGAGGGCGAGGCGAACGAGGCGCTCCATGAGTTCGGCGAAGGGGATGCCTGAGCCTTCCCAAAGGTAGAAGGAAAGGGAGCCGGGGATGGTGTTGATTTCGTTGACGTATATGGCCCGGTCGTCGCGGTCGACAATCATGTCTACGCGGCTTACGCCATGGCAGGAGAGAACGCGGAATGTTTCACCGGCAAGCTCCTGAATGCGCTTGGTCTCGGCATCGGGGAGATCGGCGGGGAAGCGTTTTTCGGATGCTTGCATTCCCTTAGTCCCTTTTGTTCCACCCATATACTTGTCTTCGTAAGTGAGGAAGTCTCCGCTCTTGATGGGCTCTTCGAGGACGGAGGTGATGTATTCGTCGCAGTCGCCGAGGACTGAGCAGTTGATTTCCTGAAGATGCTCGACCATATGCTCGACGATGATTCTTGTGGAATAGCGCTGAGCATCCTCGACGCGCTCGATGAGCTCCTCGCGGTTTGCAGCGCGGCCTATGCCGACGCTTGACCCGAGGTTGGCGGGCTTGACGATGACGGGATATCCGAGGCGGGATTCGACATTATGGATCTGCTTGTCGCGGTCGGAGTCCCACTGCTTGTCGGTGAACCAGCAATAGTCGACGACTGGAATTCCTTCGCTTTGGAGGATCTGCTTCATCGTGATCTTATCCATTCCGTTTGCCGAGGCGAGGGTGTCGCAGCCTGCATAGGGAATGCCGATGGTTTCGAGGACGCCTTCGAAGATGCCGTCTTCGCCATTGGAGCCATGGAGAACGGGAATGGCGAGGTCGGCTGTGGCAACGATGTCGGAGCCGAACATCTTTTTCTTTGCACGATAGATGTTATAATCGCCGAAGACGGGACGCATGTAGACCTCCGTGCATTGTTCGAGGAGCTTGCGAGTGTCGCGGAAGTTGCGGACATCGCGGAGGGCGTCGCCGGTGAACCAGTGACCATCCTTGGTGATGTAAACGGGGATGACGTCGTACTTATCGGCCGGAATTGCGGCCATTGCCTGGTTTGCGGATATAACGGAAATTTCGTGTTCTGTGGAACGTCCGCCGAAGAACACGGCTATGGTTGTCTTCATCTTTGAGAAAAAGTGTGTGTGTCTATGTTGGGATGGTGATTAATTGAAAGTGTCGGGCAGGTCGTTTTCATAAAGGACAGTGTCGCCGGGGACACTGAGGGTCGCGAGAAGAGCCTGTGCCTCCTTGAAAGTATCGACAGTGTGGATTGCTTCGGTGGGGAATCCGGCTTTTCGAAGACCGTCGGTGATGGGCAGGCGGTTGTATTCTCCGACAACGACAGCGAGGTCGCAGCAGGAGGCGGCATGCTCTCCGAAAGCTTCGTTGAGCTCGGCCTGCCGGGGGCCGAGTTCGATCATGCCCGGAGTTATGAGGATGCGCTTGCCGGGCATTCCGGCGAGGACGTCAAGGGCCATCTTGGAGCCAACGGGATTAGAGTTGAAGGCGTCGTCGAGAATTGTGAGGCCGCCGGGAATGCGCTTTATCGAAAGGCGATGCTCCACTTGCTCTATCTTCTCGACAGCCCGACGAATTTTCTCATCGGCCATGCCGAGATGCTTTGCCATGGCCGTTGCCGCGAGGAGATTGGAGATGTTGCAAGCACCAAGGAGCTTTGTGGAGAGGGGGATGCGGTGCCCGTCGCTGCGATGCACGGCCGTGAACGAAGAGCCCTTGGGCGAGTATTCGATGTCCTCGGCCACCCAATCGGCTCCTTCGGGAGCTTCGACGGCATAGCGCTGACAGGCGCAGTTGGAGACAGGGCGATCGGCAATCTTGGGGAAGTCGTTGTTAAGGAGGACAAGACCGGAGGACGGGATTGCATCGGCGAGCTCGAATTTAGTGGACTGAACGTTTTCGATAGTCTTGAATGATTCGAGGTGCTGCGGACCAACTGCCGTAATAATTCCGGCATGGGGATGGACGAGGTCGCAAATCTCGCGTATGTCGCCATTCTGCTTAGCTCCCATCTCGCAGATGAAGACCTGATGGTAGGGTTTGAGATATTCGCGGACCGTGCGGACAACGCCAAGAGTGGTGTTGAAGCTTCCGGGGGTCATGAGCGTGTCGAATTCTTCCGAGAGAATGCGGTGGAGATAATGTTTTGTGGTGGTCTTGCCGTAGCTTCCGGTGATGCCAATTACCTTCAGGTCGGGCATAGCGGCGAGGCGACTTGCAGCGTCGTTATAATACTTGCGGTTGATGGCGTTCTCCCAGGGACGCAGGATGATGTTGGCGGCCATGGTGATGAGATGGGATGCGCAATAGCAGCCAAGGGCCGCGACGGCGGCGACGTACAATGCTTCTTCGAGGGGCTCTCCGCAGGAGAAGGCTCCACTGAGGGCGAGGGCCGCGGCTATCACTACGAGACATATCAGGACAAAGGCACCTTCGAGACGGCAGACGCGGGGGGTTGTCTTAAGCGGGAGCTTGTATGTGCGGGATTTTGCGATGAGCGAAAAGCCGTGCCAAAGGGCGAAGACGGCTGTGAGGAGCATGGCACCATGATGGGTGGCCATAGGAAAAAGACAAATGAAGAATACTATCAGGCCTGCGAGGCGCCATGTGGAGGTGGAATCGGCGGAAGCCTTTAGCCAGCGTGTATAGCGCTCGTTGCGATAGGAATTCTGCTGAAGCATCATGAGGTCGCGCCGCATCTCCATCCAGAGATTAAAAAGAGCGAGGGCGACGGTGCAGGCGGTAAATATAGTCCAGAACATGATATTCGAAAACGAGAGGGAGTGGTCTCAGGATTTTGATTGAGAGTTGATGAAAGATTCCACCACAGCGCGGGTCTGAGCCGGGCGGTCGAGGAATGAGTAGTGTCCGGCATCGGGATAGCTCACGAGGCCAGCATCGGGGATCAATTTCTCCATGAGGCGGGCATCGCGCAGGGGTGTTGCCGTGTCGTTCTCGCCCCAGATTAGAAGCGTGGGGGCCTTGATTTTCGGGAGGCAGGCGGTGAGGTCTTCGTTGACGACCTTGCTGAGGATGGCCCTCATGCGCGGGGAGGCGGAAGCATAGTCGCTCGAGCCGGCCTTGCCGCGCCAGCGGTCGATGACCTTGTCGGCGCGAGAGCGACCGATAAGGAAGGGGAGCAGGCGCTTGGCCGCCTTGAAGGAATAGACCTTGGAATAATATCTGAGGGAACGGCGAGGCTTGATTCCGGCCGCGTCCACAAGGATTACTCGCTCCACGGGGTTGCGCGAGGAGTAGAGAATGCTCATTCGGCCACCGAAGCTGTGGCCGATGAGAATTGGTCGGCTGATGCCCATGCGCCCGACAAACTCTTCGAGGACTCGGACGTAGTCGTCGATGCCATAGACGCTTGGCGGCTCCTGAGAATCCCCGAATCCGGGGAGGTCGAGATTGTATACCCTCGTGCCGGGACAACGTGCAAGGACAGTCTGCTCGAAGAGGTTCATCGTGGATGCCCGGCATCCCCAGCCGTGTAGAATGATTACGGGCCGGGCCTGCGGCGAGATGTCGCCGCCGGTGCGGTAGTGCAACTCGCAGCCATCAATATTTATTATCTGTTCGGATGCTTCCATTTTATCCGCAAAGGTAGAGAAAAAAACGGATATAAGGGGCTGGCGAGAGGCCAAAAAAACGAAAAAGATTGGGTAGCGGATGATTTTTTCGTAAATTTGCAGATTGAAAACCCGAAAGGACAGAAGATGACAGAATTCGGCAACGCGAAAGTGGCAATAGTAGGCACGGGCTACGTAGGGCTTGTGTCGGGAGCATGCTTTGCGGAGATGGGCACGCACGTGGTGTGTGTCGACATTGACGAAGCAAAAATCGAGAAGCTCCGGCAAGGGGAGATGCCCATCTATGAGCCGGGACTTGCAGACCTTGTGAGCCGCAACGCCCGCGAGGGAAGGCTGAGATTTTCGACGTCGCTGCCGGAAGCGATGGCCGAAGGGGCAGAAATCGTGTTCTGCGCCGTGGGGACACCTCCCGACGAAGACGGGTCGGCCGATCTGAGCTACGTGCTTCAGGTTGCAAGGACTTTCGGGGCCAACCTCAGAGGATATGCGCTATTCGTAACGAAAAGCACTGTGCCCGTGGGCACAAGCGACCTCGTGCGCTCGACCATCACGGAAGAGCTACGCAAGCGCGGGGAGGAAATTCCTTTCGACGTGGCTTCCAACCCTGAATTTCTCAAGGAAGGTGCGGCTATCAAGGACTTCATGTCGCCCGACCGAGTGGTAATCGGCGTGGATTCCGAGCGGGCCCGAGCGCTGATGTCGCGACTTTACCGACCGTTTCTGCTCAATAATTTCCGAGTGATGTTCATGGACCTTCATTCGGCCGAAATGGCTAAATATGCAGCCAACGCGATGCTTGCCACCCGCATTTCGTTCATCAACGAGATTGCGATGCTTTGCGAGAAGGTAGGCGCGGACGTCAACCAGGTGCGCAAAGCCATAGGTGCGGATGCCCGGATAGGGAATAAATTTCTGTATCCCGGCTGCGGGTACGGGGGCTCGTGCTTTCCGAAGGATGTGCGCGCACTAATCCGTACAGGGGCGGAAAATGGTTGCGAGATGAGGGTGATAAGCGCTGTCGAAACCACGAACGAGCTGCAGAAAGAAGTGGTGTTCAACAAAATCCTGAATATCTTAGGCCCGAACCTGAGGGGGAAACGCGTGGCTGTGTGGGGCCTTGCCTTCAAGCCGGAGACGGACGACATGCGTTGCGCTCCCGCGCTGCGGCTGCTTGACGGGCTGCTGGCGGAAGGGGCTGAGATAACGGTCTTCGACCCCGTGGCCATGGACGAATGCCGGCGCCGCTACGGCGAGCGCCTGACGTATGCCCGCGACATGTATTCGGCGGTTTGCGGCACAGAGGCCCTGGCCTTGCTTACGGAGTGGAAGCAGTTCCGGCTTCCGGACTGGAATGCCGTGGCACGGCTCATGGACGGCAAGGACGTGGTGGACGGCAGGAACATTTATCCGGAAAGCGAGCTGCGGAGCGCCGGACTGCGGCTACATAACATAGGCGGCGCACACGTCTGAACAGAAAAAAATCAATTCTTTTTCAAGAACAAAGATATGGAAAAACGTATTCTTCTCTCGCTGGCCCACATGGGTGGCACCGAGCAAAAGTATGTAAACGAAGCATTCGAGACCAACTGGATTGTGCCATTAGGTCCGAATGTAGATGAATTCGAACGCCGCCTCGAGGCATTCCTTGGGGAAGACAAAAGCGTTGTGGCGCTCTGCGCCGGCACGGCCGCCATCCATCTTGGCCTCATCATGCTGGGTGTTGGCCGCGACGACGAGGTGATCTGCCAGGATCTGACGTTCTCGGCTTCGTGCAATCCAATCTGCTATCAGGGCGCAACTCCCGTGTTCGTAGACTCCGAGCCCGAGAGCATGAATATGGATCCGCGGGTGCTCGAAGAGGCTATCCTCGCGCGCAAGGAGGCCACCGGCCGCTACCCGAAGGCTATCGTGGTAGTCTATCTCTACGGCATGCCTGCTAAGATCGACGAGATCCTTGCAGTGGCAGCGAAATACGACATCCCCGTGCTCGAGGATGCTGCAGAGGGCCTGGGCTCGGAATACAAGGGCCGCAAGGTTGGCACCTTCGGCCGCTATGGCGCCCTGAGCTTCAACGGCAACAAAATCATCACCACCTCGGGTGGTGGCGCGCTAATCTGCCCGGACAAGGAAAGCGCCAAGCGCGTTCTGTTCCTTGCCACGCAGGCTCGCGAAAACCGCCCGTACTACTACCACACGACCATAGGCTACAACTACAGGTTGAGCAATGTATCCGGCGGCATAGGCTGCGGGCAGATGGAAGTACTTGAAGACCATCTTGCACGCCGTCGTGCTATCCATGACATCTACGCGCGTGAACTCAATGGCGTTGCCGGCATACGCGTGCAGATGAATCCGACGGAGGAGTACAACTCCAACTTCTGGCTTTCGACTATTCAGGTGAATCCCGAGGTGACGGGATGCACTCCGGATGAAATCCGTCTGGCTCTCGCTGACAAGAATATCGAGACGCGTCTGCTGTGGCGCCCGATGCACATGATGCCCGTGTTCGAGAACTGCCCGTATTACGGGAAGGAAGAAGTGGGACGCCGGCTCTTCGAGGGCGGCCTGTGCCTGCCGAGCGGTTCGTCGCTCACGGACGAGGATATCCTGCGGGTGTGCCGCGAAATCAAAGCCTGCTGCAAATGAACACGAAAGGGGAGGCCATGCTGATAGCCTTCGACATGGACGATACGCTCTACAAGGAACGCGAGTATGTGTTCTCGGGGCGACGTGCTGTGGCGAGGTATTTCTCAGAGAAAACCGGCCTCCCCGAAACGCAGCTCACCGGAGCTATGGAAGGCTACGGCCCTGTGGGGCCGGAAGCCTTCGATGCTCTTTACAGAGTGCTTGAGCCCCATGGCATCCTCATGGAAGAAATCGTGCAGGTCTATCGCGCGCACCGCCCCGAAATAAGCCTCGATCCTGACGCGGAAGCTCTGCTCCAAAGACTTAAGGACGCAGGCATGCATCTTGCCTTGATAACGGACGGGCGGCCGGCGGGACAGCGAATGAAATTCGAAGCCCTGGGCCTCGGGCGATTCTTCGAGCCGGACTCCGTGTTTATAAGCGGCGAAACCGGGGGGAGCAAGAATACTCCCCTGCCCTTCCGCATGGGTGAGGAGCGCTTTCCCGAGGCAAGACGCAGAATCTATGTGGGCGACAATATGGCGAAGGACTTCCGGAACGCCAGGATGCGCGGCTGGCAGACGGTGATGCTCGCCGACCCTGAAAAGAAAAATATATTTCCGCAAATGATAGGCGAGGCAGCCCCGGAATACAGGCCCGATATGGTGGTGTTCCGACTATCGGATGCCTTTCCACAAACAATTTAACGACAGTACTCCTCCTTGAAAACTGCACTGATCACAGGCATAACGGGCCAGGACGGCTCATTCTTAGCCGAATTTCTACTGAACAAGGGCTATGAGGTGCATGGCATAATCCGCCGGAGCTCCTCCTTCAATACGGGACGCATCGAGCACCTGTATCTTGACGAATGGGTGCGCGACATGCACAACAAGCGCCTGCTCACGCTCCACTACGGGGACATGACCGACTCGTCGTCGCTGATAAGGATTATCGCTGATGTGAAGCCGGATGAAATATACAACCTGGCGGCTCAGAGCCACGTGAAGGTGTCGTTCGACGTGCCTGAGTACACGGCCGACACTGATGCGACGGGGGCGCTGCGGCTACTGGAAGCCGTGCGCATCCTTGGCTTCGAGAAGCGCTGCCGCATATATCAGGCATCGACCTCGGAGCTTTTCGGCAAGGTCGAGGAGGTGCCTCAGAGCGAAACGACGCCCTTCCATCCGCGGTCGCCCTACGCCGTGGCCAAGCTCTATGCCTACTGGATAATGAAAAACTACAGGGAGAGCTACGGGATGTTTACGGCCAACGGCATTCTTTTCAACCACGAGAGCGAGCGGCGCGGCGAGAACTTCGTAACACGAAAAATCACGCTGGCAGCAGCCCGGATAGCCCACGGAACGCAGGACAAGCTCTATCTTGGCAACCTGAACGCATTGCGCGACTGGGGCTATGCGGCAGACTATGTGGAATGTATGTGGCTGATCCTGCAACAAGATGAGCCGGATGACTTCGTAATCGCTACGGGGGAATATCACACCGTGCGCGAATTCGCCACGCTTGCCTTCCATCATTCGGGCATAGAGCTGCGCTGGGAGGGCGAAGGTCTCGACGAGAAAGGTATAGACGCGGCTACGGGCCGTGTGATTGTGGAGGTTGACCCTCGATTCTTCCGGCCTGCGGAGGTGGAACAGCTTCTCGGCAATCCGTCCAAGGCCCGCGAAAAGTTGGGCTGGAATCCTCGGAAGACGACCTTTGAGGAACTTGTGCGAATTATGACCGAAGCAGATATGAAACTCATAAGCGCAGAATGAAGACAGACATGCTCGACAAAAACGCAAAAATATATGTTGCGGGCCATCGCGGGCTTGTGGGTTCGGCGATAATGGCTAATCTCCGCAGCCGCGGCTACACGAATGTGGTGGGACGCACCCATGCGGAACTCGATCTTCTGGATGCAGAGGCTGTGGAGCGGTTTTTCGAAGAGGAGAAGCCGGAGGCCGTGGTGCTTGCGGCCGCTCATGTCGGCGGGATAATGGCCAACTCGACCTATCGTGCGGACTTCATTCTTGAGAATCTCGGCATACAGCAGAATGTGATAGGGAGCGCGCTGCGCCACGGGGTGCGTCGCCTGCTCTTTCTGGGGAGTACGTGCATCTACCCGCGCGAGGCTCCGCAGCCTATCAAGGAGGATGCTCTGCTGACTTCGCCGCTGGAATATACGAACGAGCCTTACGCGATAGCTAAAATCGCGGGAATGAAGATGTGCGAGGCCATAAATCTGCAGCACGGCACGGACTACGTGGCTGTGATGCCGACGAACCTTTACGGGCCAAACGACAATTTCCATCTCGACAATTCGCACGTGCTTCCGGCGATGATACGCAAGATGCATCTTGCTCGCCTCCTGCGGGAAGGACGCGAGGATGATCTGCGTGCCGACTTGCGTAAGCGCCCTGTGGCCGGAATCAATGCGGAAAAGGACAGCCTTGAAACGATCTCGGCAGCCCTTGCTACACGCGGTATCACGGGCGAGGCCCTGCATCTGTGGGGGTCGGGAACGCCGCTCCGTGAATTTTTATGGAGCGAGGATATGGCGGATGCTTCGGTGCATGTGCTTCTGAACGTAAGTTTCGAAGACCTGGCCGAGGAATGCCGCAAGAAGGGCGAGCCCGTGCGCAATTGCCATGTGAACGTGGGCACGGGTATAGAAACCACCATAGCCGCCCTTGCTGAAGAAATACGAAAGGCCACGGGCTATGAGGGCCGAATCGAGTGGGACCCGAGCAAGCCTGACGGCACGATGAGAAAGCTATGCGACGTGAGCCGTCTGCATAAACTGGGATGGCGCCACAAGGTTGAACTTTCCGACGGCATCCGGCGTCTCTATAAATGGTATCTCGAGAACTAACATACTAACATACTAACATACTAACCTTACCTACATGAAAAACTTTGCTCCTCACCCCTGGGTTCTGCCCCAGCCCGTGCTGATTCTGGGCACGTACAATGCCGACGGAACTGCGAATGCCATGAATGCCGCCTGGGGCGGCCAGTGGGATGCTCACCAGATAATGATTTCGCTGGGGTCGCATGCAACGAGCGACAATATCAAGCGCACGGGAGAATTCACCGTAGCGTTCGCCACGCAAAAGACTATGGCCGCGGCAGATTACGTGGGCCTCGTGAGCGGCCGGAAGCACCCGGACAAGCTTGTGGCTACGGGCTGGAATTCCGAACGCGGCCGGGAGACTAACGCTCCTGTTTTCGATTGCTTCCCCATGACGCTTGAATGCAGGATGAAACGCATTCTCGACGAAAGCGCTACGGGCTTCTATCTTATCGCCGACATCGTGAATATTGTCGTGGACGAGAATTATCTTACGGCCGACGGCAAGCCGGATGTTGAAAAGATGGAACTCATCTCCTTCGACCCAGTGGGGAACGCATATCTCGCCTTAGGGAAGAAGGTGGGCGACGCTTTTGCAGCAGGCAAGGGGCTGGTGTAAAAAATCGGGTCAGAGGTAGAGTATTGAGACGACGCTGCGAGCAGGGCCGTAGAAGAGGCGTGCACGCACTTCGCGTGCTCCTGCCGCGGAGACGGGAGCCGTGTAGAGCGGGCTGTCGGACGTGGGGTCGGTGCCATCAAGAGTGTAGCGTATCTCGCCTCGACCACCGTAGGCCTCGTTCATCTCGATTTTGCCTTCGGCGCCTAGGCGGATGCCGGGCTGACGGAGGTTGAAGTTAACATCTTCCGTGGCCCACCGGTCCATTTCGGCGGTTATAGCGCCGAAATATGCGCTGTCGGAGATGGTGGGGCGCACATTGTGGGCGCGCTCGGCCAAGCCGAGGAGACGCGGAAAGAGATAGCGCTCGACCATGGCGTCGCTGCGGATGGTCTCGGCAAAGAGATGGGCCGAGATACCGGCCACGTGCTTCTGCACGTCCTCATTGCCGGGGCATAGGCGGTCGATGGTTGCGTGGAAGGGACGGAATTCGTCGACGAGACCGCCCCACACCAAGCCCGGTTCTTCGGGATGGCTCGAGGGAGTCTGGTCGAAATATAGATAGTCCACATTACTAAGTATCAGAGGATAGCCAGCTGCGGCTATGCGACTACCCTTGTCGCCCGCGTTGGTCCAGCAATTCACGGCGGCCATCACGGGAAGAACATGTTGATTATACTCCTGCGAGTGGTCGAGGGCTATCTCCTGCCAACCCGCAATCTTGAGGCCTCGTTCGGCGGCAAGAGCGGCCACCCGCTCCACGAAATGAGCGTGGAGCTGCTTTTGATCGGTCATGCCACTCTCCGCCATAAGTCGCCGAGCGGCCGGACTACCGTTCCATGCTCCTCGTGCCACCTCGTCGCCACCGATATGGACAGCAGGCAGCTCGACCCCGGCTCGGGCATAGAGGGCCTTAAGTTCGCCGAGGACTATACCCCAGAACTTATAAGGCCCTTCGAGTGCCGGATTCATGACATTGTCGTGAAAGGCCTGGGCAGAGGTGAAATTTGATGTGTCGCCGGGCTCGATGAGGCGCAGCGAAGCGTCGCCCGTGGTGCGGAATCGGTGCTCCATGGACATAATGGCGGCACGGCTGTGTCCGGGACTGTCGAATTCGGGAATCACGGCAACGCCGAGACTGTCGGCGTATCGCAGCAGGTCGGTGAATTCGTCGGCAGTGTAAAAGCCATTTGCCGGAGTGGATGCGTCGGGCTTTCCATTTCCGCTATAGATCTGCTTGAGGAATGGGACTTCGTCGGAGGTAGCATAGCCGCGGCGCGAGCCAATGGCTGTGAGCTCGGGCAAGGCAGGTAGCTCGAGGCGCCAGCCCTCGTCGTCGCCCAGATGGAAGTGGAGCACGTTGAGGCCGTAGCGCGACATCAGAGCGATAATCTTGCGCATCTCTTTTATGCCCGTGAAGTTGCGGGCAACGTCGATCATAAGGCCTCGATAAGGTAGGTCGGCCCAATCTTCAATAACCGCCTCTGGCACTTTTCCACGGGCGTCGGCGGTTTCGGCGATGCGTCGCTCAAGCACAGCACGCACGATGGCCGGCCGGCGGGAGTTGGTATATACTACCACCGAATCCTCCCTCACAAGGGCTTTGTAATAATCGAGGCGAGCATCTTCGATGGTGTGGAAGGAAAAGGCGCGGGGCGCATCGACTATGGCACCGGTGAGCCTTACGCTCTTGGGAGTGGGAATGGCGGCATAAGGCCCGGGGCGCTCGGCCGAACGCAGGCTATCGTTGATGTCATATGCTTCGGGGCCGTAAATCATGCCGTCCTTGGCTCCTTCACCGGCCGGACGCCATTGAGAGGGGTACTCCGTGATGGGATGCACGACATTCCGGGCTTCTACGGGCTTGCCTCCGATGACGAGGTGCATGCCATCGGGGGCGTATGATGCATGGAGCATGGCGCCGCGGGTGCGCAGGTCCACGACGATGGTATCGCCCGGGGATGCCTGAGCGAAACGAGGCGAAGCGATGGCGAAATATCCCGGTAGAAGCTCGATAATGGTATCGCGGGAGTCGACGACTTGCATCTCGCGCTTGAACTGACAGAAGGCCAGGCGCTCGAAGGGCTCGCCGGCAACAACTTTGAAGCGCTGGACGTAGAAGTTTCCCGTGCTGTCGGATTCATTTCCAAGCGTCTGCCACTCAATAACATTCTCAACGGGCGAGGCGGAGCATGCCCACAAAGCGGCTGTCATGGCCGCCACTATGAATATCTTCTTCATTACTAAGAACTAAACATCGTCTGCCGCGTCCTGAAGGGCCTCCATGGCTTCCGGGGAGGGTTTTCTGTCGGGTTTGAGCCAGCTCCGGCCGAACATGCGCCAGAGAAATATCAGACCTCGGAAGGAAAGCTCAATGCACATGGCTATCCACACGCCGCGAAGTCCCATGGAGGGGGCCATCAATGCGGCGAGAGGAATGCGCACGAGCCAGATGCTACCGAAATTCATGATGGCCGGAAGGGTCGTGTCGCCGACGCCGACCATAGCGCCGTATGCCACGATGGAGGCAGCGTACATAGGTTCGGCCCATGCCTCGATACGGAGGACCTCCGTGCCGAGGCCGACGATGGAATCCACGGGCGACATGATGCCCATCATGAGCGGGGCACAGAGATACATCACGACGGCCATGACAGTCATGACGGCCATGCCGAGACCGACGGTGAGATATGTGAATCGTCGGACGAGGCCGTATCGACCAGCTCCGTAGCTCTGCCCTGCAAGAGTAGTGGCAGCGTCGCCGATGCCGAAGCCGGGCATGTAGCAAAGGCTTTCGGCGGTAACGGCGAAGGCGTTGGCTGCGATGGCAACAACTCCGAGCGGGGCAACAATGATGGTGATAGTGATCTGGGCGCCGCAGAATATGACATGCTCGAGGGTCATGGGCACGGATATTTTCGCAGCCTTGCGCAATACTTCCTTTTCGGGCTTGAAACGGACTTTCTCGTCTCGCCCCGTGAGCCGGAGATCGGGCTGGCGCTTGAAGAGATACCAGGCCATGGTGGCAGCAATGATACACTCGGCCGAGACCGTCCCCAGGGCTGCCCCAAGAACGCCCAGACCTGCGCCGGGACATGTGAAATCCACACCAAGGACAGAGAGCTCGCGCGTGGGAAATATCAGGAAGAAATTGAAAATCACGTCGAGAACGCACATGAGTGCATTCAGGAGTCCCGGGACCTTCATATTTCCTGCGCAACGGAGCATACCACCAGCCAAATAGTTGAGTGTGAGGATGGGCATGGCTCCTACGAAGACCATGAAATATATGGTGGCGTTGCGGCGGATGTCTTCGCCACCGCCGAGCCAGCCGGGAAGCCATGGGGCAATGGCAAGACCAAGCAGAGCCATTAAAAGGCCGAAGGACATGCAGGAAGTGATGCCCTGGCGGAGGACATTGCGAGCGCCGGTCTCGTCCTTTGCTCCGAGGCGATGGGCAACCTGGACCGAGAAGCCCATGGTGACCATGGAGCAAACGCCCCAGAACATCCAGAGGCTGCTGTTCATAAGTCCGACGGAGGCAGATTGGTCGGCTCCGAGGCGTCCCACCATCGATGCGTCGATATATTGCATGAGAATGGTGGAGAGCTGGGCTATAATAGCAGGGACAGCGAGGCGGGCCGTGAGCACCATCTGCTGTCCGAGAGAGAGGGGCCTGCCCTCGCGTATGTAAGATATGTCAACAGCCATGCAGCCTCTTCAAAACGGGTGTAAGGCGCTCCATAGCTTCGACAAGTCGGGCACGCGGACAAGCGAAATTGATGCGCATATATCCGTCGTCGCCATACATTTCGCCTGCGTTGAGCCACACACCGCACTCCTTTACGAGCAAGTTCTCGAGCTCCTCGGAGGGGATGCCCAGCGAACTTACATCTACCCAAGCAAGATATGTAGCCTCGAGGGCTGCAAAGGGCAGGAAGGGCAGCTCGCGACGCAGATAAGAACTGAGCCACTGCCAGTTGGCGTTGAGATAGGCGACAAGCTGAGTTAGCCACTCCTCGCCTTCGGTGTATGCTGCTATGAGGCCTGCCACGCCGAAAGGATTCACGTCGCAGACCTCGTTGTCGTTGACAGCCCTGTCGACGAGCGTGCGGAGGGATTCATTGCCGCAGACGATGTTGGCAATCTGAAGTCCTGCGGTGTTGAAAGCCTTTGAGGGAGAATTGCATATGATAGCCTCCGATGTGTATTCCGAGGCAAGTGATCCGTAGCTCACAAATTCGTGGCCGGGGAGGGTTAGGTCGCAATGAATCTCGTCGCTGACGACCGTAACACCGTGGCGTCTACAGATGCGCGCAACTTCCTCAAGCTCGGTGCGTGTCCATGCGCGACCTACAGGATTGTGAGGATTGCAAAGAAGGAGAATCCGGTTTGCAGGGTCGTGGGCGAGCCGTTCGAGCGAGGCGAAGTCCATGACGAAAGTGAAGCTTCCGTCGGGCAATTCCTTGCGCACGAGCGGATTGCGGACTATCGAGCAGCCGTTGTTACGGATCGACGAGAAGAAACAGTTGTAGACCGGCGTCTGAACTATGACCCCGTCGCCGGGATGGGTGAGGGCTTTTATGATTGCCGATATAGCCGGGACAACGCCGGGAACATAGATTACGCTTTCGCGACGGATCGTGTAGCCATGGCGTCGGCTGAACCAGCCGGACAGGGCCTGGTAGTAGCTATCCGGAACAAGGGTATAGCCGAAAACGCCGTGGTCGACCCTCCGACGGAGGGCTTCGATGATGCACGGGGCGGTATAGAAATCCATGTCGGCCACCCACAGAGGGATAATGTCTGCGCGATCAACGCCGCCGGGGGCCTGGGAATCCCACTTGTAGGACCCGGACCCACGGCGGCGCGGGGCGGCAATGTCGAAATCAATTTTTGCCATCACGCACAATTATCTCGCAGTCGGCCGGAGCCTTGCGGAATTCGTCCAGAATAATGTCGCCGACGGAATCGACGGTGATGCGCCCTGTGGTGGGATTCTTTATGCTTACGACGTGTCCGCGGACATCGGCCCGGACGTCGCTCTCTTCGAAGGCGAGGTCGGCGTCGTCGCCGAAGGTGCAGTTTTCAAGCACGAGGCCCTTGCAATAGCAGAGGGGCTGAGTGCCGGAAATGTGGCAATTGATGAGATGAAGGTTCTCGGAATACCAGCCGAGATATTCGCCGTCGAGGCGGGAATCGCGGACGGTAACGTCCTTCGTGTTCCAGAAGGCATCCTTGGAATGGATATCGGCCTCGGAAATTTCTACATTGCGACAGTACTGGAAAGAATAATTTCCCTGCTGGCGCCACGAGCGGATGCGTATGTTGTCGGTGTGCATGAAGAGATAGTCGGCGTGGTCGACCTCGACGTCTTCGATATCCACATCGGAGCAATGCCAGAGGGTCTCCTGAGCATCGGGGATGCGAACGTTGCGGAGCTTTATGCCTTTGAGTTCACGGAACATTTTCGGGGCTTCGACAATGGTGTTTACCATCGAGCAGTTGCGGCTATACCAGAGGGCGGCGCGGGCACCTTCAGTGAAAAGGCAATCGGCTATGCTGAAGCCGTCGACATGCCAGAAAGGATACTTTCCTTCGAAGCTACAGCGGACAGCTTCGATGTGGGAGCAATTTTTAAGTGCGCTCTCGCCTGCATGGATAGTACAGTCTTCGAGCCGCAGATCATGGCTGCCGAAAAGCGGGCGTTCGCCACCAAATTCTTCGTTCTTTATGGTTTTCATGTCAGTTTAAGAATTACGTTGCAAATATAGCTATTTTTTCGTTACAAACACAGCCTTGGCCAGGTACATTCCCAATATGCATCAGAAGGAGAATGTGAAGTTTGCGAGGGCACGGTTGACGTTGGCGTGGGAGCCGTCGAAGTCGACACGCTTGCCGGCAAGGTATTCCACACCGAGCTGGATGCGCGGAGTGAAGCTATAGACGAGGTTCAGGGCAAGATACTGGCCGTACTTGTACGTGTCGTCGTGGAGATGTCCTTTCGGGAAGTGGCGCAATGTTGCCAGGGCGAGGTTGCTGCTGAGTTTGGGAGTGATCCATGCCTTAGCGCCGGCGGTAACGCTTACTGTGGTGGGAGCATACATTTCGCCGGGTTTATCGGGAGTGCCGAGGAGATCCAGATTGCCGTTTGAGAGGCCTCCGGTGTAGGAAGCAATGCCCTTCCCGACGGACCCGAGCGCAAAGACGGAAACATTGCGGGAGGCGCGGACAACGCTCGAAAGCTGAACGCCCCAACCAAGGACGTGGCGGTTTCGCTCAGCGGGAATATCGCGGTAGGCCATCGAGCGGATCACACCTGCAATGCGGACATGGCTCATGCCTCGATTCCACTGATACTGGCCGAGGGCGGCGAAGTCGGGGACGTAATCCTTGACTTTCTTAGTGAGGCCATCCTGCTCCTGAGGCTGCGAAGACGGGAACTCGACAGAGCCTGCAAAGGTCCAGCGGTCCTTCCACGTGTGGAGATAGCGGACGAGGACATTCGACTTGTCGATCTTTCCATCGCCGCCGGAGGGGTCGAGGACATCGGGCTGGGCAGCAGGATCGGAGAACGTAGTCTTGGCGAGACCGGCAGTGAAATCGCCTATCTGAAACCAGGCTTTCTTGAGCTTGAAGCCATGATTCTGGTAGCCGTCGAAGCCTCCCTCGATGTATGCGCGGTAGTCGCCTATCGGAGTGTGGCGCCCCATGATATTGAAGAAAATGGCCGAGCCTGCGGCCGAAGCGCTGAGGGCACGCATGGCTTCAGGCGACTTGGGGGTCATGAGATATGTATTGAAATCGGCTCCGGGGATTGTGCCGTTCCAATCGAACCACCCGCTGACGTTGAGAACGCCGCCAATACCCATCGCGAGGTTGGCGTCTTTGCTCATGAACGTGAAATAAGGCGTTTCAGGGTCCTGCGAGTTGCGGAACTGATCGAAGTAGAACTTCGCAAGGAGAGATTCCACAGAGTCGCGGCCCGGACGGGAACCATCGTCGCCGTTCATGATAATAACTTTCGAATTCTTAATGATCTCGCGTCTCTGGGCCTCCTCGGGATAGAGAGCGGTTGTGTCGACGGCAGCGACATCTGTCTGCGAGTTGGAGGACAAGCCACCTGAGCGGGCAACAGCCGGCAAGCCGACTGAGAGAGCGGCAGCGGCCGCAACGATGTGGAAAGATGTTTTCATATTGTGTTTTGATTAAGATGAAGTTGAATCTTGTCGGATTATCGGAAAAGAGCCCGGCCACCCCAAACGCAGACGAGGCCGAGAATTATGGACAAGGCCAGATAAAGGGCGAAGGTGGCCCACTCGCCTTTGGAGCTCAGGACCCACATGTCGTTGGCAAATGTGGAAAAGGTGGTGAAACCGCCACAGAATCCGGTGAGAAGCAAGACGTTCTGCCCCGGAGTTATGACCTTGGAATGCTCGAGAAAGCCGAAGAAAACGCCGAAGAGAAAACAACCGATGATGTTTACGAGGAATGTTCCCATCGGAAAGGTACCGTGCCACACGGTTGACGACCATTTGGTGAGGAGATACCGACCGGCGGTTCCGACGAATCCTCCGCATCCTGCAATGATGAGTTCTTTAAACATACTCAGGTCCTGATGAAAGAATAAATGCTTAAAAGTGTTGTATGTTTTATAAACGCAAGGGGCCTCCGGAATGTTTCCCGAGGCCTCTATGTATATTTTCCTGCGACGTCAGGAGCGGTCAGTAGGGGAAGGACTGGACGCGTGCGCCGAATGTGCGCTCGTAGTAGTCGACGAAGGCCTGATTGACGAGCCTCGTACCGCCGGGGGTGGGATAATCGCCGGAGAAATACCAGTCGCCGGGACAGCCGGGGACAGCCCTGTGCAGGCCGTCGAGTGTCTGATACAGGATGTCGGCCTTTGCGGTGAGCCTTTCGGGGGTGAGCATCGTGCAGATTGAGGCGGAAATTTCCTCGTCGGTGAAGGGTGCGTAGATATCCTTGACGTGGTTTATCCGAGCCTCGGGAGCATCGATGAGGACGGCGCGGCGGCACTTCTCGTATGTGTCGTGAATGAGCGACACCCTACCCTGCTCCATGAGCAGGCGGATAGCCGCGCGGAAGGCAATGAGTTCTTCGAGACGCGGCATGTCGATTCCGTAGTAGTCGGGGTAGCGGACCTGCGGAGAGGAGCTGACAACGATGATTCGCTTGGGCTCGAGGCGGTCGAGAATGCGGAGGATGCTCTGCTTGAGGGTTGTGCCACGGACGATGGAGTCGTCGATGACGACTATCGTATCCTGCTCGGGACGCACGGAGCCATATGTTACGTCGTAGACATGTGCGGCCAGGTCGTTGCGAGAGGTGCCCTCGGCAATGAATGTGCGGAGCTTTATATCCTTGATCGCAATTTTTTCGACCCGGACTTTCCGGCTGAGGATATCTGCAAGCTCCGGCGGGGTGAGCTTTCCGTGCTCGTTCAGGGCCGAGACTTCCTCGAGCTTGTGTGCATCGTTGATTTTCTCGAGTTCCTGCACCATTCCGATGAAAGCCACTTCGGCCGTGTTGGGGATGAAGGAGAAGACAGTGTCGTGCAGATTATTGTCGAGCATCTCCAAAAGCCGTGGCACAATGTTGGCTCCGAGGGCTTTGCGCTCGCGGTATATATCCTCGTCGCTGCCCCGGGAGAAATATATTCGCTCGAAGGAACAACGGCGGTTGGGGGCTTCGGGGAGAATCCTGCGGATGTCGACGCGACCGCTCTGGGTGATGATAAGGGCGCAGCCGGGCTCGAGCTCCTTGACCTCATCGGCGCGGACATTGAACACCGTGCGGATGACGGGGCGCTCGGAAGTGAGCACGGCAATTTCGTCGTTGCAATAGTAGAATGCGGGACGGATGCCGTTGGCATCGCGCAAGGCGAAAGTATCGCCGGAACCCGTTGCACCGACAATCACGAAGCCGCCATCCCAGAGTGGGGAAACCTCTTTGAGGACGACCTCGACGCTGAGCTCGCGCTCGATGGCGCGGGAGAGCTCGGGATCGCGCACCACATTTCTGTACTTGCGGTAGACACGATGGTTCTCCTTGTCGAGTGCGTTTCCGATCTGCTCGAGGAGCAGAACCGTGTCGCCGTAAAGCCGCGGGTGCTGACCGGAAGAGACAATGTGTTCGAAAATCTCTCCGACGTTAGTCATGTTGAAATTTCCGCACAACATCATAGCCCTCGAGCGCCAGTTGTTGCGGCGGAGGAAGGGATGGGTATATTCTATCCCGCTTCGGCCGGTAGTGCTGTAACGGAGGTGGCCCATGTAGATTTCTCCGATGAATGGGGCGAGGGTATCGGCTTCTTCGGGGCTGAGGCTGTTGAGGTCGGAAGGCAACTCGCGTCCGATGTTTTGGAAAATCTCGTCTATTGCACCTGTGCCGAGGGCACGTTCGCGGAATACGTACTCGTGTCCGGGAACAGCGTTAAGCTTTACGACACCCACGCCCGCCGCCTCCTGGCCGCGGTTGTGCTGCTTCTCCATGAGGAGATATAGGCGGTCGAGGGCGTATGTGTACGAGCCGTACTTGCGCTTATAATATTCCAGAGGCTTGAGGAGGCGTATGAGGGCAACGCCGCACTCGTGCTTGAGTTGTTCCATTCGGGAGGAGTTATCGGATGAAGAGCAGTTCGCGATACTTGGGGAGGGGCCACATTTCGTTGTCGACCATAAGCTCGAGCTTGTCGATGTGGTAGCGGATTGCTTCCATGGGAGGGAGCACCTCGTTATAGTATGCCAGGGCTTTCTCGCGCTCGTCTTCGATGGCATTGGCCTTTTTGCGGGCGGCTACCATTTCTTCGACTTTTGAGTTGATGCCAAACATGTGGCGCGAGATTTTTTCGATCATGTCGAGGTCGTGGCTTACGATTTCCGCACCTTTCTGTCCGGAGAAGAGGGTTTTGAGCTTCACAACATTGTCGACGAGCATCGACTGATAGCGGGTGGCCACGGGGATGATATGATTCATTGCGAGGTCGCCGAGCACGCGGGCTTCGATCTGGATCTTCTTGGTGTACATTTCCCACTTCACCTCGTTGCGGGCCTCGAGCTCGACTTTGGAGAATACACCGGTGCGCTCGAACATCTCGACGGATTCGGGACGGAGATATGCGTCGAAAATCTTGGGAGGGCAGGTCTCGCAGTCGAGGCCTCGACCTACGGCTTCCTTCTGCCACTCCTCAGAGTAGCCGTTGCCATCGAAGTGGATTGCCTTGGAATCCTTGAGGAGTGTGCGGACCTCTGCCAGGATGGCTTCCGTGAGCTTTTCGCCGCGGCCGAGACGCTCCTGTACGCGGGAATGGAATGTGTCGAGCTGGTCGGCAACGGCAGCGTTGAGGGCAATCATGGCCGAGGCACAGTTTGCGCTCGAGCCTACCGCACGGAACTCGAAGCGGTTGCCGGTGAAGGCAAAGGGCGACGTGCGGTTGCGGTCGGTATTGTCGATCATAAGATCGGGTATCTGAGCCAGGCCGAGGGAGTATTCTTCCTTCCCGGAGAGGCCCATGAGGTCGGCCATGGTGGAGTTTTCGATCTTCTCTAGGACGTCTGAAAGGCGGCTGCCCGTGAATATTGAGATAATTGCCGGGGGGGCCTCGTTAGCTCCGAGGCGATGAGCGTTGGTGGCGCTCATAATCGAAGCCTTGAGGAGGCCGTTGTGCTTATGGACGGCAGCCATGACATTGGCCACGAAGGTGATGAACTGGAGGTTATCCTCTGGGGTCTTTCCAGGTGCGAAAAGGAGCTTTCCGCGGTCGGTGCCGAGGCTCCAGTTGTTGTGCTTGCCCGAGCCGTTGACGCCGGCAAACGGTTTCTCGTGCAGGAGGACACGGAAATTATGGCGGCGTGCAACCTCGGCCATGAGGGTCATGAGCAGGAGATTGTGGTCGTTGGCAAGATTCGTCTCCTCAAATACGGGAGCGAGCTCGAACTGATTGGGCGCAACCTCGTTGTGGCGGGTCTTTGCGGGGATGCCGAGGCGATGACATTCAATTTCGAGGTCGAGCATGAATGCCTCCACGCGGGAAGGAATCGAGCCGAAGTAGTGGTCTTCGAGCTGCTGATTCTTTGGGCTTTCGTGGCCCATGAGCGTGCGACCGGTCATCACGAGGTCGGGGCGGGCGCTGTAGAGCGATTCATCCACGAGGAAATATTCCTGCTCCCAGCCGAGATAACTCTTGACGTGCTTCACCTCGGGGTCGAAAAGGCGTGCTACTTTTGCGCCGGCGATGTCGACGGCGTTGAGGGCGCGAAGCAGAGGGGTCTTGTAGTCGAGGCTTTCGCCTGTATAGGAGATGAAAATCGTGGGGATACAAAGGGTCTCGCCGAGGATGAATGCGGGCGAGGAGATGTCCCAGGCTGAATATCCGCGAGCCTCGAAGGTATTGCGGATGCCGCCGTTGGGGAAAGATGAAGCGTCGGGTTCCTGCTGAACAAGAAGCTTTCCGGAGAAGGTCTCCATGACGGAGCCTTTGCCATCGTGTTCGATGAATGCATCGTGCTTCTCGGCGGTGCCGTCGGTGAGGGGGTGGAACCAGTGGGTGTAGTGGCGTGCGCCATTGTCGGTGGCCCAACGCTTCATACCCTCTGCCACCGAATCGGCCAGGCTTCGCGAGATTGGTCTCTTATTTTCGATTGCATCGAGCAGGGCGTCGTATGTGTCCTTGGGAAGGTAGCGGAACATTGTCGCGCGATTGAACACTCGTTCGCCGAAATATTCGGTAGGACGCTCGGAAGGAAGGTCTACGGACTGGGCTTTGCGGTCGTAAGCCTCTTCTACTGCTTTGAATCGTAAGGAACTGGACATATTGTATTAAGTTGAGTAGTGATGTGATTCAGATATAAAAAGAAGACGACCGCCCGAGCGCAGAGCAGCAGGGCGGTCGTTAAGGCTGATAGTGGGGCATGCGGAGAGGCGAGATGAGGCGGCCGACCGATTTGCAGCTCCTTTTGACGGACTGCAGCATCGACTAATGGCGCCACTGAATATTCTGCCGGAAAACATACCTTCGAAATTGATGGCGCAAAGGTAAGAATTATTTTCGGGTCCGCAAAAAAAATAAGAAAAGAAAATCGAAGGAGTGCTAATGTTAATAAAGTTAATTTATGTAAATTTATTTGGAGATACGAGAAAATAGCCTTAACTTTGCACTCGTAAAACATCGCGGGGTGGAGCAGTGGTAGCTCGTTGGGCTCATAACCCAAAGGTCGTAGGTTCGAGTCCTGCCCCCGCCACAGAGAAAGACCATCGGACCGAGAAGTCCGGTGGTTTTGTTTTTTCATTATATAACTATGCCGTCGTCGTCATCCTCAGCCAAAACTTCAAGCTCGCGCACAGGCGCGTCGCCGAACGAACTGGGCAGCCGCCCAATAGGCAAACTGCTTGTGCAGTATAGTCTTCCGGCGATCATAGCATCGCTCGTAACGTCGCTCTACAATATTGTCGACTCGATCTTTATCGGTCGCGGGGTCGGAGCAATGGCAATTTCGGGCCTTGCTATCACCTTCCCGCTGATGAATCTTGTTGTGGCTTTCTGTGTGCTGATCTCCGCCGGCGGGTCTACAATCTCCTCGATATTCTTAGGGCAGAAAAATATCGACAAGGCTACGGATACAGTGAATAACGTGATGCTGATGTGTCTTGTGCATGCTGCAGTTATCGGCTCGCTATGTTTTATTTTTCTTGACGAGATATTGTGTTTTTTCGGTGCAACGGAAGAAACTCTGCCTTACGCCAGAGACTTCATGCAAGTGATTCTGCTGGGCACGCCTATCAGCTACGTTTTCATAGGCCTCAACAACCTCATGCGAGCAACGGGCTATCCGGCGAAAGCTATGGTGTCGGCCATTCTTTCGGTGGTGGTGAATGTTGTGCTCGCCCCACTCTTCATCTTTAAATTCGGTTGGGGTATCCGCGGGGCGGCCACGGCGACTATCATCGGTCAGCTGAGCGCGTTCGTGTGGGTAATGGCACATTTCCTGTCGAAGAAAAGCGCCGTGAGGCTGCAGTGGCATCGCACATGGTTCAGCCCGCGGCTCCTTCAACGAATCTATGGCATCGGCATGTCGCCATTCCTGATGAACTGCTGCGCCTGCCTTGTGGTGGTGTTCATCAACAAGTCCTTACTCGATGCTGCGGGGGCAGACGGCAACACGGCTATCGGCGCCTATGGTATCATCAACCGGACGACGATGTTCTTCATAATGGTGATATTCGGCATCACTCAGGGCATGCAGCCAATTCTTGGCTACAACTACGGGGCCGGGAACTGGAAGCGCGTTAAGGGCACACTGGGCCGTGGCATCTGGATCGGAGCGGCAATCTCGACGCTCGGATGCGTGGGCTGCGAGCTTCTGCCTGATTCGATTTCGCACATGTTCACCGACGACGGGCCGATGGTGAAAATTGCCCGCGAAGGTTTCCGAGCTTACTTCATAGGCTTCCCGGTGGTGGGTGTGCAGATAGTGATTCAGAACTACTTCCAAAGCCTCGGCAAGCCGAAGCTCTCGATATTCCTGTCGCTCACGCGCCAGTTGCTGTTCCTTGTGCCTCTGCTCTGGCTTCTCGGACGCCTGTATGGCATATACGGAGTGTGGTATTCGATGGCCCTGAGCGACTTGCTGGCCGGACTGCTCGCTATCGGCACCATACTTTACATGAACCCTCGTCTCGAACGCCAAATAAATTCTACAAGCTATGACACAGAGGATTGAACTCCGCACCACACCAAAGATTGCAGCCACACCCGAACTTCTGAAAGCCGAAGCTGCCCGCGCGGCGGCGCTCCCGAAAGAGCGCATCGTCCGGGTAGATATCGTGCGGCGGTCCATCGATGCACGGCAGCGGAAAGTGATGGTGAATCTCAGCCTTTTGCTCCATATCGACGAGGTGGACGAAAGCGCTCTCGAGGTGGCAGTTCCGGAGTATCCCGACGTTCACGACGCTCCGCAAGCTATTGTCGTGGGCGCTGGGCCGGCCGGCCTCTTCGCTGCTCTGGAGCTCGTAGAAGCAGGTATAAAACCTATTGTGCTCGAACGAGGGAAGGACGTGGACGCCAGGCGGCTCGACATGGCTGCAATTTCGCGCGAGGGACGCGTAGACCCCGAGTCGAATTATTGTTTCGGCGAAGGGGGCGCCGGGGCTTACTCCGATGGCAAACTTTATACCCGCAGCAAGAAGCGGGGCCCCACGGAAAAGGTGCTCCGCATCCTGCATGCACACGGGGCTCAGGCTGAAATTCTCGTTGATGCGCATCCGCATATCGGCACCGACCGACTGCCAAAGGTGATCAAGGCTATACGCGAGACCATCATCCGCGCGGGGGGCGAGGTGCACTTCCGGACACGTGTCGACGACCTTGTTCTGTCGGCTGACGGGCACAGATGCACGGGCGTTGTCGACTCCGAGGGACGAGTTTGGGAAGGACCGGTGATACTTGCCACGGGACACTCCGCAAGGGATGTCTACCATCTGCTCCTGCGTCGAGGAGTAGACTTGGAGGCCAAGGGAATAGCCGTGGGCGTGCGCCTGGAGCATCCTCAGGAACTCATCGACCGCATCCAATATCATTCGGACGAAGGGCGCGGGAAATATCTCCCGGCCGCAGAATACTCCATGCTGACGCGAGTAGACGGACGCGCCGTGTACTCCTTCTGCATGTGCCCGGGCGGCTATATCATCCCTGCTGCAAGCGGGCCTGGACAATTGGTAGTGAACGGGATGTCGCCGGCCAACCGCGGCACTCGCTGGGCAAACTCCGGTATGGTGGTCGAAATTTTGCCCGAGGATGTTCCCGGGAATGATCCTCTGCGGATAATGCACTATCAGGAGGCAATCGAGAAGCGCTTTTTCGAGGCATCGGGCGGAAGCCAGAAGGCTCCCGCGCAGAGGATGACGGATTTCGTGGACGGCCGCGACTCGAAGGACCTGCCCCGCAGCTCCTATCCTCCAGGGGTGTTTGCAGCACGCATCGACCGGCTGCTACCCGAGCCCGTGTCCCGCAGGCTACAGGCCGGATTCCGCGAGTTCGGGCGGAAATCCCGCGGCTTTCTCTCGCCCGAAGCTATCCTCGTGGGCGACGAAACCCGCACGTCGGCTCCCGTGCGCATTCCGCGCGATGACGAAAGCCTCAACCATCGCAGCATCGAGGGGCTCTATCCCTGCGGAGAAGGCGCCGGATACGCAGGCGGCATCGTGAGCGCGGCTGTCGACGGTATCCGTTGTGCCCGCGCGCTTGCCGAAAAACAATAATCCCAAACGACAGACCATGAAAGAAATATCCTGCCCCAATTGCCACAAGACATTTCAGGTGGACGAAAGCTCTTATGCAGCTATAATACAACAGGTTCGCTCGAAAGAATTCAAAGAAGAGCTGGATAGGCGCGAGGCCGAGATGCGCGAACAATTCCTCTCGAAGGAAGAAACCGTGAGACTTCAGGCAGAGAAGACGGCTGAAGAACGGCTTGCGCGACAGAGTGCAGAGATGGCGCGGATGCAGAATGAACTTACTCGCCTGCAAGGCAGAATCGAAGCTTTTGAAGCCGAAAAGAAATCCGCGCTCTCGGACCTCGAGAACAAGACGGCCCGCAAGCAATTTGAAATTCTATCGGAGAAGGAGCGCCGCATATCGGAACTCGAAGCCAAAATTTCGACGCGCGAACGCGAGCACGAAATTGAGCTTATAAACGAGCGCAACGCGGGGCGGACGATGATGCAGCAGAAGGAACAGAAAATCGTGGAGCTCGAAGCCGAAATCAAGGCCGACCGCCTGGCGGCAACGAACCGCGAGAACCAGCTTTGCGAGGCTCACCGCCAGCAGCTCCGCGACAAGCAGGATGAGATAGACCGGCTCAAGGACTTCAAACTGAGGCTTTCGACAAAGATGGTGGGCGAGACGCTCGAACAACATTGCGCCATTCTTTTCGAGCAGGCCCGCAGCATGGGGCTATATCCGGAGGCTATTTTCCTGAAGGACAACGTGGCTCTGGAGCACACGAAGGGCGATTTCATTTTCCGCGACTTCATCGACGGGACGGAATACGTGTCGGTGATGTTCGAGATGAAAAACGAGATGGACGCCACGGCAAGCAAACACCGCAATGACGACTTCCTCGAGAAGCTCGACAAGGACCGGACCAAGAAGGGCTGCGAATACGCCGTGCTTGTATCGATGCTCGAGCAGGATTCCGAGCTCTATAACGCGGGCATCGTGGATAAAAGCTACCGCTACCCCAAGATGCTCGTAATCAGGCCTCAGTTCTTCCTACCTGTGCTGCGGCTGATCAGCGAGGGGGCACGAAAGGGATTTATCGAACGTCGGAGCCTCATCCGCGAGCTCGAGGATGCACGCTCGCAATCGATGGACTTTGCCCGTTTCGAGGATAAAATCAACCGCTTCCGCACGTCATTCAACAAGAACGTGCGCGACGCTCACACAAAATTCACGGCGGCCATCGAAGGAATCGACAAGAGTATAGCCGGGTTGGAAAAACAGATCAGCGACCTGCGCAAAATAAAAAGCAACTTCGAGGCCGCAGAACAGAAGCTGCTCAAAGCCAACGAAATTGCAGATGAGGACCTGACGGTGAAGAAACTCACTTGGGGCAATCCACGCATCAAGAAAATGATCGAGGATGCCGCTGCAGCGGAGGGAAACGGATCAGGCGAATGAAGCCAATTCGCGATATAAAGCGCTGAGGGGCAATCCCATCACATTGTAGAAGCAACCTTCGACCCCGCGGATTCCCACGGCGCCTATCCATTCCTGGATACCATAGGCTCCAGCCTTGTCGTAGGGCTCGAAGATGTCGACGTAGGTTCGGATATCCTCTGGACGAATATCGGCAAAACGGACTTTCGTAGTCTCGGAAAATGTGTGCAGCCGCCCGGAGCGGTTGCTGAGAGTGACACCCGTAACGACTTCATGTGAACGACCCGAAAGGCGTTCGAGCATGGCGATAGCTTCCTCACGGCTGTGAGGCTTACCCAGAATGAGACCATCGCAGAGTACAACAGTGTCGGCCGTAACGAGCACTTCGTTCTCAGCGAGTTCCGAATGGTCGGAGGCGGCAGCCTTGAGACGTGAGAGATATGCCGGGACTTCGCGGTGAGGAAGGTCGGCCGGATATTTTTCATCTACGTCGGGGGCGGCCGCCATGCGAAAGCCGGGCACCATCATGCCGAGGAGTTCGCGCCGACGGGGGGAGTTGGACGCCAGAACGGGACGCAAGCCAAACGGCAGGGGCATTGATTTAGATTTATCCATTTGCAATATCGCCCGTCGTGGGCCATACACCTTTAACTTTCAAAATTTCTTCGAGCAATTCACGAGCCACGCCATAGCCGCCGGCCGCTTTCGTAACCAGGATAGCGGCTTCTCGGCATTCGTGCGCGGCATCAGCTGGAGCAACCGGGAGGCCAACATGAAGCAGACAAGGGAGGTCGGGAATATCGTCGCCGACGTAAGCTACTTCTTCAGGGGCCAGATTCCGTGAGGCCATCCACGCCTTCAGGAGGTCGAGCTTGTTTCCTGCAGCCAGAAATATGTCCTTTACGCCAATCAAGGAAAAGCGCCCGCGCAGTCCGGGTGCATCGGCCCCGGAAATGATGCACAAATCGAGCGCATCGGTGCGCACTGCACGGACCATGGCATAGCCGTCGCGAAGATTGGCCATTCGGCGTGGAACACCATCGTCGCCTAAGGGAACAACGGCAGGCGAAAGGACGCCGTCGATGTCGAAGACCACGGCACGAATCAGAGAGAGGTCATAGGCTATTCTGCTCATGATGTGTCTTGAAAATTTCAGCTGAGAGTAAACGATATATCTCCGAAAGCGGGGCCGGGAGTGATTTTTCGTGGGTTTCTATAACCTCGCGGTCGCCACGGCGGGCGGGCCCTGTCTGAGCCTTGTGCGGGCCGATGGCGAAAGCCTTGTCGACGGTAGCTCGCACGAGCGGCTCCACGACCTCGAGAGGATAGCCGGCCTCGGTGAGAAGTCGCTCGCAACACTCCCAAAGATAGTTGGGAAAGTTGCAGCTCAGCACGCCTGCGATATGGAGCACCTTGCGATGGGCGGCATTCGCATAATGCACTGAGGATGAAAGCGATTCTGCAAGCTCCCGCGCGCAGGCCGATGTACGGTCCGTGGTTCCTTCCACGAAGAAAGGCACTTTATCGAGCTCCACAGGCATGGCTTTTGAAAAGGTCTGCAAAGGGTAGAGAATCCCGACATCGGATGTGATGGGGGACAGGACCTCCTGCGGGAGTGTCCCAGAAGTGTGCAAGGCAACGACGCCGGGCATCGGAGGAAAGGCTCCGACGAGCTCAGAGACACAGGCATCGGCAACGCTGAACAATACGACGTCGGGCTTGGCGGCGGCAAGCTCTTCGGGTGAGAGGAAGACGGGAACACCGAGAGCATCAGCGAGCTCACGGGCGTGGGCAGAAGTGCGACTGTAGACACCCGCAATATCGTGTCCGGCAGACGCAAGTCCACGGGAAATATGGGTGGCCACATTTCCGCTACCTACTATTGCAATCCTCATTATTCGTCGTTGCGGAAGGAGCCTACATGCACCTTCTCCCAAAGGAGCTTGGAGGGGTCGACGGGACGGCGCTCCTCGGCGGGATGCCCGACAGAAAGGATGCACATCACGGGGAGGTCGGCGGGGATTCCGAGGGCTTCCTGAATCATTATTTCCGCAGGCTCGCCATCAGCGCTATAACGGTGGCGGACCTCCACCCAGCAGGAGCCAAGCCCCAGGGCCGTTGCCTGAATATGCATCATAGTGGCAGCCACGGCTGCATCCTCGACAAAACAATCGCTTTTGGCGGGATCGGAGCATACTACGATAGCGAGAGGTGCATTCTTAATCGACTGAGCATAATTGGGTTTGCACTCGGACAGACGGTCGAGCATGGCGCGGTCTTCCACAACTATAAATTGCCAGGGGCGAGCGCTCTTCGATGAAGGGGCCAGAAGGCCTGCTTCGAGAATAGTCTTCACATCCTCCGGGCTGACGAGTTCGTCGGTGTATCGGCGGATGCTGTGGCGACGGAGGAAAAGTTCGTGAACGGTTTCCATATACCGGATTATTTTTCAAATATTTATATCAGCGAGCGCGGCAAACCCATGCCTCGGGATAGGTCTTGTCGAGACCGAGGGCACCGGCTTTCTCGCGAACGCTGCCCGAGGTGGGACCTGAAGCTGCATAGACGCGGAAGCGGCCGCCATCGACGGGAAGTATGCGGAGGTCGCCGCCGTTTTTCCTCACATATCGCTCGGCTTCCTCGCGGGAGGCAAGGGAAGCGACCACAAAAAAATAGGCGGCCGAGGGGGAATGAGCGCTTAGTTCCCGAGGCCAGGTTTGAACAGCCTTGGTAGTATCCACCACTGTGGCGGCATCGTCGAAATTGCGGAGAACCAACACCAAAGGAGACGAGGATTCGCCCGGACGAGTGATTATAGCTGACGAACGACCGGCAGATGATGTGGAGGAGGAGGTGGTGGTGGTGAAATCAAAACCAAGGGAGGCCTGCTGAGTAGCGGGAGCCGTGCGACCCAAGAGCATGGCCACGACAAGGCCCATAGCAAGCACGATGGCCACCGAGGCGGCGATGCGGCCGGCGCGAACAGCCGTCCGGCGCCAAGCATTGCTGACGACAGATGCAAGGACGCGAGCCTCGTCGTCGGCATCGGAATACTCGTCGGCCTCGAAAGCCCCCGAGTGAGAGGCAATGAGCGGACGAAGGGCCAGAGGTTCGAGCCATGATGCAGAAGAGGGCAGGGCCTGATTTATTCCGGGCATGAACTCCACCGCCCCGGCGGGACGGCGGATAAGCGAGCCAACGCGACCGAGCGAAACGACAGCGCCATCGCGGAGTTGCGCGCGGACGGATAATGCAAAATCCTCGACCGTGCGTGCGGCCTGCTCAAAGGGGATATCAAGCCTGCGAGCAACCGAAGCGGCAAGCATTCCATCCGACTGCTTAATGGCGCCATTGAAGGCATATGAGACCGTGGGGGGAATGAAACGCCCTGCGGAGGCATCGAAACGGGCCGACACACGGCGCGCCAAAAGCGCACCGACACCGGGAATAACGACACAGTTGTCGCCGGAACGGAGAAGATACTCGATATGTCGAACCACTTGTTTCATCCCTACAAAATTACAGCCTTTTTTTGAAACCCACAAGCAGAAGTGGCAAAAAATAATTTTAATGACAGAAACCCGGGCTTCAAAATATTGAAGCAGTTTTTACTATGAAAGGCCCGGGGTCAAGTTTTCGCTGTCGGGCACATGATATATCAAGACATGCTGCCTTAATTTCATTCCAGGACGTACTATTCCGGGGAGTGGAATTTTAAAAAAATCTTAAAGTTTTAAGCAGTGAAAGAATTAGTAGTTAATTTTAACATTCAATTTTAGCACATTGAGCGTTATATACGTAATTTTGTAATGATAAAAAGGTCCGCAGGTGGTCTTTCCGCACATGATAAAATTCAAACATTTCAGAAAACCTAATTTTTAAACCCATATATGAGCGACAACGTCAACATTCGCGAACTCAACGACCTCGTAGCCGGTAAGAGCGACTTTATCAAGCTGATAACGCACGGCATGGATCAGACCATCGTAGGTCAGAAACATCTGGTAGAATCCCTCCTGATTGCCATGCTTGCCAACGGGCACGTGCTTCTGGAAGGCGTTCCGGGCCTCGCCAAAACGCTGGCCATCAAAACACTCGCGCAGCTTATCGATGCAAAATACAGCCGCATCCAGTTCACGCCCGACCTTCTGCCTGCCGACGTTATAGGTACGATGGTCTACAGCGTGAAAAACGAGACCTTCCAGGTGAAGAAGGGTCCGATTTTCGCCAACTTCGTGCTGGCGGACGAAATCAACCGCGCTCCGGCCAAGGTGCAGAGCTCTTTGCTCGAGGCCATGCAGGAGCGCCAGGTAACGATCGGCGACAATACCTTCCCGCTTGACGAGCCTTTCCTCGTGATGGCAACACAGAACCCGGTGGAGCAGGAAGGCACCTACCCTCTCCCCGAGGCACAGGTAGACCGTTTCCTGATGAAAGTTGTGATCGGCTATCCTTCGAAGTCGGAAGAGATGACCATCATCCGCCGGAACATCTCGAACGAAAAGAAGAAAATCCTGCCTGTAATCAAGCCTGAAGAGGTAATCGAGGCCCAGAAGATTGTGGACAAGATTTATCTCGACGAGAAAATCGAGCGTTATATCGTGGACATCGTCTACGCCACGCGCACGCCGAAGGAATACGGGCTGAACGACCTGGAGCACTACATCAGCTTCGGGGCATCGCCGCGTGCGTCGATCTCGCTTGCCCGTGCGGCTCGCGCTTATGCCTTCATCCACCAGAGGGGCTACGTAGTGCCGGAGGATGTGATTGCCGTGTGCCACGACGTGATGCGCCACCGTATCGGCCTGACTTACGAAGCCGAGGCTAACAACGTGAGCACGGACATGATCATCACCGACATTCTCGACAAGGTGCAGGTGCCCTGATGTCCATCGACTGCGACAGGAAAAACAAGAACGAAATAATATTTTACAGCACAACAACAATACGTGGATTCCAACGACCTCATAAAAAAAGTCCGCAAGATTGAAATCAAGACGCGCGGGCTCTCGCAGAACATCTTTGCCGGCGAGTATCACTCGGCCTTCAAAGGCCGCGGCATGAGCTTTGCGGAGGTGCGTGAATATCAATACGGCGACGACATCCGCGACATCGACTGGAATGTAACGGCGCGCCACAACAAACCCTACGTAAAAGTCTACGAGGAAGAGCGCGAGCTCACGGTGATGCTTCTTATCGATGTGTCCGGCAGCCGCAACTTCGGGGCCGAGGGCCCTGAAAAGCGCCAGATGATAGCTGAAATCGCCGCGACCATTGCTTTCTCGGCCATTCAGAACAACGACAAGGTGGGAGCTCTGTTTTTTTCCGATAAGGTGGAGAAATTCATTCCCCCCAAGAAAGGCCGGCGGCACATCCTGTTTCTGATCCGCGAGCTTCTCGACTTCAAGCCCGAGAGCACGGGAACGGATATAGCCCAGGCCGTGCGCTATGCGAC
>CAMWQB010000017.1 GCA_947176295.1 uncultured Porphyromonadaceae bacterium
CCGCCCCCCCCCGAGCTCCACCCCCCCCCGGCGCCCCCCCCGCGGTCGAGGGGGGTGGGGGCTGCGGCCTGGAAGTATCGCGTGCCGTTGGCGTCCTTGCCGTAGAAGGCCGTTGCGTCGGCGCCGGGGATGGCGGTCTCGGCAAGTGGCGTGCCCTGGTAGCTGATGGTGCGGTAGCTGAAGAATCCGGAGGCGAGGGTGCCGACGGTGAATCCGTCGGCATCGCAGGTCATGGCGGCGTATGCTTCTTCGGGAATCCATGCGCGGGCCTCGTCGACGTAGAGGCTTTTGACGACAGCTGACTTGGGATTGGCGCGGAAGATTTCGAGGCGGGTCTGGTCGCGGTTGAGGGATGCGACGACGAGGGTTTCGGCGTCGGGGCCGTATGCTATGCGGGGGATGTATTCGACTGACGAGGCAGGGAGGGCTATGTCCTTTATCTTGCGCGTCTCGATGTCGTATGAGTGGAGGGAGACGCGGGAGTTGGGCTTCCCTGCGACGGGGTATTTGTATGTGAATTCGCCGGGATAGAGGGCATACTGCGGGCGGGGATTGCATGCTCCTTCGTAGAGGGCGAGGGAGTAGGCGGGGACGTCGCGCTCGTCGTAGCGGAGGTAGGCGAGTGTGAGGTTGTCCGGGGCCCAGGCCATGGAGCATGTGGTGGCGAATTCCTCCTCGTATGTCCAGTCGGGGACGCCGTTGATTATTTCGTTGAGTGCGCCATCGGTGGTAACGGCTACTTCGGAGCCGTAGTCGAGTTTGGCGACGCGGATATTGTTTGTGGCGGGGTCGACGAAGGCCACCATCCGGGAGTTGGGGGAAAAGATGGGTTCGCGCTGACGCGCCGTTTCCTTGGAGAGGGGTCGGAGGATGCGCGAGCGGACTTCGTAGACGTAATATACGGCCGTGGAAGAGCGGCGGTATATGGGCTTGGCGTCGGTCCAGACGAGGATTCTGCTTGCGTCGGGGCTAAGACGGAAGCCTTCGATTGATGCAATCTGAGCCTCGCGTGTGTTTGCGACGTCGAAAAGAATTCCTGTGTCCTTGCCGTCGGCAATGGAGGAAAGGGTGATTTTGCGGCAGTCGGGAGAGAGAGAGGCGATGTTGGCGCCATCGGGCATGTATGTGAATTCGGCGGGGGTATCGGGGCGCGAAGCCGGGGCCACAAACTTCTCGAGCTCGCCGGCGAGGCGAGGCGAGGGAGTTGCGGCGGATGCTCCGGTAGCGGATAGGAGCAGAAGAGTAAGGGATATGCTTGCGTGGCGTAACGTCATGGTAATATCTATAACAATCGTGGGCTAAAATAGGTCGCCTTGCGAGGGACTAATGTTCAGAAAAGCGAGAGCTGGGAGTCGTGGTCCTTAGGCTTAGGTTTTCTCGGGGGCTCCTGGTATCCGAATTCTTCGTCGGTGAGCTCGGAGCGGACGATGGTGCCTTTCGGTGGCGTGCCGGTGAGCCAGTCCACTTCGCGGAATCCGTCGTCGAGGTCTTCAGGGCGGATTGGGCTTGTGGCAATCATGTTGTCGGAGTTGTAGTCTTCGTGCGGGTCGGCAAGGCCGGAATCTCCGAAGGGTAGGGAGGGGGTGAGGGCTCCGGATAGGCGCTTCTCGGCTTTGTCGAGGCGCGAGCGGAGGTCGCGGTTTTTCTGTTGGAGGGCCTTTATCCGCTCGTCGCGCTTGGTAATGGCTGTCTCGACCTGTAGCATCTGAGCGTTCAGCTGCTCCATCCCTTTGAGGAGGCGGGCGGCTTCGTCGAGCTGGGCGTCTTTTTCTTCGAGTTCTTTGCGGAGATTGCGGATGCCGGCGTTTGCGGCATCGAGGTCGGCCGCTATTCCGGCCGAAGCGTCGGCGGCTTTGCGGCGCTCTTCGACGAGCTCGTGCTGGAGAGAATTATACATCTCCGTGGCCGTGCGGGGTGCTTCTTCGCGGGCGGCGAGGTCTTTTTCGAGGGCTGCGATCTTTTCGTTGGCGGATTCGAGGGCAGCTTCGGCTGCGGGATCGGGAGCCGGGGTTGCAGCGGCATCTCCGGGCGCGCTCCCTGCGGCCGCGAGCTGAGCGCGGAGGCGCTCGACTTCGGCGGAGAGCTCTTCGACCACGGCGGGCTGGATTTCGGAGAGTTTGATTTTGTTGAGGAGGCTCTTGTTTTCGAGCTCGAACTGCTCGCGATCGGCTTCGAGGGCAGCGAGCTGCTGCTCGAGGTCCTGGACGCGGTCGGCCATGGCGCGGCGGCGGCGGTCGGCGCTGAGTTGCTGCTCTTTTATGGATGAGCGCTGGTGCTCGAGACTTTCTTTTTCCTGGCGCAGGCGTGCGAGCTCGGCGAGGGTCTCGTGGTTTTCGTGTCGGACAGCTCCTTCGGCATATACCCGGGCGTCTTGAACAAGGCGCGTGAGGTAGTCTTTGAGGGATTGGTCGAGGGTTTTATAAAGGAATTCTTCTTGAGCTTTTGTGTCGATGGATGCGCTGACGAATTGCGGGAGCGATTCGTTGAACACGCTGACGACGGATGTGAAAATCCCTCGGACGGCCCGGGGGTCGAGCACGGGCGCCTCGGGAGCGGGCTCCGGTTCGGCGTTAGCGGCTTCAACAGCTCCGGGGACTGCTTTTGCGGAGAAGCTGTCGTCGGCAAGGAGCTTGTCTTCGTCGTCGACCGTCGGGTCGGGGCCGAAGCCGAAAGCGCTTTTGAGTGATTTGAGGAAGCTCATGGGATTGGGTTGGGGGGAGGAGGTTTTATGTTAGGTAGATTGACAATCAGGCGAAGCCGGGCTTGAGAATTTGTCCGCGTCCTTGGCGGCCGTTAATTGCAATGGAGAGCGGAGCGGGGAAGCGGACTATGCGAATGAAGTTGTCCTCGTATTCCGCGGGCATGCTGTCGAGGAAGGGGAGGTCGATGTATCCCATGCCACCGGAGGGGTCGACGGTGAAGTATCCGACGCCGAAGCTCGTGAGGTTCTGGAAGAAGTGAGTCCCCTGGCTGGGCTCGATGCGATAGCCCGGAAGGGAGGTCTCGACGATGAGACGTGCACCGGAAATCTCGGGCCACTTTACGGGGATTCCGAGGGAGGGGTCGGATGAGCCCCAGCGGCCCATGCCGATGAGGACATATCCTTCGTTGCGGGAAGTGAATTCGCGGTTTATGCGGTCGAGCAGCGGAGGAATCTCGCGGTTGCGGAGGGGATTGAAGTTCTCCGGGCGGATGTATACGATTGTGGACACGCCTTCGACCATTCCGTGGCCGAGTGCTGTGGAGCTGCGGACGATGAGCTCGGAGTCGGGATGGTCGAAGACCTTATCGGCGACGAGCTGTTTTTTGTCGATGATGGGTCGAATCTGGAGCCAGTATAGGTTGCCTTTTATGCCCTCGGATGTTTCTTTGGGGAGGACGTTGCCGGCGAATTCAATTTCGATGGGCCTCTGCATGGCGGCCTGCCCCTGTGAGAGCATGAAGTGTATGGCCGGGGCCAGGGGCAGGGCTTTGTCGCGGAGGATGTTGGCGAAGGTGACGATGCGTCGTCCGCGCCCGTAGTCGCAGTCGTTGATGTAGCCGTCCTGGGCGTTGTATGTGCTGACGGTCCATTTCAGGGCGTCGGTGCCGGCAAATTGCTGAATGCTGAGGCGGGCGAGGTTGTAGCCGTCGTCGACGGTGGGGGTGTTGGTGTCGGGGCTTGCCTGGCGGCGGAGTGCGAGGAGGGAGGTCTGGGTGTCGCGGAGTGCGGCATCGAGCGTGGAGGTCTGGAGGACGTGCTCGGGGTGGAGGGGCGAGAAGCGCAGCCCTCTGCCGCCGTCGACGATGTATTTTCCGAGGCCCACGGCGACTTCGGCCACGCCGTCTTCGGGCTCTTCATCGCCGAGGGGATAGTAGTTGAGGGAGCGTCCTACGCCGGAGAAGGAGGGGAAGTAGTATTCGCCGTGGTCGGCGCCGATAACTTCCTGAATAATGACGGCCATCTTTTCCTGGTCGATGACGTTGCTTGTGGCCGACATGTAGGCCTTGGAGTCGCGGTAGAAGACGGATGCGTACACGCCTTTGATAGCCTGCTCAAGGAGGGAGAGGCGGAGCTCGCGGTCAGAGGTGAAGGGCACCATGTAGGTGCTGTATATTCCTGCGAAGGGCTGGTAGTGGGAGTCTTCGAGCAGGCTCGAGGAGCGGACGGCCATGGGGCGGTCGAGGACCTCGAAGAGGGCCATGAGGTCTTCGCGGAGGCGCTCGGGGAGCGTGCCGCGAAGGAATGCGGCGAGGATTTCGTCGTCGGAAACGTCGGTGCTCAGAGCCAGGGGGTAGAGGCCGTTGGTGGCCATGAATTCATCGAAGAGATCGGTGCAGAGGACGACCGTGCGGGGAATGGATATTGTGAGGCCCTGGAAGTTGTCGCAAATTGGGTTCTTCTTGATGATTGAGTCGATGAAGGCGAGGCCGCGGCCTTTGCCTCCGAGGCTGCCCTGACCTATGCGGGCGAAGTTGGAGTAATGGTCGAATCGGTCTTTCTGGAAAATGGCGACGACGCCTCGGTTTTTCATCTTCCTGTATTTGACGATGAGGTCGAAGAAGAGCTGCCTTGCGGCGGGGACTTCTTCGAGGGAGCCGAAGCGGTGTCGGCGGATAACGTCGGCTATAGGGAAGAGTGCGCGGGAGTATAGCCAGCGGGAGATGTCGTTGGTTGAGGCATGGAACAGGAGCGATTCGGCGGGGATGTCCCACACACGCTTCTGCATGTCCTTGAGGTTTGTGATGCGCATGATCTCGCGGCCGGTGTGGGGGTCGCGGATTACGAAGTCGCCGAAGCCGAAATTGCCCATAATGGCGTCTTCGAGGTCGACGGAGAGCTTTTTTGAGTTCTTGTCGACGAAAACGGCCCCGAGCTCTTCGGCGGGCTCGCGGTTCACTTCTTCGCTGGACTCGATGATGATCGGGAGGGAGGGGTCGGATTCCCGGAGGCGTCGGGCGAGGCGGAGGCCGGCTTTGGCGTCTTTGACTCCGTTGCGCATGAATGAGACGTCGCTGATTACGCCGAGCATGTTTTTGCCGTAGCGGTTGTAGAGGTCGATGGCTTCCTCGTATGTGCGGGCGAGCATTACTTTCGGGCGCCCGCGCATGCGGAGCATCTGCTCGTGCTGGTTGAGTGCTTCGGTGGAGAAGTTGCGGCTCTGCTTGAGGAGAAATTTATAGACGTGGGGAAGGATCGAGGAGTAGAAGCGGACGGAGTCTTCGACGAGCATAATCATCTGGACGCCGACGTCGGTGATGTCCTGCTGATTGAGGCGGTCTTCGAGGAGCTTGATGATGGCCAGGAGGAGATCCATGTTTCCGAGCCATGAGAAGACGTAGTCGACCCCTGAGAGGTCCTCGTGTCCGATTCTACGGGAAACTTCCTTCGAGAAGGGAGTGAGCAGGACGGTGGGGACGTCGGGATGGGCCTGCTTGATTAGGCGGCAACCCTCGGCTGAGAGGGATATGTCTCCTGCGGGCATGACGAGGACGAGGTCGAAGTTCTTTTCGGCCATAGCCTTGATAGCCTCGTCGAAGTTTGAGACGCGCGACACGCGGGGCGGGGAGCTGAGGTTGAGGGAGACGTATTCGTTGTAGAGCTGCTCTTCGACGCGGCCGTCCTCTTCCATAATGAAGGCATCGTAGGGCGACGCGATGAGAAGGACATTGAAAATGCGCCGCTGCATAAGGTGGCGGAACGCTGTGTCCTTAAGATACATCCTGCTTAGAGCTTCCTCGTTCATGAGCGTTTAGGGAATTTTCTACAAAAGTACATAAAAAATTGCATCCTGAGGGCTTTGCGGTGAATATTTTTTCGTAACTTTGTGGCCTAAACGGCGTGAAGCCGCCCAAAGTCTGAATAATTCATATCACAAAAATAAAAAAAGCAAACCACCATTTCATTTATGGCAACGACTGCTGATTTCAAAAACGGTATGTGCCTCGATATCGACGGGCAGTACTACTTTATCGTAGAATTCCTGCATGTTAAGCCCGGCAAGGGTCCGGCTTTCGTGCGCACGAAACTTAAGAATGTCCGCACGGGCCGCATCCTCGACAAGACGTGGAACTCGGGCGTGAAGGTGAACGAAGTACGAATCGAACGCCGTCCCTATCAGTTCTCCTACAAGGACGATATGGGCTATCATTTCCTGCACACAGAGACGTGGGAAGAAATCATCCTCCCCGGAGAGAGCATCGCCGGAGTTGAATTCCTGAAGGAAGGCGACGTCTGCGAGGCAAACGTTGAGGCAGCTTCGGAGACGGTGCTGACCTGCGAGATGCCCACGTCGGTGGTTCTCGAAATCACTTATACGGAGCCCGGCATCAAGGGCGATACGGCCACGAACACGCTGAAGCCGGCTACGGTGGAGACGGGTGCTGAAGTGCGCGTGCCCCTGTTCTGCAACACGGGCGACAAGGTGCGCATCGATACCCGCGACGGCTCGTACGTGGAACGTGTGAAGGCTTGAGCCACTGCGCGATAGGAAATTTTCAGCGCCCTCCGGACTTTGAGATCCGGGGGGCGCTGTGTTGATGGAGGTGGCTATGATTTAATCGAGGAAGCGGGGCGCGGGCAGATAGATGCCGAAGGATATACCGACGTTCACTTTCTGGCCCTGAGCGGCGGTGTAGTTGGCGTATGCGCCTACGGAAGCGAAGGGGAGGCGATACATGGCGTCGAGCTCGACGAAGGGCGTGAAGTGGCCGAACCATTTGCCGTAGCGGGCTGTGTGGAAGCCGTCGTAGCTGTCGAGGATGCGACGCAGGGGGGCGAAGAGATGGCCGGTGAGGCGGATGGAGAAGCTGTCGTTGAGCTTGTAGACGGGTGTGAGGCCTACGGCGACGTAGCTGTTGGCGCGCAGGGCGGCGTTGAAGGCGTTGTCGCTCGATGGGGTAGGGCTGTAGACTGGCGCGGAGCTCAAGGCGGCGTAGTAGTTAGAGAGGAGTTTGCGGGTGGAGAGAAGCGCTTCGGCGCGCAGGCCCAGGGCCCAGTGGGGATGTAGGTCGAAGAACTGGCGGTATTTGCCGTAGAATTGTCCCCAGGCCTGATGCGTGCTTGTCTTGTTGTCTAATCCGTCGGGGAGGAGGGAGTTGGTGAAATGGGAGCGACCGAGAAATCCGCTTACGCCGAGGTGGCATTGGTAGCCGGAGGTGGGGAAGTTCAGGTCGTCGAGCGTGTATGCGTCGTAGGCGGCATAGGCTTTGCCGAGGTCGAGGGCCACGTGGTCGCGTCCGGCGGCGAAGCTCTGTGCGTCGGTGCTCTGATAGAAACTGTTGTACAGACGTCCTCCGCCGGCGCCGATTTCGAGTGTGCCCATGCGTCCGGCCGAGGTGCTCCAATACAGCTTGCCGAAGTATTCGTGGTTGATGGAAAAGGATGGCTCGTTGACGAAGAAGAGGCGGTCGTTGACGAGATAGCGGCGGCGCATGGCCACGGCGTCGAAACCGAAGGCGGAGGGCACGCGGCGCCCGTTGATGTTGTATCGTGCGCGGAACATTCCGGCCATGTAGCTCTGGCCAATCCAGCCTGACAGGCTGGTGCTGATGCTCTTGTAGCTCAGGGTGCTGTATCCGAGGGAGAGGTAGAGATAACTGTTGGCGGCCGAGGTAACGTATCCGCCGAGGGATGCCTTGAGCGGGGCCTTCACGGCGGCCTTGAGGTCGAGGGTGAAGAGGTCGGTGGTGTCGTTGAAGGAGGATTTGACGCGGAAGTCCTGAATCTGGCCTGTGCTGACGGCACTGTAGTAGGCCCTGCGCACGCGGTCGGCGCCGATGGTGTCGCGGTGGTGGGCGGGATAGAAGAGGGAGGAGATGAATTTATTCTGCGAGGGTGTGGCTCCGGAGACGTTCACGCGGTCGTAGACCACGGCGGGGGTTTTGGCCTTGAATAGCTCGCGGCGCATGCGCCGGGCGCGTGCGGGCATGCGCGTGGGTATGCGGCCTTTTATCGAGTCCATCATCTCCATGGCTTTGTCGTAGCCGCGCTTGTAGATTGCGCGGGCTTTCTGGAAGTCGAGCAGCCCGAAGTCGTCGACATCGACGCGGATGCGTATGCCGTTTTCGGTGGGGACTTCGGTGGATTGCGGGCGCGTAACGAGGTAGCTCACCTGGGAAATGATGGAGGCGGGGATGGAGTCGTCGGGGGAGGCGACATCGACGCCGAGGATGAAGGACGGGGCAAAGTCTTCGTTCATGACATCGACGGGGAAGTTGTCGTAAATTCCACCATCGTACATGAGATTTCCGTCGACTACAATAGGCTGGAACACAAGCGGGAAGCTCATGGAGGAGCGGACGGCATCGGCGAGGCTTCCCCGGCGGAACACGTGCTTGCTGTTGTGAGCGAGGTCGGAGGCCACGCAGCGGAAAGGCACCATCAGGCGGTTGAAGTCGCGACCGCACTGGGCGGAATAGGCTTCGAATAGCTCGACGAAAGCGAGGCTCATGGGAATTGGGTTGATGAGCGATTGGGGGGGCTCCTGGACGGTGTCGGCTTTCTGTTTTCCGAGCTTGACGGGTACGGTGAGGAGCGAGGGCGAAGCCGCTTCGGAGGAGAAGAAATAGGTGAGCGCGGGATTAATTTTTCCGGTGCTCCAGTATGCGAATTCCTTGGATTCGAGGATTTCCATCATTTCCTCGGGCGAGTGGCCCGTAACGTAGAGTGCGCCCATGATGGCGCCCATGGATGTGCCCGTAACGTAGTCGATCGGGATGTCGTTTTCTTCCAGAGCCTGGATTACGCCTGCGTGGGCAATGCCTTTCGCGCCACCGCCGCTGAGGACGAGGCCTACAGACTGATGGGCCTCCTGCCGGGTCTCGGCGGAGCCCGGCAGGAAGATCATGAGTGAGATGGCGAAGAGGAGATAGCGCAGGTGTTGAAGCGAGGCACATCCCGGTTGCATTCGCGATGTCATCATAAAGTAAATTAGTTGAAGCGTGTGATGAACTTGTTTGTAAAATATGAACGCAGCAAAGGTAATAAAAGTTCGGCGTGAAACGAAAAAAAGAGGAATGCGTTTTTGACGCATTCCTCAGAAAGCGCTCCTTCCGGAGCCTGAGCCGCGAGTGGGACTCGAACCCACGACCTTTTCGTTACGAATGAAAACATTGCGCAATGTAACGTTCTGTGAATTAGTGATATATGAGAGGGTCGAATTCTTTGAGTACATTTTTGGGCTATCAGGTAAATTTAAGGTTGTATTTTGGGGTTTCGGTGGGGGTAATTGATGGCGATGCGGAGATGTGTACAAACGCGCTATCGCTTGCAGAAGTGGCTTAAATTTCGCGATTGGGATGAGGTGTGAGGGTTTTATTGTTTTTGATTTTTCGAGGCTTTAAATCTCTTTATTTCGCGTCGGGCATCGGCGAGCATGTCGTAGAGCTCGACGGAGGCATCGGTGGCGAAGTAGTCGGCCCACTGCATGAAGGTGTGGCATTCGCCGGTGTCAGGGTCTTCGTAGTCGTTGCTGTCCCATAGGTCGGCAAGGGCCGGATATACTTCGAAGGGGTTGTTCCCGAGAGCATCGACTACTTCGGCGGGATATTGGTCCAGGAGGGTTTGTTGCCATTCGTTGAACTCTATGCCAGGATTTTCGTGCAAGACGTTCCATGCTGCCTCTTTGAGCTCGGCATATAAATCCGGTTCTTCTTCCTTGACAGCCTTTATGGCATTGAGCAGGATGCTCAGCTTGTTGAGTTCTATATCTTCTTTCATTGTTTCCTTTTATTAAAAACTGCCTTTTCGGCATAATAAAGAAATGACATTCCGCTGAGCCATACTACCAAGACAATGATATACAGTACACCTGTTAGCCATCTCGGCAGCTGCATGGAGTCTACCCATTGAAGCATTGGCGAGATTGACCATAATGTCATTAGCGTAATAAAGATAAAGCCAAGAATCATCTCTCTCTTTCATATTTTCTTAATCATTCCCAATCCGTAGAATTACTCTGCGCATATTTTGCAGGCGGGGCGGTTGATTGAACTCAGCGGGACTTTCTTGACGGATGCAGAACATTTTTTGAGCCCTTTGCAGTTGCGTTCACGATGGTAAACTTTTGAGTGTGGCCCGGTGCAGATATATACTTGAGGCTCTTGAGCTGCCTCGGCCGTGGTGCATGAGCTCGTGCCAAGCGTGAGCGACGCGGCCAGTACCATCAGTAGTGATAGCGTGATTCTCTTAGTTTTGAGCATGGTAGGAAATGTTGCTTTTTAATAATTCGTCTGCTTGCCATCGGCAAAATCTTAGCCAATCCATCGCGTCAGTTACTTCTGGAGGTATGCCTGAGGTGTCAATGCCTTGTTCTTCCTTCTCCACCATGTTTTCAAATAAAGAGAAGTATAGTGGGAGATTTTCTATCCGTACACCATATCTTGCAGCCATACGGTGGTTGTAATCCATCAAAGAAATTAAACTAATTCCAATCCAAATTAAAACAAAAGAACATATTACGCAAGCTGGAATCTTAAGCCATAACGACCAATCGCATACTTTTATAAATGCAGCGGCGAGAATGAGTATGATTATAATCCAACATGTTTGTATTCGAAATATCCACCTGTTTGAGTATATTGTTTTGTTGCTCATGCTTACCATCCTTTGTTGATTAACACGTTGATTACTTTTCAGATTCTTAATTATTTATCATACTTATCAAAAATCTGTTCTTGAATAGTACTCATTATTAATTCATAATCCTTATCACTGATACAATTAGGACAAATATTGTTAATAATCGTGTTGTCAGATTCCTCTCTCCAATCTACAATATGAGAAATCTCAATTCTTTCGCATTTTGACCCTCTGCGGTTTAATATTTTACACTTTCTATCTATATGAATAGTTTGCCTTATAGGATCATAGTAAACATATTCTCCTAATCTGGCATCTCGTGAAGCATGAGCTTTAGCAGCCTCGGGGTATTTCCAAATGAAGGCAACCGCAATCACTGTCAATGATGCAGCAGTTAAAACCCATTTAAATCTTTTGTCTGTCATAGCTCTTAACTATGGCTTTATCAGTCGGTATTCACCGGACTGGTTGACGATGTAGCCAAGAATGCTGAAGATGCGTCGGATGTCCTGAAATGACACTTCGAAGGGTTCATATATAAGACGTCCGTCGGGATAGGTTTCCTGGTTAGTGGAGTATAGGGCGATGGTATCAGAAGTGCGGCCTAACTGCACTCGCTTGGTTACTCGATACTCCGAGGTTTCTATAACGTAATTGCGTCCGGGCACAAGTAGGCGACGCTCCGTTACTTCACGCACTGCGAGGACACATCCATTCGGATATTCTATCATAGAATCTCCTACATGACGGATGGCTGCAGTTTCATGTCCATCAAACCATCCCCCGGGCTGTATATAGCCAACAATCTCTCCCGGGACATTTGACGATGAAACCTGACTGTTATATCCACCTGTTGTCTCAACATCATAGAATGGAATGGCACGGCGCGGTTTTTCCGCATCTTGATCGATCAACGAAGATGATGATTCATTCATGAAAGAATCTTTCAACATTTCTCCTTCTCCAGTTAAGAGCCACTCAATGTTCAGATCGCTTTGTAATTCGAGCTTGCCTAAAGTTTGTTGAGATGTACCTGAACCTATACGAGATAGAATACTTTTGTCTATCCCGCATTTTTCAGCAAACCTACTCAAACTTAGTCGTTTGCTTTTAAGATACAAGCTAAATCTTTTCTTTACGTCTTCGCTCATTGATGTTAAAATGGGTTAAATTCGTTGTGATTTGTTGCATATCGTTGCATTATGTCTTATCTTTGCATCACGATAGCGAAACACTATCGCAAAGATAGAAAAATATCAATAACAATACAAATTAATATGACACTTCTGGAACTTTACCAACAGGCAAAACAGCAGACGCGTCCCGTGGCCCCCGCCACAGCATTCGTCCGCGAAGTGTGCGAAGTAACAAAGAAAAGCGAGATTGCCGTACGCCGTTGGCTTTCAGGCGACAGCGAGCCCGATGCACTTACGCAGAGCGTCCTCGCCGAGCATTTCGACACCACCCCCGAAGAATTATTCCCCAAAAGCTGACCATCATGACAATGCGACACACCATCATCAAAGCCCTCCTCGTGGCCCAGCTCCTTCTGGCCGCAGCCGTGATTCTCACCGGCGCCGCCTTCAGCCTCCGCTGCCTCGAGGCCGGAAATCCCTTCGCAGCCCTCTGCTTCGCCCTCATGGCTTATATCGCCGGCTATCGCCTCCTGCTTACGGCCTCCCTCCGAGAGTGGCATACATTCAACACCTCAAAAAGGACCGCACAATGAACGACAACGACCGCCGCCTCGTCGACATAGCCGAGCACCTCGCCCCCGCCGACGTCGACCGCATAGACAGCCTCATCGAGCAAGCCGCCTCCGAAGAAGCGCGCCAACGCATGCAGAACGTCAAGATCCGCTTCCATCATCTCGAAGAATACTACTGCGACATGCTCTGACCCCTCACCTCCATCCCCCGTCACTACCCATCGCCGACAATGCACACCGCCTCAACCACCCAATCCTCCGACTTCACTCCGGACATCATACCCCTTGCCCTGAAGAAGCACAAGGTGTACTTCAGCAAGTCCGTAGCCGCAAAGCTCGTCGGAGGCCGTGCACGGCTCCTCAAGCTCATATCCCTTGGCAAGATAGCCGTCGAGAAGCCCACGGTGAAGCAGAACGGCAAATGGTATTGCTCGGCCGGAGACGTCATCAGATACATATCCCTCTGCCCGCCCCCCGCGGCCACATCAGGCCGAAAAGGCATAAAATAAAAAGCAATCCGAAAAAATACAGCACCACCATGGAAGAAAGAACAAAATCCTGCGCCACCGACGGTATGAATTCCGACGCCCTGCAGAATGTCTTGGAATCAAGAGAATTCAAGCAATTCGACACCGAGCTCAGAGCCAAAATCGACGACCTCGTCGAATACGTCGACCGCCACCGCCAGGCATTCAACTGCGCCATAATCATAGCAGGGGTAAGTCTCAAAGGCTCCGGCTGCGGAGCCGCCGCCACGGCAATGGCAGGGCGCAAAGACGCCCTGGAGCAATGCTTCCGCGAAGCCACAAGCTTCAGCTTCATCTCACAGATGATATAAGCTCCCCCCCTCCGGACGGATAGATAAACTCTCACATGGAGAGAGGCCGGCAATCGACAGCCGGTGGCCGCAGGTTCGAATCCTGTTCCGTCCTCAAAAAAACAATAAAAGCGCTCGTAGCGCGGACCCCGAGCTCGCAAGGCACCCACAACCTCAACCAATACATAGCGAGAAGGGACGACAATCTGCGGGATGAACTCCGTGATTCGGCTGTGTACCCAACCACAGTATTCCGGGTGCAAACGTTACGGGCGCAAGTAGCAAGTATGACTTTTAATGCAGCGTTCAGTCGCTGCCCTACATATTGTCCCCCCCCCCGACAGCAGTAGCTCAGATGGTAGAGCAAGCCCCCTCGCCCGGGGCCGCGCGCCGGTTCAAGTCCGGCCTGCTGTCCAGCTCCAAACAGGTACAATGACATGAGTGTGTTTTATGACAATGACACGATTGACCCGTCGCCGCTGTGAAGCGTCGGCGGTTTTTACCGGAAGAATGGCGGAATCGGTAGACGCACACGGCAACACAACCCGTGGCCGCAGATGGCGGCGTAAGAGTTCAACTCTCTTTTCTTCCACAAAGAAGGGTTTCCCAATCCCCCTCCCTGAAGCTCCGGCCCTCCCGTCGGAGCTCTGCGCATGTTTAGGTATGCCCCATTCAATAACCCCAAAATAATTCAAGACATGAGCAAAGTAACAGTATCAGCGCAGCACATCGCCGATCTCAAACCCCTGAGCATCGTCAAGGACGAGCTCGTGCGCCAGCGATTCATCGACCTCTACGGTGCCCTATGGAGCGAAGACCGGGCCGAAGCCGTCTACGAGCGCGAGGCAATCCACTTCAACCGCCTCATCTCCGAAAATCAGAGCCTGCGCAACTGCACCTCCACCTCCATCTTCGTCGCCTTCATCGACCTTGCCGTCTGCGGCCTCTCCGTCGAGCCCGGCACGCGCGCCCTCGCCTATCTGCAGCCTCGCGGCTACAAGACCGGCGCAAAAGACGAGCGAGGCAAAGACATCTACGAACAGCGATGCACCCTCACAATCTCCGGCTACGGCGAACTTATCCAGCGCACGCGCGCCGGCCAGATCCGCCACGCCGACAATCCCGTCATCGTCTACGAGGGCGACGGCTTCAGCTTCACCGACAAAGGCGGAGTGAAATCTGTAGAATATACCCTCAACCTCAACCACGACACCCGCAAGCCCATCGCTTGCTTCATGCGCATAACCCGTGCCGACGGCTCCATCGACTACGCCATTATGCTCGAAGAAGACTGGCGGCGCCTTGCAGGCTACTCCGGCAAAGCAAACAAAAAGTGGGATGAGAACGCACGCACCTATGTCGAAACACCCAACGCCCTCTACACCTCCGGCGAAGGCAACCGCATCGACAGCGGCTTCCTCATGGCGAAATGTATCAAACATGCATTCAAGACCTACCCGAAGCTCCGCATCGGTCGAGGCACAACCTACGAGTCCGACGAAGCTCCCGTCCGCGACGACGACTTCTACGGTATCGACCCCAACGACAACCCCGACCCTCAGGCCGCCGAAGAAAGCTTCGCACCCGCCCCCGACACCTCGGCCGGTGTAACCGTCGACCCCGCAGAGAACCAAACCGTCGACGACGTATTTTAACTCTATCACAAACCGAGCTCTATCACAACCGAGCCCTATCACAAACAAGCTTTATCACAGAGCTTTATCATAGAGCTCTATCACAAACGAGCTTTATCACAAACAAAATAGCATGAGCAACGAAATAATCCCCGCATCCCGGGCCATAATCGCCCGCGAAGAAAATACAGCCACGATTGTCAAGTCCGGCCCGCAGTCCTACTCGGCCAACCATCTCTCGTGCCAGCGATGCACCGAGGCCGGCAATCAGCTCCTCGAGGAATGTCAGCACGGCATGTCCGATGAACTCGACCAACGCATAGCCTCCTATATCGAGAAGACCCGCAAGACCATGGCGACGATGAACGAGCGCCGCTCCCCCATCACCAAGCTCTTCGACCGCGTACGCTCCGAGTTCACCTCTCTCGAAAACGCCATAGACCCCACCCGTGCCGATTCCATTCCTTATAAGCTCCAGCAGCTGCGCAACCAGTATGCCGCTCACAAACGCAAGGAAGAAGAAGAGCGCCGCGCCGCCGAGCTCGCCGCCCGCGAGCTCCGGCATGCAAAGGAATCATTTCGCGTGGCCGTGGAAGAAGACTACCGCCGGGCCTTCAACAATTGTGTCACAGAGGCAATCGTCAAGCTCGCCGACCTCAGCACCACCGTAACGCTCGAATCATACGACACCACCCTCGATGCCCTCAAAAATTACGACACCGCCCTTCCCGACGCCTGGAGCCCCCTATCAGGCGTCCCCAAGCCATACAACCTGTCCGAAGACGAAGCCAACAAAATCCGCAGCGAAGAGTTCCTCAAGCTCCTCCCCGACTTCGAAGAGCAATACCCGAAGCGCGTAGGAGAATGCCGCGACGACATCCTCGACAAGCTCCCCTCAAAGAAGGAAGAACTGACGCGCATGGCCAGCGCTTCCGAAGCCGAGGCCGCCCGCATCAAGGTCGAAATGGCCATGCGCGAAGCTTCCGACGCCGCCCAAAGAGAGCGCCTGCGCCTTCAGGCCGAAGAAGAAGCCCGCCGCAAGGCCGAAGCCGACAAGGCCAACGCCGAAATGGCAGGCCTGTTCGATATGGCCAAGGCCGAAGCGGCATACACACCCAAGACCAAGGTAAGCAAAAAAATCGAAATCACCGACCCTCAGGCATTCCTCCCTCTCCTCTCCATGTGGTGGCAGCGCCAGGGAGGCACCATGTCCGTCGAGGAGCTCACAAAGATGTTCAAGAAGCAAATCACATTCTGCGAGAAACTCGCCGACAAAGAAAACATCTTTGTCCAATCCCCCGGCCTCCGGTATGTCGACGAAGTAAAAGCAAAGTAAGTCATGACCCACAACCCCGATGCGTATTACCGGCGCGCCGAGGTCAGCAATTCCGACCTTACCGAACTGAAAAACATTCTCCACCCCCGAGCGCAATTCGGCGACAAAGAGGCTGCTTTCCGGTTCGGTAATCTCGTCGATGCCATCATCACTGAGCCCGAGCTCGTAAACTACTACCGCCTCACCGTCGACGATGTCGCGTACACCGAGGACGAATTTTTCCAGGCCCGCGAGATGCACAAAGCCCTGCGCATGGAGGCCCGCCGCGACCCCTTCCTCGCAAAGGTGTTAGCCCTGGCCGAAACACAGTGCTGCATGGTCAATCACGGCCAGGAGTTCGAGTACGGCGGCTTCCCTTTCCGGCTCGACACCCGATGCAAGTGGGATTGGTGGCTAAGAGCATATCATTTCGGTGGCGACCTCAAAACCACCTTCGCAAGTTCTCAGGCCGAGTTCCTCGACGCCGTCGACTTCTTCGACTGGGATCGGTCCCGCGCGTGGTACATGGATATAGCAAAGTCCAATAAGGACTTCATCTATGCCATCAGCAAAAAGAACTTCCACATCTTCAAACTATTCATCAATCGAGGCGATGCCCTATACACTCGCGGTCGCGAGAAGTACGAGGAACTTGCATTTCAGTATTGGTGCTTTAATCTCTATTAGTTATGATTGTCGGACTTGAAGCATTCAAAAAGAACTTTGAGCACAACCTGAAACTAAGCCCATTCCCTTATCAATGGGAAGGAATATACTTCGGGGTACAGCGCAAGCGTATTCTCATCGGTGATGAACCTGGACTCGGAAAGACGTTACAGAGCATTGGCATTATCAACATCGCCGACGCATACCCCTGTTTGGTTATCTGTCCGGCATCCCTGAAGATAAACTGGCAGCGGGAATTTGAAAAGTTTACCGACAAAAAAGCCCTCGTGCTCGACAACGCCACCCGCACCACATGGCCCTATCTCCTGCAAATGGGCATGTATCAGGTAGCCATCGTCAACTACGAAAGCCTCCGGAAGTATTTCGTGTGGGACATCAGGACCAACGGCCCATTCCGCCTCAAAGACGTGGTCTTCTGCCCCGAAATAAAACGATTCCGTTCCGTCATCATCGACGAGAGCCACCGCGTAAAAGACCCCTCCGCACAGCAATCAATATTCACCAAAGGCATCACGGAAGGAAAATCACATGTAATCATGCTCTCAGGCACACCTGTGGTGAATAAGCCTCACGACCTGGTGGCACAGCTCTCCATAATGGGACGCCTCCATGAGTTCGGCGGTCGCTCCAAATTTCTCGCTGCCTATGGCGAGAAGGACAGCGACCTCTCCGAATTATCCCGGCTCCTCTACAGCAAGTGCATGATCCGGCGAGAAAAAAAATCCGTATTGACCGACCTCCCCGAAAAGACCCGCGTCGACCTCTATGTCGATATATCCAATCGCGAAGAATACACCTTAGCCGAGAACGATCTCCGCCGATACCTCGAAGAATATACCGCATGTTCCGACGCGGAAATCCGACGCAAACTCCGCATGAAAGCATTGGTGCAGTTCATGACCCTGCGCTCCCTCTCCGCCAAGGGTAAGATCAAGCAGGCCACCGACTTCATCCGCACCCACCTCGCCAACGACAAGCCCCTGATAGTATTCTGCTCCTATCACGAAATTGTAGATACCCTGAAGAAGCACTTCCCTCGCGCCGTTACAATCACAGGCCGTGAAAGCATCATCGAAAAACAGAGCGCCGTAGATTCCTTTCAGGAAGGCCGCGCTAAACTCGCAATCTGCTCCATCAAGGCTGCTGGCGTCGGCCTCACCCTCACTGCCTCGTCTTCCGTGGCCTTCATCGAATTCCCGTGGACATACGCCGACTGTCAGCAATGCGAGGACCGTGCCCACCGTATCGGTCAGAAAGAAAACGTAACATGCTACTACCTCCTCGGCGAAAAGACTATCGACCACAAGCTCTACCGAATTATCCACGAAAAGAAATCGATCGCCAATCAGATAATGGGCGCCGACGACGATATACCAACCGACCAACTCTACTTCGACGAGTTGGCTAATCTCTTCATGGCCGATGATTGAAATAAGCAACGCCGACACCTGCCGCATCCTCTCCTGCCTCGATATTGCCGCCGAACATTACAAGGCAAAAAAAGGACTCCGAAATAGCAATCATGCATGGGCGATTGCTCTGCTCAAGGACAAGATAAATAGAAAATTGAAGAAACAACAATCAACAAATTAAATCAACTATATAAACAAACGACAATGACAACATGGATTGAAGTCAGAGCGCGCTATGACAAAATGATGGAGAACGGCGTGGTTAAGAAAATCGTTGAACCCTACCTCGTGGATGCGCTCTCCTGCACCGAGGCAGAGGCAAGGGTAACCGAGGAACTAACGCCGTTCATCAGCGGAGACTTCCGCATTTCTTCAGTAGTAACTACCAAAATCGCTGAAATCTTTTGGGATGAGACTGGCGATAAGTTCTACAAGGTCAAGGTTAATTTCATTACGCTCGATGAAAAGACCGCTACCGAAAAGAGAAACGCTACCTATATTCTCGTGCAGGCTTCCAGTTTCAAAGATGCCTATGACAATTTCGTGGCAGGCATGAAAGGTACTATGGCCGACTATGAGATTGAGCAGATTTGCGAGACAAAGATTGTGGATGTTTACAAGGCTGACCTAACACCCGAGCAGCAGGCAGAGCGAACCCTGCGCGACCCCGAAGTAAAAAAGCACGTCAAGAAGTTCGTTGATGCCTGCGCCGAGGACGGTGTTGAAAGTGTGACAATGACGGCTTCGGACGGCAAGACGGTCCAGTCAACGACAATCGAAATTCCTCAAAAGCCTAAACCGAACCACCCATCGTCGCAAGGCGACGCTTTGCCCCTTAATAATCAAAAAATCGCAAAGAATGGCCAAGAGGAAGCCTGATAGAATTGCTTTCCTTGCTCAACTCGGATATGAGGTTAACAAGAGTGCTGACGCGCCTCGTAGGCGAATAAGTACGGCGCGAAGCGTGTCGGTACTCATGCCTCACAAAAGGAGCACGACCGCGCAAACACTCTCAAGATGTGGCAGCGCGCCGGCGCAATCTCCAACCTCCGCGAGCAAGTCCCCTACGAACTTATCCCTGCCCATCGCTTCGAGGATGGCACACTCGAACGCGCCTGCAAGTACATCGCCGACTTCGTTTACACCGACAACGAAACCGGCGAAACTATCGTCGAGGACACCAAAGGCGTCCGCACTAAAGAATACATCATCAAGCGCAAACTAATGCTTTTCCGGCATGGCATCCGAATAAAGGAAGTCTGACTGAAAGCGCTTGGTATCTTAAAAATTTATTATTCACAAAGAACTCTCACACCCCCGCAGCCGTCTGTCTTGTGGGTTGCCCCTCCCGGTAGGAGAGGCAGGGCAAGGCAGAGATGCACTTATTCAGGTTAAGTTATGGATAGAGACTCTTTCATCTTCTACAAAAGTTTTTACGAGGCAATTGCCGACCTCCCGAAAGACATCAAGCTCGAGGTCTTGACAGCCATAATCGAGTATGCGCTGTATGGTAGATCTCCCGAAAACCTCAAGCCTTTCGCAAAAGGCATGTTCACCCTCATTAAGCCTAACATCGACGTGAACACCGCCCGATTCGAGAATGGCAAGAGAGGTGGTCGAAAAGGCTCCCCCTCCCCCGAAAAATCAACACCACTATCCGCCAGCTCCAGCCGGGACAACAACCCTCCCCGAAAAGATGACCTTCCATCATTCGAGAAGGAAGTCGACCTCTTGAAGGCCGACAAAGACTGGCGCACCACCATCTGCCAGGATTTCAACATATCCACGCGTGAATACAACAAGCGCCTAAGCCGTTTCCTCGAGCATTGCAACAGCGAGAAGCTGCGCAAAGGAAAAGATCAACACGACAGCCTCGACGACGCCAGAAGCCACTTCCGCTACTGGATGACAAAAGCTTTTCCCACCCGCCTGCCCCTCTCTTGCTCCCCGGACGAAGCCTCCTCCGATTCCCCCGACTACGACTTCAAGGGAGGATTCGGCGGCATCGACACCTAATCACTCCATTATCCCCCCCATGAACATCTCCGACTACCCCGATCCACTCGTCGAAGCCCTAGCCGAATTCGGCCAGAAGCCTACCGGCAATCTCGACTGGGACAAAGCCCTCCTCGACACCCTCAAGCGGCGAAACTCCGCCGACGCCGTCTATGAAGCACTCGAAATCGGAAACGTCCTTCGTCGTGCCGAAGACGATCGCCGAAAAGCCGCCCAAGCATTTCCCGACATGGCCGACCCCGCAATATACCAAATGCATGCCCGGCTTTTTCTTTATGTCGCCAACAGCATAGTCCTCGCCCCTCAGAACCGTCCCTTCGTCGTCGACGACGACAACCGCTCCGTCATCCGATTCCTTCTCCTGTATTTCAACAAAAGCCGGCTCGCCGAAGACATCTTCCCCGACCGACGTTATAAACTCCACAAGAACATCATGCTCCAGGGGCCCCCCGGAGTGGGAAAGACATTGCTCATGCAGTGCTTCTCCGAATATCTCCGGCGCACCAGCTCTCCACGCTTCTTCCACAATCTCTCCGTTACGCAGATGGTAAACTACTACACCATCCACAACAACCTCGACCGATACACCTTCAACGAAGAAGATAGCAAAGGATTCTGCCCCAAGCCCGAGAACGTGTGCCTGAACGATGTCGGCCTCAACGACGACAAAGTATTCTACGGCATGAACACCGCAGTCCTCACCGACGATTTCCTCCTGGCCCGCAACGACATCTGGGCAACATACGGTAAGTTCGCCCACATCACCACAAATCTCACCGACGCCGCTCTCACCGTCCGATTCTCCAAAGGCGATAAATATCAGCGAATCATCGATCGCTTCAAAACCTACAACGTAATCCCCCTCACGGGCACAAGCCGAAGATAAAAGCATTATGAGTAAAGGAATGTCAGAAGAATACAAGTCGCTCAGCAAACTGATAAACTCAACGAGGAATGAAAACAACCCTCACAATAGAACAATCCGCCAAGCTAATTGAACTTGGCGTTGACCCGAAGCTGGCGAGCGGATGTTCGCCGAGGAATTCCTGAAACAAATTATGTACGAAACCCAAAACACACAACCCAATTAAATATGGCACTGACGAAAGCACAAATATACGAATTGCAAGGGCATTTCAATGAACGTGGCAGGTGGCATGACATCGCTGCTACAATCAGATGCAATCTCAAGGAATCATCCTTCTTCTTCGCATATAAAGACAGCTTGGGCAATAGGAAATATCTTAATTTGCCAATAGCTCATGAAGACATTTTAGCAATAATCAATAATCAGATTGAGAATAAGGAAAAGGACATTATAGAGCTTACTACTACCTCGGAAGACTTCGAGGTAATCATAATGAACGGAGAAACACTTGAAGACTCCGTAGCTGACTACAAGTCACGATATCCCGACACATACACAAGCCTCGTAAAGATTCGAGAAATATTGAGAAAATCCTTCATGTACAGATTGGAAGACGGGCAGAGGATAACGGATGACTACCACATTGAAGTATGCTCGGATTGGCAAGACAAAATGTACGTTTTTAAATTCCTTAACAAGACAGAAGAGTACCTACAATTCGAATTCAAAGAAATATTCAAATTATGAAACATCCCGAAGATGAAAACATCAGAGCTGCTTATGAAGTAGCCGACGAAAACGGTAAGCGGATGCTTCGCGCTCTCTATCCCGACCTGTTCACTAAACCTGCGGAAGCCGATAACCGCCCGGTAACGGAATGTATCAAGACATTTGAAGATGCTTGTAATGCTCTTGGCGGAGGTCATCCGCTCGTAAGTCAATACACGTTCAATTTCTCCGAAACGAGCGGATGGAATGGAGAAAAGTCAGCCGACCTTGAAGCATACCTCAAACTGCGTATCGTTGCCGCAGCTCTCAACGAGGGGTGGACTCCCGACTGGAACGACAAACAACAGTGCAAGTGGTATCCGTGGTTCTATATCTATTCAGAGGAAGAGTATAACGCCCTCTCCGAAGAAGATAAGTGCCGTGTGGTTGGCCGTGCCTCGTACAACGCGCATGCGAATGGCGGTCTCGTTTACTCGGTCTCGTCCTACGTTTCCACGTTCTCGAACACGAGCAACGGCTCTCGGCTCGCCTTCAAATCAAAGGAACTTGCCAAATACTGCGGTGAGCAGTTTGGCGAATTGTGGGCGATGTTCCACCTCGGCTGAAAATCCTGCGTCTATGTTGGCCGCCGGTCCCGTCCGGTGGCCGATACTTAAAACTCAAAATCGACTATGGCAAAGTCATCGTCCGCATGGACGCTTTGCACCAATAACGAGTAAAATATGGCAAAGAAATGTAAATATATCCGCGAGAATAACCTCTGCGCCCGGCGCAGTTTCCGCATTGAGGGCATTTCGCCCCTCGCAATAAAGACAATCTCTGGGGGTGTCACTCGTACCCATAAGATTGACCCCCATTTCCAGTGCAAAGGAGATTTGTACTTCTATGTAACGTGTCACTCACCGCAGACACTTGACTGCCCGGAATATGAGCCGGAGAAAGGAGATAGCAGTGAAGAAGTATAATATAACGTCTGATAATATTAAGGATTATATGAACAATTACGAGTTCGATTTTCCTTTGGTGATTGATGATAAGGCAGGATTGGACTACATGGATGAAGAAACGAAGGCGATACCTCATAACTCCTGCCTCTATAAGAAAAAGAGCAAGACAAGGTGTGTCAAGTTAGAGATAACCTCGTTTCGTGGCGTAAGTTGGGGTGCTATGCACTACTACGGCAAACTGATTGCCGATGGAATAGACTTTCAGTGTCTCGATAATCCCAGTACAATAACATCTAATTGGGAAGCGGAAAAGAAAAATCCGCTCTACCAGTGGCATTATGACTTTGAACTGAGAAGACCTGCAACAAGTGAAGAGATAGAGCGAGATCCGGATAGGTGGTATGGCTATGGCCCCGGCCAGTTCACGGCAAGTTTCGACACGAAGGAGGAGATCATTGCTCTTGCAAAAGAGTGTTTCAAAATGAGGTTCAAAGGAGAATGGGAACTTTGGGTAGAAGATTGCACTATGGCAAAGACAACAATATATCAAATAGAGTTATGAATGCCCTACTCATCGGCGTTAGCCGCTTTACAACCTATTGAATTATGAATAGTAAAGTATTCTTTGACCGAGTGGCGCAACTTCGCAAATTCCAAAAAGGAATATTTTGCGACACGCAGTAAGGAAAGCCTGCGCCAGTCTATTGCACTGGAGAAAGAGATTGACGCAGAAATAGAGCGCGTGCAGGCTCTTCTCGCCCATAAACCGAATGTTCAACAACCAAATCTTTTCAGCAATGAATGATGTTCTTGAGAAACCTGTTTTAGACGCTTGTTGTGGTGGTAAGATGTTCTACTTTGACAAGCATGACACAAGGGTGTTGTTCCAAGATATTAGGGAGATTGAAACAACTCTTTGCGATGGTCGTTCTTTTGTCGTAGAACCTGATATTATCGGCGATTTTACAAGTATGACTTACCCCGACAATACTTTCAGAATGGTTGTCTTTGACCCTCCACATCTCAAGTATTCGGGAAGCAAGAAAGAACTGAGCGGTTGGCAGATGACCAAATATGGTGCGCTTCTCCCCGGATGGAAGTCAATATTGACTAAGGGATTTTCAGAATGTTTTAGAGTGCTGCGTCCCGGTGGCTTTCTTATATTCAAATGGAATGAAACCGATATCAAGGTATCTGAAATTCTAAAATTAACTCCCGAAAAGCCAATTTTCGGACACATATCCGGCAAACGCGCTAATACGCACTGGATTTGTTTTATGAAAGGAGAATAGTTATGACAATCGCTAAACAACTCGCGCTCGTTCTTGTCAAGGAGATAATCGCCGACAAGAAGCAGAAACACATCGCGCCCGACTACGCCCTGCGTAACGAAGTCAGTATGAGGCTCGCCCAGGCCCTTGATGACTTGGTCGCTGACGGCTCACTGGTTGAGCGCAGTGCATCGGTCAATCGCCATATAGCTTACGAAATTCCTGGCCGGCATTAGCGTTGATTCAAGATCTCAGTACAGATGAACACAACATTCCAAAGGACAGCAGCTTCTGATGAGTGGTTCACGCCCAAAGAGATTATTGAAGCATTAGGAGTTTTTGACCTTGACCCATGCGCGGCCCACGGATGGCTAACAGCCTCATCACACCTATACAAAGAAGATGACGGCCTTGCTCATAAATGGTGGGGCAGAGTCTGGCTCAATCCGCCCTATTCTCGCCGGTTAATCTCCCCATTTATCCACAAGATGGCCGAGCATGGAGATGGAATTGCTCTAATATTTAATCGGATGGATATTACTTTATGGCATGATGTGATATTCCCGACAGCCACAGCAATGCTTGTAATGAGAGACCGCTTGAAATTTTATCGTCCGGATGGGACGCAGGGAGAATCCGCAGGATGCGGTTCGGTGCTTGTGGCTTGGGGTGAATACAATGCAGAAGCATTGATAAATAGCAACATCCATGGGAAATTCTTTAGAATAAATCCAGACAATACAAAAATACAACCCCACCAATCATGAAACTACTTTATATCGACCTTTTCTGCGGAGCCGGAGGAACATCCACCGGCGTCAATTCAGCACGCCTTGACGGCGAACAGTGCGCCGAAGTCATTGCTTGCGTCAACCATGATGCAAATGCCATCACCTCTCACGCCGCCAACCACCCCCGGGCGCTCCACTTTACGGAAGATATACGCACGCTCGAGCTCGCTCCTCTGGTAAGCCATGTAGAACGATGCAAAGAAATGCATCCCGACGCTCTCGTTGCGTTATGGGCCTCGCTCGAATGTACCAATTTTTCCAAGGCAAAAGGCGGAAAACCCCGTGATGCCGACAGCCGTACTCTGGCCGAGCATCTTTTTAGATACATCGAAGCATTAAATCCCGATTACATTCAGATTGAGAACGTGGAAGAATTCATGGCCTGGGGAGAAATTGACAAGAACGGCAAGCCGATTTCGAAGGATCGCGGCTCATCCTATCTGAAATGGGTGAAACATGTGGAAAAATATGGTTATCATTTCGAAAAGCGGATAATGAATGCGGCAGACTATGGGGCATATACCTCCCGCAAACGATTCTTCGGTATCTTCGCTAAGCACGGTCTCCCAATCTCATTCCCGGAACAGACACACTGCCGTAAGGGAAGCTCCGGGCTTTTCGAAGCCATGCCTAAATGGCGCCCGGTGCGGGATGTCCTCGACCTACAGGATGAAGGCCCTTCTATATTTAATCGAAAGAAACCTCTTTCAGAAAAGACCCTGGAACGCATATATGCCGGACTTATAAAGTTCGTGGCTGGAGGCAGAAAGAATTTTCTTGTCAAATACAACTCAATGAGTCAACAAGGAAAGTATGTACCCCCATCTGTTGATGAACCCTGTCCTGTCGTGGCTACACAAGGACGCCTTGCATTGGCGTCTGTCTCTTTTTTGTCTAAACAATATAGCGGAGCTCCTTTCGACAAAAACATCTCTCTTGACGAGCCCGCAGGAACAATCACCACTATAGACCACCATGCCTTTATTTCGGTCCATTATGGTAATGGATTCAATCTTTCGATTGAAGATCCATCACCAACCCTGACGACAAAAGATAAGCTCTCACTGGTTTCAACGCGATTCATTGACAATCAATACGGCAATGGACGTCCCACGTCCGTAGATTCTGTTTCAGGATGTATTACAACAAATCCAAAACAGAAACTGGTTACGGTAAGACGTTCAATGAATCGATTTTTATTGAATCCTCAGTTTTCATCTGCAGGGAGTAGCATCGATAATCCGTGTTTTACTCAGATTGCACGTATGGATAAAAGGCCGCCTTTTATAGTTACGACCAAAACTGGGGAGACGATAATTGAAGTTTATGATACGGATTCTCCAATGACCTTAAAGATAAAAGAATTTATGGCAGCCTACAACATTGAAGACATAATGATGCGTATGCTCAAGATCCTCGAACTCATACTCATTATGGGATTCCCTAAAGACTATGTCCTTGTCGGTACACAAGCCGACCAGAAGAAGTTTATCGGCAATGCCGTAGAAGTTACGATCGCTCGTGCCTGGTGCGAAGCTCTCTGCCGGGCGATAAGAACTCCGGCTCCGTCTTCGACTTCTCATAAAATCACATCATAAGAAGAATCCGATGCCCTGAATTCGACAAGGAGGTGGGAGCCCTGAGGCCCCCCTGCTGAAAGTCAAAACTTAAATACACCCGCCCGCTACAATCCCTTAATTTTGAATCATAATTTTTAACCTTAATGATATGACAGCAATTGAATTCTCTCAATCCGGCAACGTAGAATCCGCAACTTTCACCTGCGGTGGCAGCCTCATCCTTCAGGTAGATCGTGAACGTCAAGCCGCTCTCCTCGTCTTCGCCGGTCTCGAGGGCTTGTCCAAGAAACTCGTCTACACTCACAACGCACTCGATGCAAAGAATGTCCTCGTCGAAATCGATATGCCCGGTGCCGAAATCCGCGTCGACAGCTATTCTCATGTCCTCTCCGCAGCCATTACACAATGAAAATCCCACACGTCGAAATCCCGCGGGTTGCCCTCCCGCGTATCTCCCCTCCCTTGATAGGCAGCCATCAGGCTGCTCTGCGCCTTCCCGCTTGGTTCAAAGAATCTATCGTTTGTTGGTACGACCCCCGCAGGCAAGGCTGCACAAACGAGAACATGGCCCTCAATCCTATCCTTAAGGATCTCTCCGGAAACGACCTTGATATGCAGTGTAATGGCTTTGCTTGGACTGATGAAAGCGGTATAAGTGAAGATGGCGGTATAAAATTTGATGGAGTCGATGACTATTGTTTACAATCTGGAACTCGTCCCCAACTTCAAGATTTTACTGTAATTTTTAAAAATAAGGTAGAAGAAAATTATCGTTTGGAGGGTTATTTATGTGCAGATAATAACACGAGTGCAAAGGATGCTTTGTTCTCCTATGGAATAGGGAGCTCTACTAACGGTTTTTCTAACGATTCGACAGTTGTTTCACTTGGTTATTATAGAACAGGGTATCCGACTAATTCTTTTGGGACTCATGTTACTTGTTTAACTTCTAATAAAATATTTTATGATGACGGTAGAACAAAAAATATTTCAAAAGGGTCGTATAATGATAGTAAAGTTTATCCTATAATTATAGGTAGGTCAAGAACCCATCCCGAGCATATAGCTCCTTATTCAGAATTTAATTTTTACTCATTCTTACTTTTCAACCGCACCCTCACCGAAGATGAAATTAATTGGGTTAAAACTAATCTTATAAGACAATGATATGCAATACATCATCCTTCCGGCAGAAGTCTTCGAGCAGGCCGACATAGCCCGCGCCCGTGCCCTCGGTCTCGACAAGCCCCGCCGCAGCGTGGACGGCACCGAAGTAATTATGCACGTCGAAAGCTATGAGCGCCTCTTCCCCTCGTCCTCTGCAGGCACACGCAAAACCCGACGCTCCGCCTCTTATCCCATCTACGACAGCGACACATCCGAATTTGCCGAACTCCTCGCCTCCGATGCCTGGGCCTCCGAAGAGGAGATTCCCTAAAAACAGACACGCCATGAAGCCAATACTCCAACACTCTCGCCACCCCGACATCACATTCAACCGCAACGGAATGATACGCATCACAACCCGCGTTGCACGTATCCTCCAATTGCGCCCCGGCGATTCAATCAACATTTCAGTCTCCGACGGCGAGTTCTTCCTTTTCGCCGTCAGACACTCCCGGCTCGAAGGCCGTTTCCACGCCAAATGCCATCTCACCAATCGCGGATATCATAACTTCTGTTGCTATTCCGCCCAACTTAGCCGCGCTGTCATCGACGCCGTTTCCCCCGCTAAGGCCAGGGTGGCCCTCCTCGTCGGAGAAGAATTCGTCCGGAATGGAATCCTCCTTCTCCCGATCATCACCAGATGTCCCCTCTAAGTCATCCCTTTCCCTCAAATGAACAGAGATATTAAATACACCGGCCTCTACACAGCCACCTCCGAATACAATTGCCCCGACGGCGAACTCGCATTTGCCCTCAATGTAGTAAACGAAGACGACGCCCTGCATCCAATCCGGCCACCCGTCAGGCTCTTCTCCATAGGCCCGCACGAGAAGGTGCTCTACGTCCATAAAGTCGACGGCATTCCCCACTTCATAATATCTCACACTACATCCGAAGGCACTTTAGAGCTGCGATGGTGCGAAGCCGGCGGCCCGCCGCAGGGCCTCCCCGAATCCCCAATCATTTGCACATGCTCCGCCGTCCGCGATATCACATCCGTCGGAAATACCATTGCCATCTCCACCGACGAAGGCCTCGTCTTCGCCCTCTGGCGCGATGACACATACATCTTTCTCGGCTCAAAACCCGTGCTTCCGGCATTCTCATTCGGCCTCGATTTGGCCGGGGAATTCAAGGGCTTCACTTCCGACATCCCCTGCGATCCCGATACTTACCACGCCGTCCGGGACGCTCTCCCCGACGAAAACCGTGCCTCCGCCGGTGCATCCAGACCCCACGGCTCTCCCGCTGACGCTCAAAACCTGGCCGACGACTTCTTCCAATCTGTCTCTGACGCAATATACGGACACATCTTCGACCAGTATACACGCCTCACCGACGACAATGGCATGCTCTTCTATCAGCCTTTCTTTGTCCGTTACGCTTTCCGATTGTTCGACGGCTCATATTCCTGGCATTCAGCTCCCGTTCTGATGCTCCCCACAACCATCCCCCCGCAGGTTACCTCCGGAACCGGTACATATGCCGACAACACTTATCATTTCGCGGCCCAGGTCAATCTCAATTATTTCCGCCTCCTCTTCTCCACAATCCGGCCCGGCAACCTTAGCCTGTGGAAAGATGTCATCACTCATGTCGACGTATTCATTTCCGCTCCGCTCTACACCTTCGACCAAAGCAAGTCGGTCCTAGGTTACGGCAAAGACGGATATATCAAGACTAAGCAGATCGTGCTCCCCGGCGAAAGAAACGATCGCGGCAGAGACCATAACACCTCCACAACCATCGCAACAACACGCCGCCTGCTCGGAATATACCGCGACGGCGGTAGTCCCGGCAATTTCCAACGCCACTTCCTCGAATCCGAAGCCCCTCACTGGCTCATCCCCACACGCGAATCCGAACTCCTCGAAGATGTCCGCTCCACACATCTCTTCTATCGCATAGCACGCATCGCTCCAGCCGACATCCCCGCCCCCGCCTCCGGCTTCACTCCTCTGCCCGTGGAAGACGGCGTCTCTCCCAAAGTCCTCCTCGCCAGGCCAACACTACCCGACGAATTCGGCTCCCACCATACACTATTCCCAGATGTCCTCCACTCCTACAACAGTCGTCTCCATATAGCCGATATTGATGTCGCCCTCGCAGCCCCTCAGCCTCTCGAGGCCCTGGTCTGCGCCGATGCCCCGCGCCCTGCCTCCGACCCCGGCTTCACGCCCGCAATTACATACCGCAAGAACGGCTCTTCCGTCGAATCCGTGCGCTCTTCCTACGGTCCCGCCGGCGATTCAATCCCCGCCCCCGACCACACTCCTCCCGTCTTCATTTACGTCCACGACGCTGACGCTTCATTCCTCACGCTCTATACCGAGGAAGCACCCGACGAAGCACGCGGAATCGATATTCCACTCACCCCGCACGACTTTCTAAATGGCGCGTATTGGTTCTCAGGCTTCGACTTCCCCGCCGACACCGAGGCCACTCCCCTCTTCTCCGACATCAATAGCGGAACCCCCGTGCCCCCCCCGCATCAATACCAACTCCGCAAGCGATCCCCCATATACATCACCGAAGTAAACAACCCGCTCGTCTTTCCCGCAACCTTGGCCCTCGCTGTCGGCGATGGACGGGTCTGTGCCCTCGCCTCCGCCGCCAAAGCCCTCTCCCAAGGCCAATTCGGTCAATACCCCCTATATGCGTTCACAGATGCCGGCATCTGGGCCTTGGAGCTTTCTGCCAAGGGCTCTTACTCCGCACGCCAACCCATTTCCCGCGATGTCATCCTCGACGGATCACATCCCCTCCAGATAGATAGCGCAGTCCTTTTTGCATCCCGCAGAGGCATTATGATCATCGCCGGATCGCAGCTCCAATGCATTTCGGATTCTATTTCCTCCGATACGCCATTCTCCCTCGAGCCCCTCCCCCGCATAGACAAAATCCATGAAATGCTCGGCCATGGCGCCGATGGCTGCATCCCGCTCGAGCCTTTCTTATCCTTCATCAAGAGCGCCCGGATGCTATACGATTATGTCCGCCAGCGTATCATTGTATTTTCCCCCCAAAGTCCATGCGCATATGTGTTTTCCTTGAAGTCGCGGCTCTGGAGTATGATGCACTCCGCCCTGCAATACACCCTCAACGCCTATCCCGAAGCCATGGCCGTCGAAGCCGATGGCTCGGTCGTCATTTTCTCTCAGAAGCAAACGGACGTTCCGCAACCTCCTGCACCTACTCCGGCCCTCATCGTCTCTCGTCCCCTCGCGCTCGGTGCACCCGATATCCTCAAGACCGTCGACACCTTTATCCAGCGCGGACACTTCCGCCGCGGACACGTGCAGTCTGTCCTTTACGCCTCTCGCGACCTCTTCAACTGGCATCTTGTTTGGTCCAGCATAGACCATTACCTCCGCGGCTTCCGCGGCTCCCCCTACAAATACTTCCGGATTGCCCTCCTCTGCAACCTCCTGCCCGACGAAAGCATCTCCGGCGCTTCAGTGCAATTCTCTACCCGCCTCACAAATCAGCCCAGATAGAAATCCCCACCACCGCATCCTCGTGCATAATATGTAGAGAACCGGGAAGCACGTTGCCTCCCGGTTCTCGTCGATTGCCTTAGACCCCGTTCCCCAATATTTGTTAACGCTGAGGACGCATATCGCCGAGAGATTTTTGCCTTGTGATGAATGAGCGTAGCTGTAGCTACGTAACTGAAGAACAAGGTAAAAAGCGCCGGTGAGATGCGGTGGTAAGGTTACCATTGCCACGGCCAATCGTAATGCCTCAGCGCTAACAAATATTGGGGAACGGGGTCTTAGAAGGGATGCGATGGACGACGCAGCCTCTTTGTCCGCGTGTGCTTTATCCCCTTGATTTCCTCTGCCGCTTCGTTCGCCTTCCCAAGCCAGTTGCCCGCCGCATCCGGATGTGTGATGCTCAGCCAGTCGTAGATAGCCCGTGCAACCATAAACTCATGGATAAGACGGTTCAGCAGCTCAAGTGTGGTGCGCGACATCGTCGCCGGAACGCTCAGCTCGATTGTGTAGTCATCCGGAAAGTTCAGCCTGTTGCAGATCTCCTCGTCATCCCCTACAGCCTCCTTCGTGTAGGGATACAGCATTTCTATGGCCTTGGCGTGGACCAGACTTAACGTCCGACCCACGCGGTCCACATTCCCTTCCTCGCATATCTCGACGAGAGTGTGTTGCGCGTGTTGATTCTCCTCGCCCCACACGTGCCCCTCGATGTACGCGCAGTTTTTTATATCGTACAGCAGTTGCTCGCGATTGAACACAAGGCGCGCTTTCTTGCTCCCGGCATCCACGCCGCTGCAACCTCCCGCACATCCCATATGATACATCCCTTAGTCTTTATAGGTGGGACGGGTAGGGCGCTCCCGCTTGTAGAGCGCCTGCTTTGCCCGGTCAAGGGCATCAGAAGCCAGGTTCGCATAGTTCTGCGCATCCTCCTTGTCCGTTATCACAAACCACTCCGAGAGAGTCCGGTCCACAATATATTCATGGAGCATGCCCCCCAGGCTGTCGCACGCCGAGTTGTTGAAGTTCGACGGCAGGCGGAACGTCAGCGTCAGTTGATCGCCGTCTTCCACGGCCTTGTTGATGCGGTTGTTCGAGGTCGATCCATCCTCGTGCAGATACTCTCCCAGCTCAACCTTAAGATGCGAGAACGCATTGCTGATCGACCGAAGTATCTGATAGGAGTGCTCATCGTCTTCGCTTGCCTGCATGTAGGCCGTCGAGCGGTAGTCCTTACCCTCCGCATTCCGAGCTTGTCCCGTCAGGTGCGACTTGTTCATCACGTCAAACTTGATTTCCTTCGACTCAAGTGTTACGGTTATGCTTTTCTTCTGTTCCATATTTTTTGCTTCTTCCTTGTGTGTTTAGTCATTATAGGTCGGGCGCGTCGGCCGCTTCTTGTACACTGCCTTCCGGTGGATGTCTTCCAGAAGTGTCGACGCCTTGTCGGCGTACTCCCCGGCCTCGCCTTTGTTGGTGTAGACATACCATTTCGCCGCGATGTTGTGTACGAAGAAACTGAACAGGCTCTGGCGCATGCTCGGCAGAAGGGCCTCGTCAAACGATTTCGACACCTCAAGACGCACCTCGTAGTCCGCCTGAGGCACTGGACCCTCCGCCCTTGAACTCCCGCCTTCGTATGCCACCAGACCGATCAGCTCCTGGCTTAGATCCGCACGGCTCTCCTCCCAGAATCTTTCCAGATGGCTTTCATCCTCGTCCACCGTCGATATCCTTTGATAGGCCTTCGCGTCGCTGTCCATCTTCCCCCCTGTGTACGCCGTGGTTATTCCTACCTCGCGCATCACTGCTCCCTTGCTGATTGTTAGTGTTATCTCCATCTCAAAAACTGATTATTGAATACGTTATGCTTATTCCCACATACGGCTGCAGTCCCTGAGGCGTGTACCCGTACCCTATCGTCGGCCCTATATGCCACCGCTTGGGTGGCTTCCTTTCCTTCTGTATCACAATCGTCGTGGGTGCATACACCCGGAGGCTGTCCAGCCGGGGATCTATCGGGCCGCTTACCCATGCCTCGTAGGTGCTGTCCCCGTAGTGCCGTTGCACCACCGGCAAGAGGACGTCGGCGCTGTCCCTGCTACATCGTGGCTCTCCTCCGGCACTCGAGCCTGCCTCGGGGGCTTGGGCAACGGTGGCTCGTTCGTAGCGGACAACTATGCTGTCCCGTGCCACGGGCACATAGTAGGGGATAGTGTCGTAGTAGGTCGCACGCGTTTCCGAGACCGAGGCCGCGTCCACGCCTGGCGGCATGGCATCCCGGCGCCCATACAGCATCCCGCCGGCAAAACATGCTGCCATAATCGCAAAAATCATCAATATCGGTAGTGTCTTTTTCATACGCTTCGAACTGTTATGAAGTTATCCTCCCCGCGCTGCTGAGCTTCCAGAAGCCGTTCCGTCAGCTCCTTCTCATACCGCGTCGAGTTCACCACACGGCCTATCACCCTGTTCTCTCCGGGCAGGATGCATCCCGCTGTGTCTGCCGACGTGTTCCCCCGGTGGATCAGAACCCCCTCGAAGTGGGGCACCCTCAGCAGGCGAGGCAGCAGACGCTTGAATTTCGGTGAGATGTTCACAACTATCTCATACCTCCCTTCAGGTATAGCCGTAGCTCCGGGTACCTTCGCCTCCTTGCTCAGGTCGCGAACCGGGTCTTCCAGCGTATCGCAATACTTTACCCCGTCCACAAACATCCGGCCTATAGTATAATTCGCACGCTTGGCATAGCGCTCTAATATCAATTCCATCTCAGATCCTTTCTCCTTTCAATTGTGCTATTATCTTCCGTGCGTCCTTCTCGTGTGCACAGTCCATTATGCTCTTTATTATGTCCGGAAGTTCCGAGCTGTGGCTCTGACGGCGTCGCGCATGTTCAAACATCGACTTCGCTTCCACAACTATCAGCCCCACCCCGAAAAGTATCGCCACGAAAGGCATCAGGTAGAAGCTGAAAAAATACCCAAGACAATCCACCAGAAACCCTATCACCACAAAGCGGAAATATTCGCTCATCTTCGCTATCGTCGCCCTCAGCTTGTGAGAATGCACCCGCTCGTGGGTCTTTCTCGCTGTGTGAACTCCGTCCCACAGATCAAGCATTATTGCCACGATTACAAACAGACACACCGCCAGGAAAACGCCCAGAAACAGCTTGAATTTTTCTATAGATATGATTGATTCCATCATGTAAGGTATTCCTTCATTTTCTTAATACGTGTACTTTTTATTCAGCGCCCCGGGCCTCGAGATTCGCCACGGCGCGGGCCTTGCAGGCCTCGACGTAGG
>CAMWQB010000018.1 GCA_947176295.1 uncultured Porphyromonadaceae bacterium
TTTTTCCGCCAATGGCAACCGAACTCAAAGACCTTACCAAACGAAAGGACAACTCTTCCCAGTGGTATACCGAACTCGTAGTCAAGGCCGACCTCGCCGAGCAGTCGGCTGTCCGCGGCTGCATGGTCATCAAGCCATACGGTTATGCAATCTGGGAAAAAATGCAGCAGACCCTCGACCGCATGTTCAAGGAAACAGGCGTTCAGAATGCATATTTCCCCCTCCTGATTCCCAAGTCTTTCCTCTGCCGCGAAGCCGAGCATGTCGAAGGTTTCGCCAAGGAATGCGCCGTCGTAACTCACTATCGCCTCAAGAACGACCCCAACGGAAAGGGCGTCGTAGTCGATCCCGAGGCCCGTCTTGAAGAAGAGCTCATCGTCCGCCCGACTTCCGAGACGATTATCTGGGGCACATACAAAAACTGGATTCATTCCTGGCGAGATCTCCCCGTCCTCTGCAACCAGTGGGCAAATGTCATGCGTTGGGAAATGCGCACCCGCATGTTCCTCCGCACCAGCGAATTCCTTTGGCAGGAAGGCCATTGCGCCCACGCGACAGCCGAAGAATCCGAGGCTCGCACCGTCCAGATGATAAACCTCTACGCCGAATTTTGCGAAAAATACATGGCCGTTCCCGTCATTAAAGGTGTCAAGACTGCCAACGAGCGCTTCGCCGGTGCCCTAAATACATACACCATCGAAGCTATGATGCAGGACGGTAAAGCTCTCCAGAGCGGAACGTCCCACAACCTCGGCCAGAATTTCGCAAAAGCTTTCGACGTTACTTTTGCCAACAAGGAAAACAAGCCCGAATACGTCTGGGCCAACTCTTGGGGCGTTTCAACCCGTCTCATGGGTGCCCTCATCATGACACACTCCGACGACAACGGCCTCGTCCTTCCTCCCCATCTTGCTCCCATTCAGGTGGTTATCATTCCTATCTACAAGAATGCCGAGCAGCTGGCAGCTATCAACGACAAGGTCCTCCCCATCATCGAACGCCTCCGCGACCTCGGCATTAGCGTCAAGTACGACGACGCCGACAACAAACGCCCCGGCTTCAAGTTTGCCGATTATGAGCTCAAGGGCGTGCCGGTGCGTCTCGTCCTCGGCGCTCGCGACATCGAGAACGGCACTGTCGAAATCATGCGGCGCGATACCCTCGAAAAGGAAACTGCTCAGCTCGCCGGCGTAGCCGACCACGTTGCCGCACTTCTCGAAGAAATTCAGGAGAATATCTATCGCAAAGCCCTCAAGATGCGTCAGGACAAAACCTTCGTCTGCGATTCCTACGACGAATTCAAGGAGAAAATCGAAGACGGCGGCTTCTTCCTCTGCCACTGGGATGGTACTCCCGAAACGGAGGAGCGAATAAAAGCCGAAACCAAAGCCACAATCCGCTGTATCCCCCTCGACGGTGAGGACGAAGAAGGTGTGTGCATGGTCACCGGCAAACCTTCCAAGCGCCGCGTGATTATCGCTCGTAACTATTGATTGACCCGATTTGGCGGACGTAGATGGGCCCTCGGCCCCCTACGTCCGCCTTCTTTCGTGAATGATTTTCTGACGGATGGACAACAAAACTTTCCGACGCACACTCGGCGAGCGCCTGGGGCGCAGTGTTAAGGACATCGACGCCCTCCTGGGCGCCCTGTGCGTCCTCATAGTGGAAAACTCGCAGACACTTCGTGCCCTCGCTATTCCAGGTTTTGGCTCCTTTGTGCCTGTTAAGCACGACGAGCAGATTGTAAATGATCTCGCGGGCGGAAAGCGTCTGCTTCTACCCCCCGAAATTGTCCTTGAATACGTGCCCGGCAGCGCCATGCGCCGTTCCGTCGACCCTTCGGCGCCGGTTCCCGCCGATGCTCCCGACCCCGCAGGCGGAGTAATGACCCTCCACACTGCCGCCGAGGCTCTCGCCGGAATAAACGAAATAGGTACGGACGCAGCCGAGCGTTTCTTGCGCGAGTGCTTTCTGCTCATCGAGGACGAAGATGCCCGTTCGGGCCAAGTGGACGTGAAAGGCCTTGGCCTTTTCTGCGGCCTTTCCTTCCGTCCCGACAGTGCCTTGGCCCTGGAGATAAATCAGCCCTTCGCCATGTTCGAACCCGTTGAACTCGAGGATAGCATCGACGAATCAAGCTTCATCCCCTCGGGCGAGAAGTCTGCTGAGATTCCGGAAGAGGAGCCCGCAGATGCCTCAGGCGAAAGCCTCCTGCCCCCTGCATCAGAGCCTACGGTCGACGATGCCGAAGAGATTCAGGAGACGCGACCGGCCTGCGACCTGTCAGCAGACACGGAGCAGGAACCCCCGGAACCAACCCCGCTCAGGCAGGAGCCCCAAACTCCGCCATCCCCGCAGCCTTACGAAGAGCCTTGGCCCGAGGAGCCCTCGCGCTCCCGGAAAGTATGGCTTTCAGTTGCTGCCATCATTGCTCTCCTCTTCGCTTTCGGCGCTGGATTTATCTCGGGCCGGTATTCCGTCGAACCCGTCGCCCGCGAAACTGTCCGCTTCGACACTCTGAGAATCACTGTCCACGACACCATCACCCTTACCCCAGAAGTCGAAAAGCCACGGCCACAGCCTGCCCCGGATCCCATCTTCGACACCGTTACGCCCACACGCTACCTTGCCACGATGTCCAGGCAGTACTATGGCAAGATGGAATACTGGGTGTATATCTACAAGGCCAATGAACAAAAGCTCGGCAATCCCGACAAGATTCGCCCGGGCACGCGGGTCGAAATTCCTCCCTTTGAAAAATACGCCGTTTCTGACAACGATTCCGTCAATCTCGCTCAGGCTCGGCGAATGTCGGAAGAAATATACGCTCGCTTCAGAAAATGACTATTGCACATCACAAAATAATTCACTAACTTTGCACTCGCAAACAATAAAAGAGGTTCGGTAGCTCAACTGGATAGAGCATCTGCCTTCTAAGCAGACGGTTTCGGGTTCGAGTCCCGACCGAATCACTTTTTTGAATAAAAAATCGCACATGCTTCGGTCTTCCGGTCAGCATGTGCGATTTTTTTATTGGCTGTCTTTCTTAGCGGAGATATTTCACTACCGACGAGGGTGTTTGAATCAGATACAGCCCGTGAGGCATAGCCTCCAGAGAGATGTTTTCCTCTGTTCCGGTGTATTTGCAGAGCCCGTCCACCGTGTAGATTGCCACTGTCTCGCGCCCGGGGTTGAAGATTTGTCCCTTTGCCACACTAATAGATGCCGAAGTCTTTACGTCCTCCACACCTGTCGGGCTGCTGTTTTTGGCAAAGAGCAGCTGCGGGCCCGCAGGTTGCATGTCGAGACTTCTTGCCTGCACGGGAGCGCCTTCCGTGGAATAGAAATTCATCAGGGCGCACCAATTGTTTTTCTCGATGTAAAGGCGGAAAGTCAGGTGGCCCGTATTCTGGTTCTTGTGCTTTTCCTCAAGAGCTGCAAGAGTGTTCAGCGCCCAGTCGGTTACGTCGATGCTCACCCATGCTCCGACCATATCCGTGCATATCTCGGCCTTGGCGTCAATAGGTTCGAAAACATGGTTGCCCGATGTGCTCCAGTTGATTTTGCTCCCCTTGTAGACGTTAGTGTTGCCCTCCACGCGGATGTGTTCGATTCCCTCCATCGGGCGGCTCGACTCCGAATTGAAGTACCCCAGAATGTAATCCTTGTAAAACAGACGGAGAACCACCTTATCAACATCGCGGGGCATCAGTTCCGAAGCCTGGAACGATACGTAAGCCTTTCGAGTGGCGTTGTCGGCATACTTCAATTGCAGAACATCGGACGTGTCATAATTCGAGCTCGTGTTCAGGCGGTTCACGTACGAGTCGTAGTCGGGAGTTGCGCAATAGCTCGCCACGAGAACATTCGCAGTAGCCTCAGCCTCCGCAGGGTTTCCTTCACCCCATGCGGCGTGTGTCGCATTCACCGAGAGGCTCGTGTTCTCGGTTACGCCGGGAACGGTCAGAACATGCTTTTTGCCCTCCAGGCCGCTTGCAGTGTGAGCCCCGGAGATAGAGTAGGGGAACATTCCATTGTGAAAACTTACCGTAAAGTTAGCATCCTCACCGGGCAGAACAACTTCACTCATGGGCAGGATGCGCGTCTCAAAAGGGAAATGATACCCGTATGCATCTGCCACAGTCTGCGTAAAGATTGCAGCCATGCGGTTCTGGATAGGGCTGTTGTTGCCGCGTTTTGGATGCCAGCCGTATTTGATGCCGTTAATTGTCTCCGTGTCGTGGGCAACGGCGCGGCTGGGCTCGCCTGCATCGGCAATGCCCTCGTCATCCTTCGAGAAGCCTATGTTCTTGTCGAACTCCACAAGAGGGAAGCCCCAGCGCTCGGCCAGTTTGCGTATTGCCGGATTGTAGGTCGTGCGGCTGTCGTGCCAGTGTGTGCAGAGCATGATCTTGGCAGGTTTGCCGCCTTCCACGCCATAGTATTTCGACTCTTCGTTGAACTCAAGAGCTTCGCAGTCTGCTATATAGCGTTTGATTACGTAGTCGTATGCCACTGCATAGTCCGTCGTCGTGGAGATGTTTGTGTAGTCCTCCCACTTTTCCTGAAGATTTGCCTCATTGGCCACATTCTGATTGTGAACATGCATAATCACCAGCACATCCGTGCGGTCGAGCTCGGCAGTCGTGTAGTCTTTGCCCGCAGCCATGCGGCGTGCATCATGGTAGATAGCCTCAGCGCTTACGGCCTTGTTCAAGGCCTCGGCGCCCATATTTTCGCAGGCTATCTCGAACCATCCGTTCTGCGGAATGGCAAACGACGCGCCATAGAGCATGAATGTGAGCTGCTTATCACTTTCGTTTTCTTGTGCCGAAATGGTGCTGTTTGCAAGAAACAGCATGGCCGAAGCTGCGATTAGAGAAATTTTTTTCATTTTAGAGCTATTAAGTTATTATTGATTTTTATAGATATGGATTGGCGGATGTCGTCCGATGCCGAGGCGGCAAATATCGTGAACTCGTCATTGTCCAGCACCCATTGTTTGTTATCTTCGTTGTAGTAAGCCAAGGACGACGCAGGAATCTCCACTGTGCATGTAGTGCTTTCGCCCTGTTTGATGTAGGGCTTGCAGAAGGCTTTCAGTTCCTTTACCGGACGGGCAACTCTGGGGTGAGATTGCCCAACGTAGAACTGTACCGTTTCGGCTCCGTCTGCATGGCCCGTGTTCTTCACCGTGATGTTGAGGCGGATTATGTCCTCCGGCGAGTATTCCTTCTTGTCGGCCTTCAACGAGGAGTAAGCGAAGTCCGTGTAGGAAAGCCCGTGGCCGAATGCAAAAGTAGGTTTGATATTTTTGGCTTCGGCCCAGCGGTAGCCTATGAACACGCCTTCGTCGTAGTGTACATTCCCGTCCACGCCGGGATATGTCCGCTCGTCCGAGCTGTGTGCCGCATAGTCCTCCAGGCGTTGCGCTATCGTGAAGGGGAGCTTGCCGCTCGGATTCACCGCTCCCGAGATTACGTCCGCTAAGGCCACGCCTCCCATCGAACCATTATACCACGACTGGATGATGGCCGGAGCCTTGTCAAGCCACGGCATTGCCACAGCATTGCCCGAGGTAAGGACGATTACGGTATTGCTGTTAGCCGCGATGAGCTCGTCGATAAGGCGGTTCTGGTCGTAGGGCAGGTCGTAGGAAAGACGGTCGCCACCCTCGCAATCCTGCTTGTAGTTCTTATTGAGACCTCCGATAAAGACAACCACATCCGAATTCCGGGCAAGCTCAACGGCTGCCATCCGCAGCGAATCTGCATCGTAGGGCGATGGCTCTTCATGCGAGTAGTCTGCAATTCCCGAAGCATAGCCCATGGAGTAGGCCACAGCATCGCCGTAGACCTCCATCAACCCTTCAAGAGGCGAGATTTCCACCTTTGGCTTGAGTTCTGACGACCCTCCGCCGATAGACAGTTTTTTTGTAGCATTATCGCCGATCACGGCTATGCGCTTGAATTTTCCGGGGCGGATGGGAAGTTTGGCTTTTTCGTTCTTCAGGAGCACGATGCCTTCCGAGGCAACGCGTCGGGCCACATCGAGATGTTCCGGCGCGTGGAGTGCCCCGTAGGGGCGGTGGCGGTTCATGTTGGTGCGGAAGTTCAGGCGCAGGATGCGACGAACTTTGTCGTCAACTACCGTCTCTGGAACTTCTCCAGTCTTCACCATAGCCTTCAGGGGTTCGGCCATGTAGTAATTGTCATAAGCCGAACTTACGCCCCAGCTCAGGCCGTTTGTCCACGAACCCATCTCAAGGTCGAGGCCGTTCATGGCTGCCTCGAAGGTATTGTGGCATGAGCCCCAGTCCGTAACGAACACGCCATCGAATCCCCAGTCGCCCTTGAGGATTTTGTTTACCAGCGTATCATTGTGTGTGCAGAAAGTGCCGCGGAATTTATTGTATGAGCCCATCACGGCCCATACTCCGGCTTCCACCCCGGCCTTGAAGGCGGGAAGATAAATCTCGTTGAGAGCGCGGTCGCCCACTTCCACATTGATGCTCTCCCGCTCGTTTTCCTGATTGTTGAGCGCGAAGTGTTTCATGCATGCGGCCACGCCGTTGCTCTGCAGCCCCTTGATGTAGGGCACCACCATCACCGACGAGAGATAGGGATCCTCGCCCATATACTCGAAGTTGCGTCCGCTCAGAGGGGTGCGGTAGATGTTCACGCCGGGGCCCAGCATCATGTCCTTCTTGCGGAAGCGGGCTTCGCGGCCCACCGTATTGCCGTATTCGTAGGCAAGGTCGGGATTGAATGTGGCGGCCAGGCAGGTCAGGGCCGGCAGCGCCGTGCAGTAGTCGTTGCTCCAGCCGGCGTGGTCCCATTCGTCCCAGGCTATCTCCATTCTCACCCCATGCGGGCCATCGCTCATCCACAGCTCGGGGATGCCCAGACGCGGACAACCGGGAGTGCTGAACTTCGACTGTGCATGAATCATGGCTATCTTTTCATCGAGGGTCATCCGCGAAAGAGCGTCTTCGATTCGTTGCTCCATCGGCAGACTTTCGTCGAGATACGCCGGCGTGCTGTTCTTATCCGCAGCAACCATCGAAATGCTTGTCGCTGCAACAGCGAGGACGCCGAGTATGGATTGAATTCTGTTGTTCACTGTATAGTAGTTTGTATGAAGAGTTTATAGAAAATAAGCTCCGTGGTTTGCAAGCCGCTTCCGAAGCTCTTGCGTGTCCACCCCGTGAATGTCGTGAGCGGACGAGAGCGACGCCAATACCGCCGCTGTGCCCGCGGCCTCGCCCGTAACGAGACAGTTGGGCATCACGCGAAGACTGCCATACGATTCGTCGTCGGTCGAGATGCATCGTCCGGCCGTCAGCACGTTTTTAAGCTTGTTAGGCGTCATGCAGCGGTATGGTATGCCGTGCGATTCGCCGCGACCGTAGTGGATGTCCGCGTGCCCCGACTTGTGGACGTCGATGAAGTAGCAGTTACGACCGATTTCATCTTCGAAAGTCCGCCGTGCGTGCCAGTCATCCGCCGTGAAGATATAGTCGCCGATAATGCGGCGGCTGTCGCGGATGCCCGGAAGTATGGCCGTCTTCACAATGAATGCCTTGGCAAATGCGTCCGGCCGATAATCCTTCAGCATCTCGAGATGCTGTTCGGCTATCCTGCGCCCTTGGATCATTGCAGCTGAAAGCTCGGCTGGGTCGGTCGTGTCCTTTATCGCGATGTGGTTGGCGTTGAAACCTACCACGCCAGGACCTATCGGGTTGTGGCAGCAGTGCCGGTCGAGCAGGGGATACTTCCCGCTGGCGAAAGCCTGTGCCGACGGACTGTTCGGGTTATGGCCTGAATGCAACTCCGGTCCGCTGAGGTAGGCATCCATGTCCACACCCGCAACCGAAAAGCAGAGGGTGGATTTCTGCAGAAAGCCTTCGGCATCGCCTTTCATATATTCCGCACCGGCCCATGTGGCCACATCCCCGTCGCCCGAAGCGTCGACGTAGACCTTCGCTTTATAAGCCGTGAGGCCGTTCTTGTTGGCAACAATCAGAGCGTCAACCGTATCATAGGCAGACTTTTCCACGCCTGCAACGCGGGAGTGGAAAAGTATATGCGCACCGGATTCGACAACCAAGCGGTCGTAGACGCTCATTAGATATTCAGGGTTTATTGCCACCCAGTCCACTTTGTCGGCAGGCTCGAAAGGCACGCCCTTTTTGGCTGCCTCGAATACTTTCCAGGCAAGGCCGCGATATATCACCTTCTCGCCGTCGGAGAAAGGACACCATGCCGGCACCATGCCCGACGTGCCGAGGCCGCCGAGGGCTCCCGTAGATTCTATCAGGAGGGTCTTGGCGCCTTCTCGGGCAGCCGAGATGGCGGCCGTGCAGCCCGCCGGGCCCCCGCCCACCACGATAATGTCGTAGTCGGCGTTGACCTTTATCTGTTTTCCGTCGGATTCGATGCTCTTTGCAGGAGCTGTAGAAGCAGTTGCCCACTCCGGAATGCTCGCCCCAAGGACAAGCATCCCGGCAGATTTCAGGAATCCGCGTCGCGAAAAGTTTTTCATCACTGTGCCTCGAGATAGTTGTCGGAGCCTTCCCAGCCGGGGTTCTGCGTAAGCACGCCCTCTGAAAGCTGAATTTCAGTAAGAGGAATGGGCAGGAACCCGCGCGTTTCGGGTCGGAAGTTTATGCTTTTCTTCCGCGGAACTCGGCGGTCGTAGATCTGGACGTCGGTCTGATTGGTCGTGAGTACGTCTTCATCATGCCAACGCAGAAGGTCGTAGTAGCGAACACCTTCGAAGGCAAGCTCGAAGCGGCGCTCCTTCTTGATGTTTTCCAAAGTTGCGGGAACAACCGGCAGATTCACGCGGCGGCGCACACGGTCGAAGCACTCCTGGGCGTCGGCAACTCCAAGCTCGGCGGCCATCAGCAGCACGTCGGCGAAACGGATCAGAATGCAGTCCTGTGTGTTGGTAAGCTGGAAGTTGGTCTCAGTCATGCCGTAGAGAGGAACACTGTAGTTCACCACCTGTGTGTGAGTAGCATCGGTGTAAACGTTCACGGGGCAATGCTTCTTGTTGATGAAGTAAGTTTCGTCCATCTGGTTGCCGCCGCCTTTGGAGTAGAGGCGGATTTCGTTGCGGTCCTGAGTGTTGATGATCGACCCTTTTTTGCGGATGTCTGCGTCGTCCCACTCATCCCACAGGACAGGATTCACCGTTCCGAAGCCCCAGCCCTGACCGAATGGGAAGGTATAGGCGTAGTTCGATTGTCCGCGGACACCATAGTAGAGCGAAACCTGGTTGCACTTCTGAGGCGTGATGTCCCACGTACCGAGGGTCGAATACTGGATGGCGAGAACTTCCTCGATGTTTCCGTCGCCCGCCCAGTGGAGCCCGTTCTGAGCTGTGTAGGAATAGTCCTGCACGTGAGAGTAGGGCCAAAGATTGCGGAAGTCATCCAGAAGGTCATGTCCTGAATTGTGCACGCAATCGCTGATCCACTCCTGCACCTGTGCGCGGCTTATAGAGCCTCCGTCGGGCAGAGGCAGGCTGTCGGTGTTGTAATATCCGGTGTAGAAGAGAAACACGCGGGCCATCAGTGCCTCGGCGGCCCAGCGGGTGATGCGCCCGCGGTCGGAGACCTTGGCTTCGGTGGCCTTTACGGCGGGAATGTATTTTATAGCAAGCATGAGATCCTCGGCTATCTGAGCATAGGTTTCGGCTGCAGGTGTGCGGGGAATATTCACAGGCTCGGGCTGCGTCATCATCGGCACTTCACCGAACATAAGCGACAGGTCGTAGAAGTAATATGCGCGGAAGAAGCGTGTCTGTCCCTCGATATAGAGGCGCTGTTCATCGGAATCCCAGTCTATCTGGTCCATCACCGAGAGAAGGAAATTGCTGCGATATACGCCGAAGTAGCGCGCACGCCATCCGTTGCGGAACATATCTTCGCCCGATTTCTTGAACTGGTCGATTGCTTTCGTCGACAGGTCGGCTGCATCGCCGCCTCCGAAGCAGTTGTCCGACATGAGCTCGGAGATGAAGAACGTGTGGCACAGTGGCTCGATGCGTCCGAATATCGAGTAGATGCCCGTCAGAAGCTGATCGGCATCATCGGGGGTCTTCGGATAGTTGGTGGTATCCTTTTTTGTCAGGTTCTCGGAGTCGAGAAAGTCTTCGCAGCTCGTGAAGCCGACGGTCAGAGCCAGCGACAGTAAGATTGCAAATATCTTGTTCATATTGATTGGTCGGAATTGGAAAGAATTAATATTGGATGCTCAGACCGATAAGGTAGCTGCGAGAGCCGGGGTAATAGCCCAGGTCGATGCCCGATGCCCATCCGTCGCCGGCTCCATAGCCGATTTCAGGATCCATGCCGGAATATTTCGTGAAGGTGAAAGGATTCTGCACCGAGCCGTAGACCCTGAGGCGTTCTACCGGGATTCGGGGGAAGGCATGCTTGAAGTCGTAGCCCAAAGTGATGTTGGTGATTCTGAAGTAGTCGCCGTCCTCAAGGTAGAGGTCGCTGACATACTGCCAGTTGATAGACGAGCCGTTGATGGCCGGAAGGCGGTTCGAGGTGCCTTCGCCCGTCCAGCGGCCGAGAATCTCCGTCGTGTAGTTGTCGTAGGGCTTGTCGGTGCTGCTGCGGTAGGAGCGGGCAATCTGATTGCCCGCCACGCCGTAGGAGTTGATGGAGAGGTCTATACCCTTCCAGGCGAAATTCAGATTCAGGCCATACGTCAAGTCGGGATAAGGATTGCCTATCATCGTGCGGTCCTCAGGCGTGATTGTGCCATCGCCGTCGCGGTCGATGAAGATCACATCGCCGGGCTTTGCCGAAGGCATGATCGCCTGCCCTGTGGCTGCGGAAATGTAGTTGTCGATTTGCTCCTGATTCTGGAATATTCCTGCGGTCTGATAGCCGTAGAAGTATCCGAGCGGATAGCCTTCCTGAGCGCGGTAGAACGATGACGTGTTCTGAGCCAGAATGCTGGCCTGCCCTTCGATAAGGCCGTTGCCGTTGTCGATGCGGAGCACCTTGTTGCTGTTGTGGGAGAGATTGAACGATGCGCCGTAGGTGAAGTCGCCGGCAGTGTCGTTCCACGACAGCTGCAGCTCGACACCTGTGTTTTTGATGTCGCCGCCGTTGATGTAAGGCGCGCCCGTGCCCCAGCTGCCGAGCACCGTGGGCTGCACAAGCCAGTCGAGCGTCTTCTTTTCATACCAGTCGAATATGAAACCGAGGCGTCCGTTGAGGAAACGCATGTCCGCGCCGATGTCGGTCTGGCGGGAGGTCTCCCATTTGAGGTTGGGATTGGCCATAAGGTCGGGATAGGCACCGATTGTCGGAGACGACTTGTCGTCACCGAAGTAATACATCGCGCCGTTGGTGGGCGTTCCGAAGGCTATCGACGAGAGGTAGCGGTAGGCCGGGATGTTGCAGTTGCCGTTTTCGCCCCAGCTTGCCCTGAGCTTCAACATGTCGAGCCACGAGCGGCTGGATTCCATGAAGTGTTCCTCAGCAAGGTTCCAGCCAAACGACACGGAGGGGAAGTAGCCCCAACGGTGCCCGCGGGCAAAGTTCGAAGAGCCGTCGGCACGCATCGTTACCGTAGCCATATAGCGCATATCGTAGTCGTAGGTTACTCGTCCGAAGAACGAAGCTATCGAACCGCGGCTCCAGGGAGCGCCCGTCAGGGTCGTGGCCCCGGATTCGATTGTCTTCACATTGCTCAGCCACGCGTGGTCGAAGTCGGAGAATTCCGAGTTGCGGTTGCTGCCGTTGATGTCGGCGCCCATGCCCCACTTTTCTATTGAGTTGCCTATGAGGAAGGTGAAGCGGTTCTTGCCGGGATTCCAGTCGTAGGAGATGGTGTTGTCCCAGCTGTATTGAATTCCGTTGCCTGAACCTTGCGTTACCTTGTCGGTATGTGCGTAGTTCTTTTCGTTGATTTGATATTCAGGCACATATTCCCGGCTGCTCCAGCCATTGTAGGCGAAGCCGAACGTCGAGCGCCAACGCAGGTTCTTGATCGGTTCAACGATGATGTAGAAGTTGCCGCGCGCATTGTAGTTCTTGCTCTGTGTGAAGGAGCGGAGATAATACATTTCCGCCACGGGGTTTGTCTCGTCCGAGTCGAGGAGCACGGGCCAGCCGAACTTATCGGGATTCTCATATACCGGGAAGAGGGGAGAAGCAGTCAGAGCATTGCGGACGTCGTTCCAATACATGTTGCCCGTGCCCTGATTCATGCCGCGGCTGTTTACATGAGCCAGCGTAAGAGCCTCTCCGAATTTGAGGATAGAGCGGGTGCTGTTCTTAATGATGTCGTATTCCGAGTTGGCGCGGACAGTGAAGCGTTCGTATTTCTGAGGCACGTCATCGCGCTTCACGCCGATTGTGGGAGCTTCCGACACGTACGACAGACCGACCGAATAGATCGTGCGGTCCGAGCCCCCATCCACCGAGAAGTTATAACCCTGTTTGAAAGCATTGTCATGCTTTATTTCATCGAGCCAGTTCGTGCCGTTGAATTCTCCCGACTGGATCTTGTCCCACATATATATGTTGTTGGAGAGATCGGTTTCCGTCAAGCCTGTTTCGCGAAGTATATCGATATACTGCTCAGCGTTCAGCGGGGTCACGGTCTTGGGAATCGACTGCCAGCCGACATACATGTTGAACGAAGCGTTCACGCGGTCCTTACGGCCTTTCTTGGTCGTTACGAGTATCACACCATTTGCTGCCCGCGCACCATAGATGGCAGCCGAAGCAGCATCTTTAAGCACGTCGATGCTCTCGATGTCGGAGGGCGAGAGAAGGTTGAGGTCGCCACCGCTCACGCCGTCAATCACAACCAGAGGCGAGGAGTTATAAATTGTGCCGAGGCCGCGGATGTTCACCTTGAATCCGTCGCCGGCCTTACCACTGTTCTTTACTATATTCACGCCCGGAGCCTGGCTCTGGAGTGCACCCATAGCGCTGATTGTATTCTGCGACGCAATATCTTCGCCTTTCACCTGGAGCGTCGCCCCGGTAACGAGGCGTTTCTGCTGGACGCCGTAACCGATCGCCACTACTTCGTCCAGAACGTTTGCATCCGGCTCGAGTTCCGCGTCGATTACGTAGCGGCCATTCACCTTTATAGTACGCGTCTTGTAGCCGACGTAAGAGAATGTGAGAGACGTTCCGTCGGGCACGGATATGGAGTAGTTGCCGTCGATGTCCGTTACTACTCCTTGTTTGTCTGAGGCTATTACGGATGCCCCGATAAGAGGTTCGCCTTCGCCGGAAACCGTACCTCTCACCGCTACATTCTGGGCCGACAGATTCGTCGCACTCCCGAACATTGCCGCGAGCAATCCTGCAGTCGCCGCAATCCGTTTCACGGTAATTAAACTAAGGAATTTTTGCATGATTTGTATGATTGATTTTTTTGTTTTTTCCAATGGTAAAATTACTGCCTATTTCTACAACTTAAATTAATATACATACAGGAATTTTATCCCTTTTCAACCCTCGTTTCAAAATTCGTAGATATTGCTTCATTATTTGTCGCATTTGCATATTTGTCGCATTTCAAGGTGTGATTTTTGAAAATATTTCTATAATTTTGTCATAAAAAAATGAGTGTTGCCCCTGCAGCACCGGATGTCATCTGAAATGCTTCCTGCTTTACCATGAAAATAAAAGCCCTCTGTGTCCTGATGCTCGCCTTATGCGGGATTGTCGCAGAAGCCGCATCGGCTCGCCTCTTCACCGGCTCCAACAGCCACATAAACCAGATAACCCAAGACCATGCCGGATACATTTGGATTGCCACCGATCATGGCCTCACACGCTTTGACGGCCACAACGTCAAGACATTTATCCGCACGGTCGAGTCGCCCTCGCTGCTGAACAATATTGTCCTTTCAGTGATCGAGGACAGCAACAACGATATATGGGTCGGGACCTACGACGGCATCCAGAAATTCAACCGTGCGACAGAAACATTCGAGACACCGCGCCTCAACTATCCCGGCGTCCCGGAGTTTACGTACGTCAATTCAATCATCGAAGACAGCAAGGGGAATATCTGGTTCACGACCTCGCGCTCCGGTCTGATCTGCTTCACGGCCGGCGAACGAAAGCCCATGTGGTATATAACCACCAACAGCGCTATCGGCAGCGACAAGACCACGGTCGTGTTCGAGGATAAGTTTGGAAATATATGGATCGGCACAAACGACAGCGGCATCACAGTCTTCAATCCGTCGAACAACACAATGACGCATCATGCCCATAATCCTTCCGACGATTCCACATTGTCCGGAAACATGATCTACAGTATAGCCCAGGCAAACGACGGACAGCTCTACATCGCATCGCTCGACGGAGGCGTGGATTCCTACAACTACCGCACCCATAAATTCACGCGAAAGGCCATTCCTGTTCCCGGTAAAGCATTCGTGCTCAAGAACAATCCCGAGCGGAACATCATGTATATCGGCACCGACGGCGACGGACTGTATGCTTACGACTTCACCGCCCGGCAGCTCTCGCCTATGCTCCCAGACGTCAGAGATTTCGATATCCGCCACGCAAAGGTCCACGATGTAATCACCGACAGACAAGGTAACGTATGGGCCTCGATTTACCAGCACGGCGCACTGATGATTCCGGACAGAAACGACGAAGCTGTGCACTATGGTTATAATCCTTTCAATCCCCTGAAGAATATTGGCACAAACCCGGTTTTGTCCGTTATGAAAGATCGCGACGACCGGCTGTGGATAGGGACGGATGGCGACGGCATCTACCACACCGATGCCAACGGCAACTTCCGGCATCTCCATGGCAACGACGTAGAATCCAACGTCGTCATGAGCATATTCCAGGATAGCAACGGCCGCATCTGGGCCGGATCGTATTACGGCGGCCTCTCGCGCTACAACGAAGCAGCCGATGCCTTTGTCCCCGTGAGAATAGATGTCGACGGCCGAAGGCTCACTGAGATTAACACAATAAGCGAAGACGATTCAGGTTGTCTGTGGCTGGGCACAAACGGCAATGGCTTATGTGTCTACAATCCTGCCGACGGCAGTCTTCATCGCTTCATCCATCGAAACGAAGTACAACCAAATCTCCAGATTCTCGGAAATTCCATACACTCAATTCTTTTCGATGAGAATGGCAACGTGTGGATTGGCACCAGCGACGCCGGGCTCTCCATGCTCGACCGACGCACAGGACGCTTCGAGCACTATAACATGGTGAACCGAAGGCTCAACAACAACTGCGTATACTCTATTGTGGAGGATCGTAGCGGCAACATCTGGGTTGCCACCTCCATGGGCCTCGTGTCCATATCCGACGGTAAGAGCTCGTTCTATAATGAAACATTCGGTATCCCCGAGGAATCGATTTATGGAATGGTCCTCGACAACGACGGAAATCTTTGGTTCTCAACGACCGACAATCTCCTTGGTTTCAGCATGGCCGAAGCAAGGATCGCGAAAAATATTTCTGCATCCACCGTCGGGTCAAGGGAGTTCAAGCGAGGGGCGGCCTTTATCGACGACACCGGAAAGATGTATTTCGGTGGCGTTGGAGGCGTTGTTTCCTTCTACCCCAAGAGTTTCGACACATATCGCAGCTTGCAAAATCTTGAATTTCAGGATGTGTCGATGGAGGGCTCAAAAGGTGGTGCCTTTAAGCCGGTTCCCGTCAGCTCGCTCGACAGGCTCGAGATGGACTATGACTCCAATTCGTTCCGTATCACATTCGGAGCTATGGAATACAATAACCCCGATGACGTATCTTACTCCGTAAAGCTTGAAAATTACAACGATGCATGGCTCCCGGTTCCTAAGGGCAGCCAGGCCGCGCTTTTCTCAAAAATTCCCGCCGGTCATTACAATCTGAAGGTCCGCGCCCAGCTCGGCGAATCGCTCGTCGAACGCGAGCTCCCCGTATACATCCGCCCGGTGTTCTACATGACATGGTGGGCAAAGTGCTTTTACGTGATATTCGTTCTGCTCGGAATTCTGGCTACTTTCATCATTGTCCGAACCCGCAATACTCGGCGAGCCGAGCATCTGCGCCTCCTCCATGAGGAAAAGAGCACGGAGGAAAAGCTCCAGTTCTTCACCGACATATCCCACGAAGTCCGCACACCGCTCACCCTCATCCTCAGCCCTATCGCCGGTCTGAAAAAGAATACCACCGACAAGCGCATCCTCGAAACATACGAAATGATGGAGAGCAACGGTGAGCGTATTCTCCGTATGATCGACCAGGTTATCGACCTCAGGAAAATCGACAGCAACAGCCTCCGTCTCCAAGTAGCACCGACGGATATCCGTCAGTTCATAGGGCGTATCTGCGAATCATTCTCCCACTCGGTCAAGACGCGCAATATCTCCTTCACGACTGTCTATTCCGACGAGGTCCCTTCCACGGTTCTCATCGACAGGGACAAGATCGACAAGGTAGTCTTCAACGTAATTGCCAACGCCTTGCGCTTTACTCCCGATGGCGGCCGCGTTGCCGTGGCTGTGGACATCGACGGAAGCTCCAATCTCCGCATCCGCGTGTCCGACACGGGCCCCGGTGTGCCCGAGGACAGCCGCGAAGCCATATTCGAGCGCTTTTTCCAGGCAAAGTCGCGCCATCGCTCCGGAGGCACAGGCATAGGCCTTCATCTCTCACGCAAGATGATGGACGTCCACCACGGAAGCATATTCGTGGAGTCGAGCTCGCCCGAGGGCTCCACCTTCGCCATAATTATTCCTTTGGCCGTAGAAATCTATGCCACCGACGAAACAGCCGCCGACGCAGACATCCTTCCCGAAGCCCCCAAGGCCGTGAGGATAGAGCCCGAGGCTAAGGAAGCAGCCGTGAGAATTTCTGCCGCGCAGAAATCCCATACAATACTCATCATCGAAGACGATATAGCCATTCTCGACTACCTCTCGGCCACGCTTTCTGCTGAATACAACGTTCTTACCGCCACCGATGGCGCCAAGGGCCTCGAGATGGCCGTTCGCTATCGCCCCCATTGCATCATCACCGACATCATGATGGACGGCATGGACGGCCTCGAGATGTGCCGCAAGATTCGCTCCAATTCCCAGATATGCGAAATCCCAATTATCATCCTCACCGCCCGCGCTGCCGAGGCTCAGAGGCTCGAAGGCATCGAAGCCGGGGCTGACGTTTACATAGTCAAGCCCTTCAATATCGACATTCTCAAGGCTCAGATCACGCGTCTCATACATTCCCGCCGAATCATCAAGCAGAAACTCACAAACTCCGAGCTCGTCAACGAAACAGTAGCTTCCATGAAGTCCGGCGATGAAAAGCTTCTCGAGCGCATAGAGGCAGTTGTGGTCAAAGACCTCGCCAATCCCGACCTTAATGTCGAATACATCGCCTCCGTAATCGGTGTGAGCCGCTCGCATCTTCATCGCCGTCTCAAGGAGCTTGCAAACGTCAGCCCGAGCACATATATTAAACAGGCCCGCATGCGACACGCCGCAATCCTTCTCACCGAAAAACGCATGACAGTTTCCGAAGCAGCCTATGCCACAGGCTTTAATTCCCTCTCTCATTTCTCCACTGCCTTCAAGGATTTTTATGGCATGTCGCCTACCAATTATGTGCTCCTGAACACACAAAACGACATTTCAGAAAGTATCGAAGACAATTCCTAAAGCCCTTGCATCCCTTTTGCTACTTTCAAACAAATTTTAAAAAGCCCGTCCCTGAATTCGTTTATAATTTTGCATCGTAAGTTTTACTTGAATTTTTACGATGAAAAAATCAACGAAGTACATCGGTAGTGCAGTTGCAATCCTCCTTGGTGTGGTTGTTGTTTCCCTTTCCGGCGAGAAAGCGGATGCCAACGAATCTGACCAGCTGCTGGAGGGTGTCGAAATTCCTGAAGGTTGTTCGAAGCTTGTCTTTTTCGACGAGTTCGATGCCGACGGTATGCCCGATTCAACTAAATGGACATGGGAAGAAGGTTATGTCCGTAACGGCGAAATGCAGTACTATACTAATGGTGCAAACGCATGGTGCGAGAATTCCCGTCTCATCATCGAGGCTCGGGCCGATAGCGCCATCATCGACGGGCAGGTCTGCCCCGTAACTTCTGCAAGCATCACAACTAAAGATCGCGCCGCATGGAAATATTGCTACGTCGAGGTGCGCGCCAAACTCCCCTCCTTCCGTGGTTCATGGCCAGCGATATGGATGATGCCCGATGCCAATATCTACGGCGATTGGCCCAGAAGCGGCGAAATAGACATAATGGAACACGTCGGCTACGAACCCGGCAACATCCATTTTGCCGCCCATTCCGACAGATACAATCACATGCGCGGTATTCAGAAAAACTGCGTCTGTCCGGCCCCCGATTGCACGGCCGACTTCCACACATACGGCCTCCGGCGCGAGCCCGGAAAGATTTCCTGGTATTACGATGGCGTGGAAAAATTCTCGCTCGAAAAAGAAAACGACGCCGACTGGACGTCCTGGCCTTTTGACTCCGATTTTTATCTGATCCTCAACTTCGCCGTTGGCGGAGGGTGGGGTGGCATGCAAGGCGTAGACATGGCCGGAATGCCCGCACGATATGAAATAGACTACGTCCGTATTTTCCAATAAACGAATAATCCCCTCTAAACCGATTATAAAATGAAAAAAATCATCCTCGCTGCCATCGCGGCACTGGCTGTAGCTTGCCCGGCAAATACCGAAGCTCGCACTGTCCTGAAATATCAGACCCTCGTCAGCGACACGGAAGGAAAGCCCTTGGCCTCCGCCCCCGTTTCCTTCAACATCGTCATCCGTCAGGGCTCGGCCACCGGCAGCGCCGTCATATCCGAAACATTCTCCACCACGACCTCCGAAGCCGGCATCGCATATCTCAATATCGGCGAGCAGAGTCAATACACAACTCTCGACGACCTCGATTGGGCAGGCTCGGTCTATTTCCTCGATATGAGCATCGACCGTGGTGCAGGCATGCAGAGCCTCGGGGCCACGCAGATCATGAGCGTGCCGCGTGCGATTTATGCCTCCACCGCAGGCGCTCTTGTTCTCGAATCGCCCTCGGGTAAGCGTTTCAAGGTTACGATCGACGACAACGGTCAGGTTTCCACACAGCCCATATCCGAATAAGCCCATGACCTCCTTCCGCCATATCTTTTCAGCCGTGGCTTTAGCCTTCTCCTGCGTGGCATTCGCTCAGGGCGGCTTCACTCCACTGGGAGGATTCGGAGCCGGATGCTCCTTCTCCGTCGAGACGTCCGTTTCCGGCTCTGTCCGCGGCGACAACGGCTGGCACGTGAGCCACGGCTCTATGCCCGTCCATGCCGGAGCCTCTTCCAGCGGCATCGGTAGCGTAGAGACCGAGGTGCCCTCCGGAAAGTACGACATATATTCCCTCGACGGCCGCCATGTCGGTCCCGACCTCGAGAGCCTCGACCCCGGAATCTATATCATCTCTCAGAATGGCAAAGCTCGCAAATTCATAAAATCTGCCCGATAATACTCCCACACTACATGAATGTTTCCAAGCTAATCTCAGTCGCAGTATTTGCTCTCGCTGCCCACCTTGCTTCGGCCCAAGGATTCGTCTACTGTGCATCCATCTCCGCAAACGATGGTGCCCCCGCTGCAGGCGAGCACGTGAGCATGCGCTTCGATATAGTCGGCCGTGCCGGCACCACGCTCTATTCCGAAGTCCACGAAAATCTTCTCACCGATGCCAATGGCATGTTCAGCGCCATTGTCGGCACAGGAGAAGTTCTCGACGGTTCTTTCAACGCCATCGATTGGAGCGACGAGAGCCTGTCGGTGCATATCGAATATAAAGCCTCCGACGGCTCGGTGGTGAGCGATGTTCAGCCCGTGGCCTTCACCCCTGCCTCCATCGGGGCCTCAACGGCTTCCACCCTCACCACTCCCCGCGGCAAGGGCGGCCGCTACACTCTCGCTGTCGACGACAACGGCCGTCTCTCCACCGTCCTCGACCCCTCCGAGCTCGTCGAGATTCCCGCTGGCTATTCTAAGATGATATTCCACGACGAATTCAATGTCGACGGCATGCTCGACCCCGAGTTCTGGGGATATGAAAAAGGCTATGTCCGCGGTGGCGAAATGCAATACTACACCGTTGCCCGCCCCGAAAACGCCTTCGTCAAGGACGGACGCCTCCATATCGTTACTCTCAACGACAACTGGAAGGACGAGAACGGCGACACCCATGCCGTTACCTCCGCCAGCGTTACGACCAAGGATAAAGTAAAGTTCACCTACGGACGCGTCGACATCCGCGCCAAGCTTCCTATCTGCCTCGGCTCCTGGCCTGCACTGTGGATGATGCCCAACGACGACGTCTACGGCTACTGGCCCAACAGCGGCGAAATCGACATTATCGAGCACGTAGGTTTCAACCCCTACACCATCTACTTCACCGCCCATTGCGCCGAGCAGAACGGCGACAACAACAAATATCACAGCTCGGCCTCTGTGCCCACGTGCACATCCGATTTCCACGTCTACTCCCTCGAGTGGAGTGCAAACCGTCTCGACTGGCTCGTCGACGGACGCCGCAAATGGACGGTAGTCAAGAATTCCAATACCTGGCGCGGATGGCCATACAACAAGGACTTCTACATGATAATGAACACGGCCTTCGGCGGTAGCTGGGGCGGACAGCGTGGCGTAGACCTCGAAGCGCTTCCCATCACCTTCGAAATAGACTATATCCGAATCTTCCAATAAAAAAATCAAATTACTAAATACTAAACCCACAAATCTATGCAGAAAAAGTTACTTTCCGCCATGACAGCTATGGCGCTCGGCACTGCCTCCATGTTTGCCGCTGATTTCTATGTTGCCCTCAACGGCGATGACTCCAATCCCGGCACGGAAGCTGCTCCATTCGGTTCCCCCGAAGCCGCCTTCCTCGCTGTGGCTAACCTTGGCTCTGAACCCTGCAACGTATATCTTCAGAAAGATGCAACCTTCAAGGTTGGCACAATCCGTGTTGAAGACAATTGCAACGTATGCGTATATGGCGATAACTCGACCTTCAAGGCCGACGACGTTTCCGGTCGCGACGGCGGTCAGGGTCTCCGCATCATGCGTCTCGGCAAGAACACAAACGTCAAGATTTCCGGCGTTAACTTCATGAATGGTCGCCAGACCGACTACTTTGCCGGCGGTGCTATCTTCTCCCTCGGTAAGAGCCTCGAAGTCGACAACTGCTCCTTTATCGACAACGAAGCCGGTTCGGCCGGCGGCGCAATCGCTTCCCGCGGACACTACGTCAAGATCACCAACTCTTACTTCGGCGGCAACTTCACCCGTGGCGGTGGCGCCACAGGGGCTGCAATCTCGATGGTCGGCAATGCCGACGCCGAACACTTCGGCGAGCTCTATATCGAAAACTGTGCCTTCGAAGGCAACGAAGCTCTCGAAGGTGGCGGCCACGCTACTGTCATAAGCATCTACGACTCCTGCCTCGACGTGATGTACTCTCTCACCGGCAAGGTTTCCGTCATCAACTGCACATTCCTCAACAATAAGAATGTGCAGCCCTACCAGGCCGACATCGACATCTCCGACAACAGCGACTGCTCGCTCTATATGGTGAACAACACGATCGTCAACGACGAGGTTGGCCTCGGTCTCTTCTTCCAGGCTGCGCCCATCTATCTCTTCAACAACTTCATCTATGCCACAAAGCAGGGCATCAATGCCCAGCTCTCTGTGGCCGACGGACGCGACCCCATGGTTGCCGTTTCCAACGTCATCATCGGTGGCGAAGCTGCTGTCAGCGACGAAGTCGACGACGCTATGCTCAAGAATTCCGAATATAACAACACCCTCGGCACGGCTGCCAACAATGCCCTCGCATCCTTCGGCATGTCCGCCAAGATGACACGCAGCGGCAACATCGGCTACCTCGCAATCGGCAGCTCCTCCAAGCTCATCGACAAAGGCATCGCCGACTCCGCAGTCTACACAGGTGGCGAAAACATCATTCCCGCAACCGACTGCCGCGGTTACGTAGCCCAGACCGGCGGCAAGGACATCGGCGCATTCGAATATGGTGCCGTTGCTCCCGTGGGCGGTGTCGCAGGCGTAGTCGTCGACAATCAGGATGCCCCCGCTGTTTACTACAACCTTCAGGGCGTGCAGGTCCAGAACCCCTCCAAGGGCCTCTACATCGAACGTCGCGGCAACGCTGCCCGCAAGGTTTACATCAAGTAATCTCCCGGGTAGCCCCCCCTCCCCCCGTATCCCTGAAAATCTAAGACCATCAAGACTACAATCATGAAGCGTATAGCAATTGTAGCGGTAACTCTTGGCATGGTGGCTTCGGCCACCTTTGCCAAAGAGTTGACCGTAACACATAAATCCTGGTCCAATTTTGCCGGATTAAAGCAAGAGTTTAGCGACGCTATGGCAGAAGCCGGCATTGCTTCCTACGACGAAATCACAAAACTAAAGATTATCTCCGAGGAGCACGCCAATCTCGATAACTCATATTTTTCCGAAGCTTTCGACTTAGCCGATCCTTCGAATCCCGAGTCCGGCACCAAGCTTTTCAACCTCCTTGCAAATCTCGAGGAGATGGATTTCTCCGAAGCCCGTTTCAACACCGGCGACAACCAGGACTGTCTCCCACCCGGCGGCGACACCGACGGCAGCGGATTCATGTCCTACATGGCAAAGCTCCGCAAAGTCATTCTGCCCGACGGTCTCCGTCTTGTCAGCGGTGGAGCCTTCAAAGGCTGTCCCAAGCTTGTTACGGTCGAAATCCCTTCCTCCGTCATCAACATCGGCGCAGGTGCTTTCCGCGACTGTCCCTCGATTGTCATCGATAAGCTCCCCGAGAGCCTCACAAAGATTGGCGACAACGCATTCTGCATGACCAACGGCTCCTCCAAGGTTCCCGGCGTTACCATCAGCGAGCTCCCCGAAGGCGTTTTCACAATCGGCTCAAGCGCATTCAACAACACTAATGTCTCCTTCTCAAAGCTTCCCGAAGGATTGACCCACCTGGGCGACAAGGCATTCCGCAACACCAACGTTACGATCAGCAGCTTCCCCGAATCGCTCTTCGAGTCTGGCTCGTCTTTAGGCTCCGCTGCTTTCGTGAATTGCGACGGCATCACCGAGTTTACTATTCCCGCCTGTGTAAAGTCTCTCCCCAACCAGACCTTCTGGCCCGCTACAGCCACCCTCGAGCGCACCTTCATCTGCTACGCCACCACTCCTCCTACGGCAGCTATCGAGGCATCTGCCAATCAGTATCGTGGCGTCTTCGGTCCCACCCGCAACACCACCTCCGGCAAGGACATGAGCTTCATCACATTCTTCGTGCCCGAAGAGATCTTCGACAAATACGAAGCCACCTCGCCCTACAGCGAAATGAACGTCATGAAAATCTTCACCGCCAAGGACCGTGAAGTCTCCGACTTCTTCCAGTTCAGCCACGACGTTGAAGGCGAAGGCGTCGATCACATGATTCGCAGCGTGCGCGAGAACGTGAACGGCGAGTACATCGAACCCGTGTTCGACCGCGAGCGCACATACACTCTCCTTTTCACGCCCAACAGCGACGTAAGCCTCTCCTACATCACCCGAATCGAAATCATCGAGCAGGCTCCCGAAATTTACTACAGCGTCCGCGCTCGTGCCGGCGAAGAGACCGAATCCGGCAACGATGACGACACCGATCCCAACATCATCTACGATGGCCTCAAGAGCAATCCCGGCAAGCTTCTCATGCCCATCGAAGTGGACGTCCCCCTCAAGGCCGATTCCAAGGTCAAGGTGTCCATGGCTCCCGCCGACGGCATTATCACCGGAGTTGACGCCCCCGCCGTTTCCGACAACGCATATAGCTATGTCTTCAATCTCCAGGGCATCCGCGTTGCCGAAGGCCGTAATCCCGACCTCTCTGCCATGCCCGCAGGAATATATATCATACGAACGGCTGCTTCCGTCCGCAAGGTTGTAGTCAAGTAATATGGAAAGATGTTGTTAATTGATGTGTTTATGTTTGATTGATAGGTAAATCCCCAACCTATAAATTGTTTTTAGGTAAAGAAGGTCGCACGGGCGTTTCGTTTAGGAAACGTCCGTGCGATTGTTTTGTCAGGTCTGTATTCTTAAGCTTAGATCTTCGTCTTCGGGAAGGTAGGAGTCATAGGCGTCGGGATGTTGGCATCAACCCAGTCCTCGACATTCACCTTGAATTTGATTTCACCCAGGATAGGTTCGCCGGGATTAGGATCGTCAGGATCCACATTGCCTGCGCCATTCGTAAAGTCAAGGATGTAGATATATTTCTTGCCCTGTTCCCAGGTGCCCGACAGAGGAATCGAAGCCCATGCATACTGGCGCAGCTGGCCGCTTTCATCCTTCTGCGTATCGTTCGAGAAAGGATACATTCTGTAGCCGTTGTCCTTACGGGTTATCTGCACAAGCACACTCAGATAAGCTTCGCGAGCCACGTTGTCAGGGTCATTCGTAGGCGACCAAGGTCTCAGCGTCTGAGGCAGAAGCATTGCATTCCCCGAAGGACCCATGATCGATTGCGGCGTCGAACCAAGTGTCACTTCATCGCAGCTGCTCGTGTATACCTGCGTGTCGTGCCAGTCGTCGAGCGTCCACTCGTTGGTCGTGAAGTCGAATGTTCCCATGTATTCAGGGCGTCCGATTCTCACACCCGTCACCTTGTAGTTGTAAGTTTGGTTGTCCGACTTGGCCTGGATTTCAATCTGCGATAGTCTGTGGTAGAAATCCAGTTCCACACCTGTCGTCGCATTGTCTTTCTTGTTGCCCGTAGCGCTTGCCGTGATAAAGTCCACCTGGTCGGCGATGTCTTCTGCAACGGCGAAGTTCTCAAGCGTCAGCCCTGCCTTGCCGTTTTGCGTCGTGATGTCGGCGCCAAGGGCATCGGCCGACGGCGAATAGGAGAAGAACTCAAGGTCCACTTTGTTTTCGGGCCAGTCGTATTTGGCGCCCGACGACGTAAAGAAGGAATCCGAGCCTTTCACGAAATTCACGTTCTCGAAATACGGGGTCGTCCCGTCGAATGCCGTTACGTAGATCGAACTCAGGTTAGCGTTCGTCGTTTCGGTGGCACGTGATGATATGCCGGATCGGAAAGAGATGGCCTCATCGGTCGTTCTCACGCTCACAGGTTCATCGTTTGCACATGAGGCAAGCGTGAGCGCTGACAGAGCAACGAAAAGAAATGGTGTGTGTCTCATAATATGTTAGTGTTAGTGATTTTATTTCCAGTTTTTTCAGAGGTCTTTTTGTTGCGGCCTTCAATAATTATAACAATTTGCTTTACGGATAGTTCGCTCGGAGGTATCACATTTTTAGGTTTATCTCAACAGGCTGCCACTCGTTTACGTACGGTGCAATCTGTGTTCCGCCTTCCGACGGAGGTTCCGGAAGAGGCAGGCCCCTCACCACTATGTGCACGTGTTTCGGGTCCGGCGCATCTGCTACCTGCTCCGATACGTCGAACGAATGCCACCACCTGCTCCCGTCACTTAGAACGAGATACACTGTCAAGTAGTGCTTCTCCGTCCGCCCGGTGCATTCTCCGAATGTCAGAAATTCGCCGTGCAGGCTCGTGTCGCTGTCAGCTACAGTCCTTAGCGAAAAATTCATCGTTACGGGCACTTCGGTTGCCGCCTCGGCTCCGAAGCTGTAGCCTTCGGCCATGCCCGAGATAGTTGCGTCGATGGTCGAGGAAGCCACACCCTCGAGATTTTCCACGTCGAGCACGTCCACAGTGTAGTAGCATATTGCCTCGCTCGGATAGAGGATTATTTTCTGAGTGCCTTCGTGAGGCACGATTTCAATATTGTTCTCGCGGCTACCCCAGAGCATCCCCGGGGTCTCGGCCATGCGCTCTCCGTCCGAGCCCTCGGCGCGGGGCAGCGTTTCAGGCGCCAGGCTCTGCCCCCCAAGGCTCGACGCGTCCGGGGTGTATATCTCCATCGTCTCTATCTTCTCGTTGTTGCGCATCCTTACCCAGTAGGTATTGTCGGCATTCATGCAGATGGCATGGTGCGTCCCCAACGGAGCCTTGATTTCTCCGCCGTAGCGGTTGTCGAAGATATATCGCAGGGGCTGCCGCCCCTCCGAATCGTAGAGATACATTGCCATCGACGATGGATTCGCCTCCGGGGCATTGCGCCAGTCGAACACGACCTCCAGCCTCGACGTCATGTCCTCCTCCATATACAGATATTTGTGGCGGCACGACGTCGACAGCATCATCGTCGTCAGCGCTATTAGTGTCAGGGTGAGATGGCCTGCGGTTTTCATTTTCGTCCTCCTCTCTCGTTAAAGTTGCGGCATCCTATGAGCCATACCAGCGATACCTCTATTTTTGTCGGGCCGAAGTAGTTGAGCTTGTGGGTCGACTGCCAGAGATAGAATCCGTTGTAGGGGATGTATTTATAATATTTTCCGCCGATGTAGCCCAAAGCTATCGAGAAGTCGAGATTCAGCCTCCGTGCCACAGGCAGCGAGTAGCCGTATTCTATGCCGCTGATGAAGTTGCAGCGTTCCCACAGGGTGCCGTGGGGCTTTCCGCCCATGATTCCCTCGCCGCCGAACTCAAAGTCGTAGGTAATCGCTCCGGCGAAGATGCCAAGGTGGTGGCCCGTCAGTGGCTTTTCCGTCGCCTTCTTCCCGAACCAGCGCCGTGCTCCGGCATAGCCGCCGTAGGCGCGCCAATAGCGGTGTGCGGGGTCCTTGTCCCACCATCCGTATATCCAGTCGGCCGTCAGCGACCAGTTCTTGCCTATGTAGAATTCCGCGCCGATGTTCGGGAGCGCAAGCAGGTCGTAGATCATGTTCGTCTTCAGCCCCATGTAGAAAGGCTTGCATACCGTCCATTCTTCGGGCTCCGTAACTATCGGAGTGCCGGGATGAACGTTCCCTATTCCCGACCCTATTTCAGGGATGCTCGGGTCCGGAACAATCGTGCCCGAAATTTCATCATACTCCAAAAGCAGAACCGACTTGCGAAGCCCCGGAAAGATATGCGAATCTATATATCGGTATGGACGGCCGCCGCCGATTGCCTTCAGGTGTTCAAGAGGGTGGGGCACGCCCGGGGCATTTCCCGTTTCGGGGATTTCTTCAAGAAAGCTCAGCACCTCTTCGCGATATGGAACGTTCTCGTCTTCCTCCACTCCGCGGCGGAGCCCTTTCCAGTCGCGCCCGAGATAGGTCTTGCTTGTGATTGTCGAGTCAGTGATAATCCCTTTTTCCCTGAAGAGCTGCAATAGCACGTTCGCCCGCTTTTCCGAAAGATACTCGTTGAATCTCACCGAGCCTTCAGGCGACGCACCTCCCATAACGCGCACCTGCCTCAGAAGGCGATGCTGTCCGTCGGAAGGGGAGCCCGACAGCTTGTTGAAGATGCTGTCGAGATGCTCTCCGTTTGAGGCGTACGCCGTATCGATATTGATGTGTGAGCGGTGGAAACCGATGCTCACGGAATCGGTGCGGACGCCGGCCACTGAGCCAAAGCTCGAGCCGAGCATGAGTAATACTATCAATACGGGAGTGAGTTTCATTTCAATAGGATTAGTGGTTTCGTCCGGAAAGCCCGGTCGATTCATCTTATTACCAAACAATCCTCAGCCCAAGATAGTTCCCGCCACCGACTATTTATCAGGGAATCCAATAATATTGCGGCCCTTTGCGGTGTTCTTCCACCCAGGCCGCCAGCTCCTCGGCCGTGCGCACTCCGTTCCCGATCACAGCCTCGTAGTATTCCACTCCATGATAGTTCGTGCTCTCGGATGTCTCGAATTTAAGCCGCAGTATGGCCTCCCGCTCCTCATCCGTCATTACAGCCTTTATCCTGTCGGCCATCTTCTCGAAATACCCGTCATATTCCGTCCCGGCCTCGATGTGGATAATGTCTATTTGCCATGTCTCTTCGTCCCCGGCCTTGTAGAAAACATGCCAGGCCACGCAGTGCTCCGAAGTGTGCAGCCCGTTGATGCAGCGGATTTCCGCAACCCTCGGGCCTTCCGCAACTCGTGCCATCATCGCAAAGCTCTTCTCCGCGCTTATCCCCGATGAATAGACGTGAAGGTCTATATCCCTGTGCGACGCCAACAGCCCCATCCGGAGCGAGCCCACAAGTTCCACGCGGCAGCCTGCCGTCTGTAGAATGTCGATGATACCCGCCTCAGCGAGCACTTCACGCGCCCTCTCCCGGTTTCTTTCAGCGCGTTTCTCTATTTCTTTTTCAGTCATTCTTCTTCGATTTAGATAAATCTGCAAATTTAGCAAATAAATCATAATCCCCAAAACGCTTCGCCAAATGCAAAGTTTTATCAAAAACACCTATATCCACACAAAATCAAAACCCAACCTCAAAAATAAGTTCAATTTTATTTTAACTTCAAAAAAACTTTTTACATTTGCAAGCGAGATACATATATCCAATTCCTGAAAGATAATGATAGAGACCGGGCTGATTTTTTCGCCTTGCTTGATGATGTTCCCTTTACTTGGAGCAGGCCCCATGCCTCATTCATCCGATATAACTTGATTATTTTTTGAGAGGCTGTGTGGTGTATTCTTTCGACACAGCCTTATTTTTTCACTGGACTGATCTCATTCTTTTGCCCGCAGCTCCATAATCCTTTTCACAAACTCGCTCTTTGCATTTGTGTAGCCGTCGCGGTCGTTTCTATATCGAGGCAAGAGACTGAGTTTCAGCGCCTCGTACTCTTTGGCTATCTCGGGATGGGAGATGAGATAGTCGCGAAAAATGATTTCATCACAGTCGCCCCTGTAGTGCACGTGTATGTGAAACACGTCTTTAGCATAGCCATCCGGCGTATAACCTTTGTTGAAGCTCATGCGGGTATCTCCTGTCGACATGCAGATGTATCCTGTGGATTCCATCGTGTCCCTCAGCCTTTCCGCGTCTGCACCCGGGGAGACTTCAATCAAAATATCAACTATCGGTTTGGCGTATATTCCCGGAATAGCCGTGCTCCCTATGTGGTTGATTGTCGGAGAAAAGTCGGCAAGCAGTTTTTCGAGCTTTCTCATTTCTTCCTTTGCAACTGTAATCCGGGACGGAGAGTAGGGGCATAGTTCAATCGGGAACAGCTTCCATAGCTCTTGGAGCGTCATTTCTTCGAGGCGTTTGGTAGTTTTGCTTGCGTTCATTTCTCGTTTTGTATTTTGTTTTGTGCAAAATTACTCTTTCCCCTCCATACTCAGGCCTGTTTTTGGTTTTTTCAGGACAATTTTAGGCGCATCGCCGGTGAAAACTCTTGTCCTCCAATGCGATGCGCCGCAGAAATTATTTAAGGCATCTCAATATCTTGGCATTTGCATTGTCCACAGCCCTTGTGTCGAGGCTCGCAAGATAGATTTGTGTGGTTGTCTCTGAATCATGGCCCATCCCCTCGCTGATGACACTCACCGGGATACCTTTCGTTTTGGCTGCCGAGGCCCAGCTGTGCCGGGCCACATACAGCGTGAGAGGTCCCGAAATCCCAGCCTGCTCCGCTATCTTCCTGAGATTCCGATTGATGGAATATGCTGTATTGCGGTAAGAGCTCCGTTCGTTTGTTGTGGCCCGACGAATTATGGGCAAGAGATATTTGTCCGTTCGCTCTGCGTATTTATCTATTATCGATTGCATTTCCCTCGTCCACTTTATCACCAGCCGCTGCCCCGTCTTCCTTCTCCGGTAGCACACATATCCGTTCTGCAGATCCGTTTTCCGCAGATAGGCCATGTCGATAAGGCTCATGCCGCGAAGGTAGAAACTCATCAGAAACATGTCGCGGGCAAAGTCCCTGCACGGATATTCCGACAGATCCAAATCCTTGATTCGTTTGATGTTGGATATGGAGATAGCCCGTTTTCGGGTCTTGTCTATCCCGGTATAGACGTGGCGGAAGGGGTGCCGGTTGTCGGTGATATCCTGTTCCACTGCCCGGTTGTAGGTAGCACGCAGAATCCGCATGTAGAACGAAATTGTGTTCGGCGCAAGCCCCCGCGCCCGCAGCCAGGTCTCGTATGCCTCGATAATCTCCGGTCCGATGGTGTCCAGCGGCAATTCTTTCGAATGATTCCACGCAGGCTTTCCTTCCGGACTGCTCATAAACTTTCGGAAGCTTTTCAGAGCCGATGTGTAAGTCTCGGATGTGCGCATTCGCCCCTTGGCCTTCAGCTGGCCGATAAGCAACTCCATGAACCGGAATAAGGAATTTTCCTGCACATATTTCCGATACTCGCTTATTAGCATATCCAACGTGCAGTCGCCATATTTCGTGCGTAGCGAGCGTTCCAGCCTGATGAATCGCTCTATATCGTTGCCTATCTGGCGACGCACGCTGATTAAAACTTCGGTCCGTCCGCTCTCAGGCTTGCACACCACCGTCGAATTTTTCGCATTCCACTCGTCTGCGTATATGTGCAGTCCCGAAAAAACCTGACGAACCCGTCTCTCATGAATTAGCTGATAATAGATCGTCCCCTCATGGCCCGACACCGTCGAGGGGCGGAATTTGATTTTGATTGATACCATAGGATTTTTTGAAGTTAAAAAAAGTCCACCCCGCACATCCGAAGTGTGCAGGGTGGAGAATTTTTTATTGGGGAGTCTGCTTGCCATGTTCTGCAGACTTTGCCGTATGCGGTTTGCTTATGCCTTTACTTTCACGAGCATAACTTTTGCATCCGTCTTCGCAACAACACTGTGGAGCACGTTCTGTCCTACAAGCAGAAACTCGCCCGAATGCAGGGTGTGTGGGTGACCGGTAACACTGAACTCGATTTCTCCTTCGAGCAAATACACCATCAGCTCGGCCGGAGCCAGATGCTCATCCAGTTTCTGCCCGGCCTTAAAAGCTAAAAGCGATACGCCGCCATTTCCGTTGCTGAAAATATTCTTGAAGTGAACGCGGTCTGTTCCGTTCTCGATTTGAGAGGCAAGGTCATGCACTTCGCCGAACTTTACTTCTGTATCCAACATGATGTTCTTTCGTAATTTTATGTTTATTATGCGGTTTTTTATTATCGGGCGTCAGAAGTCATTGTCATCGCCCCGATATATTTAGAACATCTGTTGGAATTCATTGTTCACTCGCTTGGTCCTCGGTCTTTTCGCTTGCCTGCTGCGATTCGGTCTGTATGGCTCGACGGCTATGGTGGGTTATAAGAAGCGAGACAATAAACACCGCAACAAAGAGAATCCCTGCGCTGCAACCTATTGCCAGCAAAAGAGTGGGCGAGATATTCATATCTATAATTTGATCTTTTGTTTTGTCGACTGCAGGCGTGGAGGGATTCTCCCGTCCATATATTTCTGCCAGCCGGCCGTGAAGATTATCAGTACAAGCCATATCCACGAAGGGTGCATGAGAAATAGAAGGGAGAGCACCGTGCAGGTCGCGATATTGAGCACAATCATGCCCCACAGGCTACCCTTTTTGAAATCCAGCTTGTACATTGGCATGGCTGCTGCGGTCTTGAGGGTTTCCAACCCGCTTTCACAGAGATACGCGCAATACGCCACAAGAGTGGAGAACAAGAGCGCCTCGGCCTTCGTATAGTCCGGCGAGAGATGAAAGAACGCCGCAAAACTCAGCGCCGCCACCCATAGCAAGGCATGATCTATGGCCATGAGGTATTTATGCACCAGTGCCGTATGCTTTAGGGCCCTCTCGACCTCCGTCGATGCTTTCTTCTGCATGGTGCTCATGGTCAGAATGTGAATGCACACATCACGTTAGCGCGCCACGCGTTCCGCCCTTCCGTCGAGATGTTCACTCGTCGGCCGTAATCAAGCTCTGCCGCCACGCTCAGGCGCGGCATTATGTTCCAGAACACGTTGGCACAGGCAAAGGTGCCGTTCTTGTACTCGCTCCCGGCGCTCCCCTCGCGTGTATGGAGATGCGTCTGGCTCGCTGCCACCGACACGAAGAGCTCAGGCCGGAAATTGTACTGCAGTCCCACCGACCATCCGAGCGTCAGCGGAGCGTAGAGTACCTTTCCGTCCATGGGGTCTACAAGCAGGTCGTAGTGCCCGTACTGCATATCCCCGCCGAGACCCCCGATGCCCTGACCCGTCGTCAGGTTGGCATACGTAGTGATTTCCCTGGTGGGGTGAGCCACCGAACTCAGGTGGACGCCCCAGCCCGCAACATTGTGGTCGCTCGCCGTCGCCATATCCCGATACGGCAAGGACCGCACGATGCCGCTCAGTCGGACGTGCTGCCCTTTGGCCCATTCATACTGAATGAGGGCCGCACCATCCGGCAGCCATTCCGACCGAGGCTTGGCCACGTTCGAACTCTGATCCACCGACGTCCCCGGCGTTTCGAGTGAAACCCCCAGATGCCATCGGTTTTTGAAACAGGGCATGTAGCGCACCAGCACCGACGTGTGCGAGAACTTATTGTTGTTTCCGGCAGCATCAATCACCGGAGGCTGAGCCGCCGGGTCGGAAAATGTAGAGCTCGCATAACCCACCGTGAAATCCCTCACCATCGCGTATGCTTTCTTCAGCTTCAGGTCACGCCCCTGGTAGCCGGTGAAATCCGTTTCGATATACAGCTGGTAGTTGCCGATGCGCTTGTGATAGCCTATCACGCGGAAAAACAGTCCCGTCCCGGATGGCGTGGTTGCGAAGTGGCGCATCGACAAGGGATTAGCCGGAATAGGAATCGTGTATGGAGCGAACGAACTCGTAGGCATGGCCCCATCCCAATCATAATATGCCCGCATGCGCACACTTCCGCCTATGCCCATCGACAGCCCTGCTTCTTTGCTCATAAAGAGGAAGTAAGGAGCATCCGGGTCCTGAAAATGTCGGAATTGGTCGTAGTAAAACGTGTTGATTACGCGGATAATGGAATCCTTGTCAGCCTGTCGAAGTTCAAGCAGTTCAGGGCGCCCGTCCACATATACCAGGCGCGACGACGCCGCTTTCAGCGAAATCAATGAATCGGCATGGGCAGTCTCTGCTTTTGAGACAAGCGTGCCGGCAATCATAAATCCAATGGCCCAAACGAAGAGCATAATCTTGAAATTCTTCATATTTCAATAAAATTTATCTACCTCGCAAAGATAATGAAAAAATCTTAAAATACAATTTCTGGGGGGGGGGGCGGGGGGGGGGGGGGGGGGCGGGGTGGGGGGGGGGGGGGGGGGGGGGGGGCGGGGGGGGGGGGGGGGGGGGGGGGGGGG
>CAMWQB010000019.1 GCA_947176295.1 uncultured Porphyromonadaceae bacterium
GCCCTCCTCAGCGGTCCATAACTCCCGGATCTGTCATAAAAAAACATCATCGCCGACACAGCCACGCTCGGTAAAGCATAATTCAACACAAATGCCAGCGATTGCATCCCGTCATTCCAAGGCAGCATAACCCACGTCAGAAATATCGCCGCCGCCACATTCCACACATTGCATCGCCTTGCCGGCGCATTCGGAAAAGCAGCCAAAACAACCCCCGCAAACATTCCTACCAAAATAATCCCGCCCAAGGCCTGCTCCAAAGCGTCAGGCAGGGGGCGCATCGCAATGTAAATCAAGTTGCTCAGCCGCCCGTTATAGTACAACAGATGCGCACCAATTGTCCCCCACACATCCCCCGCACCCAATTCACGAGCCCAACACATCCAGGCCAGACCCTGCATTCCTTTCCCTGTCCCGCTCGGCACCGCAAGCCTGTACACATAATCATCCCCCATGTCGAAGCAAAACTGCCGCCATAGCATCACCCCCGCCGCCGTAGCCACGACAAGAATCCATGCCACAACATAGCCCCACAGCTTTCCTTCTCCGCGTTTCATCTTCCACCCGCAATCGTATCGATACTCATAATCTCACGGTGCCGGGCCGTGCGCGGTCCGCTCGGCATGACCGCCATATATCTCACTGTCGAATCAGCCATCATGATTTCCATCGTCTCGACATACGGGTTTATCACATCCTCCTCCCCGCCGAAAAGCCGCGGCTTCAGCTCTGCAAGCGCCCGCATCAGCGGATTGTAGCAACCGGTAAACCTCCCGATCCTCACTTCCAGATGCCCCTTGTAAGGCTTGTCGATATAAAGATACGGATAGTCCCCCCTGAAGCCCGCATTCCCCTCTATCGGGCGAAGGCTGTCCGGTGCCATCCCCCGAAACTCCTCCGGAAGTATCAGCACTCCTGCCACACCCCGCCGAACCCAATACATCGCGAAAGTCCTGTTATTGAACGTCATCACCTCCTCCACTGGCATAGGAATATCCATAAGGTAGAATGGAATATCATCCCCGTGAATCTGCGGAGCATACACCACATCGCAGCCCAAGCTCCCGCGGGGAGCCAGCTCCGCCACCAGTTGCTCGTTGCAGGCCATCACCGCCCGCTGCCACCGCACAAGCTCATATATCCAGGCCCCGTACACCACAATCCCAAACATAGCCACATATTTCCACACCCTCCCCGGCCTCGCATTTCTCATCGTCAGCGCCCCGAGCCTCAGAAACGCCATGACCGTAAAAATATCCACAGCCCACGTAGCCCGCGAATAAAACCCGAGCACCACACACATCAGCGCCCCACCCGCGATGCCGCCCGCAAGCGGCCACAACTTCCTCCCGAACGTCTCCCCGTCGATTCCCCGATCGAACAAACGCAAGCCCGCTATCCAGGCCACAGCAAGCATACCCGGCAGAAGATTCGACACAAGCTTCACCTTATCCCACTGCAACTGCTGCGAATAGTGCCCGAAACTGAAGTCGAACACCGACAGCCTTCCGCTCGTGCCCATGGCAAGCATCGTCCCAACTCCCGCAACCATTATTGCACAGAGCCCAAGGCGATAAAGCCTCAGCCGCTTATCACCCGACAGCACTTCCGTAAACACATAGAAAGCCAGCGGGATCGTGAAGCCCTCATGCAGAAGCGAAAGAACAAAGCAGCTCAGAGCCAACGCAATCCGCCCCCTCCGGCTCATCCCATCCAACCTCTCATAAAAATAAATCCACGCCAGCATCGCCGCCGACACAAGCGGATAATTGAAAATAAAGTCCGACGACTGCATCGAATCGCGCCACGGAAAAAAAAACCAGAAGCACACCACAGCCAGCACCATCAGCCCCGCCCGACATCGCTCCTGCCTGTTAAGCGACACTATCACAAGCCCCGCAAACATAAGCCACACAAACATCCCGCACACAAACTTTAGCACAGGCAAAGGCATAAGCTGAGCCGGAATAAATACAAGGTTCGTAAGCCGTGCATTCGACAAGAGCGCGTGCCCCGCGATTCCGCGCCACAGCTCATCAATAGTCTCATATTCCTCACCCAGGCAGTTCCAGAACCCCTCCTCGCTATATTCTCCGTACGTCGGCGCAAGAGCATACACATAGTCGTCGCTGCACATCGGCGTCGACATCTGCCATCCCAGTGCACCCACAAACGTTATAGCCATAACCACCAGGTAGAACACCCGCCCAAATGGCCGGCGGCGAAATATCTTACGGCTTTCCATCACGCTGCATTTTTTCATGAACCCTACAAAGATAGCGATTTATCCCCTATTTCGCAACTTCCTCCCCGCCCGAAGCCACAGTGTCGATTCTCTCGATGGCCCGACGGCCGAAGGTATAAGGCCGGCTAAGGTACACCCTGTACATCACCGTCGAATCATTCACCCTGGTCTCTTCAAACCGTGGAAAAGGATGAATCACATCCGCCCGACCTAAGACCGCGCCCTTCAGCCACGAAAGAAGCCAAGGCCCCGGAGAATCCATGAACCCAAGCTCACCGCCATGCACCTCAAGCTGGCCCGGATTAGCCCTGTCGGACATCAGCCACGGATACACGCCCCGCAAACCCGCCGTCCCCGGAATCTCAGGAAGCTCCTCGAAGGTCTTTCCCTCATACTCCCGCGGCAAAAACTTCACGTCATCCCTTCCTGTCCAGTAAGCCCCGAAAAAATCCCCGTTAAAATTCGCCTCATACATAGGGTTCGGAATACCCATGTAGATCCAGGGCACCGACCCTCCTGCCATAAGCCGCCCGTACACAACCCGGGCGTCAGTCGAATATCTCGGTGCCACCTCCGCTTCAAGCTCCGCACGTACCTCCGACACCTCCGCCTGCCATCCCACAAGTCCCCACAGCCACACTCCGTAGGCCACCCCAAAAAATGCGCTCCCCCACAGAAGCACCCCCCTGTTCAGAAACCCAAGCAATCGCGGCAGACACAGCTCCGCAAATCTCAGATAAATCAGCATCGTAAATACATCCGCAGGCCACCGCTCGCGCCTGTACATCCCCAGCACCACACACATGGTCAATCCCGCCATTGCCCCCGCGAGCAGGCCAAACATTTCGCCCCGCATCCTCTTCCATTCCACATTCCCCGCCTGCTTCCGCATAAACCACACCATCACAGCCCCAAGCAGAATCGGAGCCACCACCCCCGCCACCAGAACCGAATCCGCCCTCATCGAACTCGTCGTAAACACACGCGCTGATGCCCAGTCCTCCATGCGCGCATGCACAGCCGAATACATCACCACCGACAGCCCCACCGCGCCCGCAGCAACCACGCCCCATAGCACGCGGCTTCCAGGCCGCTCGCAAAGCGCATACACCACCAGATACGCCCCCGCACAAAAGGCAAAACCCTCATGCATCCACCCGATAACAAAAGCAAGGGCCACAACGCCCGCCTTTCCCACGCACCCATAGTTCGCCACCCCACGCAGAAGCACAATAAATCCCAGCACCGCAACCGTAGCCAGCGGATAGTTGAACACAAAAGCCGAAGACTGCATGAAATTATCCCACGGAAAAATCGTCCACATAGCCGTAATAGCCAACGCCACATACCACGGGTGCCGCCGCGCATCCCGCGAATAGCCCGCAACAAGCATCCCCCATAGCATCATGAACACGATTATCCCGCACACCGCCTTATCCGCCCAATGAGGCATCAACCCGAAAGGAAAATAGAGAAAGTTCGACAAACGTCCGCTGTAAGCCATGAAGTTAATTCTCACAGCCGAAAAATAATCGCCCACGCTCCCAATCTCCCGGGCTGCAGGCATCCATTCCGACAGAGGCCTCATCCGCTGAGTTCCCTCCGGAGGCACCAGCCTGTAGAGATAGTCGTCCCCGAAAGGATAGCACGCCTCCTGCCAGCATATCGCCCCCGCGAGGCTCAGCGCGAGAAGCAGCACCGTAACAGCAAGCTGCCACGCTCCCGCTCTCCCCGCCCCGCGGGCTCCTATAGGCCGTAAGTCTTTTTCGCTCAGCATATTTTCATGCCATATCCGGGATAAAAATGGGTAACAAAAAAAGGGCCGTATCTCCCGACAGGGCCCTCTAACAATCTACAATCTAATTACAAATATTACTCGGAACGCACATTGCGTCGTTCCGCACTGCAAAGTTAACGAATTATAACGAACTTTCCAAATAAAATACAGACGCCGCACCATCCTTTCCGGTGTGCGGCGTCCTTTATTATCGTATCTCTATTTCTCAGGCAAAGAAAAGGCTCAGCGCCGAATCAGCTGTCAGAGTAAGAAGACCGCTGTAGATGCAGCTCACAAGGCCCAGGAAGATAATACCTGCAACCGTGATCCACAAGCCCAGACGCTCCGAGAATGCCGAACGGAATGTCGGAATCACGCAATCATCCTCGCTGATAAACATTGCCTTCACTACAAGCAGATAGTAGTAGAGCGACACTATCGTATTGATAAGAGCTATCAGCACAAGCACGTAGATTGCAACCGAACCCTGGTTCAGCGCACCCGTGAAGATGAAGAACTTCGAGAAGAAGCCCGCGAACGGAGGAATACCTGCAAGCGAGAACATCGCCAGCATCATCGCAAACGACAGGCGAGGATTCGTCTTGTAGAGCCCGCGGTAGTCGTCCATCGACACCCGGCCCGTTGCATTTTCGATAGCCCCGATCACGCCGAAGGCTGCAAGGTTCGAGAAAATGTACACGAGGATATAATACATCATTGCAGCCACGCCCATCGTGTTGTAGGCGATGATGCCGAGCATGATGTAGCCGGCCTGCGAAATCGACGAGAACGCCAGGAAGCGCTTCATGTTCCGCTGGCGGATAGCAAACAAGTTACCCACCGTAATCGTCAGGATAATCAGAGCGTAGAGCATCCACTCCCACACCCGGGAATAGACCGTCCCGAAAACCTGAGCCATCACTGCCATGAAGGCAAAGGCCGTAGCGCCCTTCGAGATCACCGACAGATACGACGTTACCGACGTCGGTGCACCCTGATATACGTCCGCCGTCCAGAGGTGGAACGGAACCAGCGAGAGCTTAAAGCCAATGCCCGCGATTACGAAAGCCACCGCGCACACGAGCATCATGTTCATCTCCGAAGCTATGGCCACGTAGATATTGCTGAAATAGAGCGAGCCCGTCAGACCATACACAAACGAAAGGCCCATCATAAAGATTGCCGACGAGAACACGGCCGTCAGGATATACTTGCCGGCTGCCTCATGGCTTTCCTGGCTGCCCTTGTTCAGAGCTGTCATGGCTGCCAAGGGCAGGGAAGCGCTCTCCAGACCGATGATAAACATCAGGAAGTGACGCGACGAAATCATCAGATACATTCCGAAGAGAGTTACCAGCAGAAGCTCATAGAACTCTCCGCGGCGCATTGCCATCGCGTCGCTGTTGGCCCAGCGGATGCTCTGCAGAAGCACGATCACCACGCCGATATTCAGGATATTCTTGATTGCCGAAATCACAGGCGACGTCTCATACATCCCCGAGAAGGCCATCACGTCGCTCCCGCTCCCCAGGCAGCAAGGGCAGAAGCCCGCTACAGTCAGGAGAAGCATCAGAACCGTCGTTACAACCGGCAGGCCCTTCTGCGTCCGGCCCGGCATGAACGTATCATAGAGGAACACAAGGAGAAAAACGACCAGCAGGCCGAGTTCCTGTTTCATTGTCAGAAATTGCGAGTAGTCCATTGCAACACTTTATTAGTTCAGGCCAAGAACAGCGAAAATCGCCGGCTTGAAGGTGAAATTGATCAGATGGTTGAAGAAGTTGGGGAAGCAGCCGATCGCAGCAACGCTCACGATCAGCGTTACCGTCGACAGTCGTTCCCACCATGTGGCATCCGTCAGCGACAGATGGTGCTCGTCGTACACCGGACCGAACAGCAACTTGCCCACCACTCGGAGGATATACACGGCCGTGATCACAATCGAGCAGCAGGCTGCAATCGTGAACACTCGGTGGAACATATCAGCGTGCTGGAACGAACCAACGAAAATCGTCATCTCCGACACGAAGCCGCTGAGGCCGGGAAGACCCAGCGACGCCATACCGGCGATCACGTAGCACACCGACAGATAAGGCATAATCTGCATCATGCCGCCCATCTGCGTAATTTCGCGTGTGTGCGTGCGGCCGTAGATCATACCGATCAGCGCAAAGAAAAGCGCCGTCATCAGACCGTGCGACAGCATCTGCATGATTGCGCCCGTCATGGCAGTCTCGTTAAGCATCAGGATGGCGAAAAGCACAAGGCCGCAGTGCGACACCGACGAATATGCATTGATGTATTTCAGGTCAGTCTTCACGCATGCGCAGAACGCACCGTACACCACCGAGATACCCGTCAGGATCAGGAAGATCCACGACAGCTCGTGAGCAGCCTGAGGCATCAGATAGATAGCCACGCGGAAGCAGCCGTAGCCGCCGAGCTTCATCAGCACACCGGCATGGAGCATCGACACCGCAGTCGGAGCCGAAGCATGGCCGTCGGGCGACCACGTGTGGAAGGGGAACATCGCGCCAAGCACACCGAAGCCCACAAAGGTCATCGGGAAGAGGAAAGTCTGCCAGCTGTGGTCGATTGCATCGTTATTCGCGATTTCAAGGATATTCCACGTCAGCTGTCCGCCCTCGGGAGCCGAATGATAGTAGATACCGATAAGGCCGAGCATCAGGAAGGCCGAGCCACCCATCAGCATCAGCGTCAGCTTCATCGCCGAGTAGTTCTTGTTGCCCGAGCCCCAGACACCGATAAGAAGATACATCGGAATCAGAGCTACCTCATAGAACATGAACATCGTGAACAGGTCGATCGAGATAAAGAACCCGAATACACCCGTCGACAGAAGAATCAGCCATAGGAAGAACTCCTTCGCCTGCTTGATTTCCCAAGAAGCGAACGATCCGGCGAAAACTATTATCGACGACAGAATCAGCATCGCTACCGAAATTCCGTCTACACCCACCGCAAGATGGATATTCAGAGGAGCGAACCACGTCCAGCTGTCCACGAAGAGCATCGGATCCTCATTCCCGGCCCCGCGCAGTTCAAGATATTCTGCCAGCACCCAGGCCGAAAGACCGATTAGCGCCAGAGAGCCCGTTACCGCTACCGCGCGGATCTGTCGGATATTCTGACACAGGGCTAGTCCGCCGAGCATCACAAGCGGAATCACCACAAAATAAATCAGTATATTGGAAAACATCGTAATGACTTTTTATTGGTTTATTTGATCCGGTTGCACCTTTACAGAACACACACGGCCGTTACGCCGGCAAGAAGAAGTGCTCCGATGAGATAGTACCATACATACATCTGCACCTGTCCCGACTGAAGCGGGCGGATAGCCTCCGACGCCTTATTCGTTACCGTCGCGAAGGAATCCATCGTCCCGTCGATGATGTGGCGGTCGAACCACGCGAGCGGACGGCAGATGCCGTTGAAGATTATTCTGTGTGTGATGAACATGTAGAGCTCATCCCAGTAGAAACGGTGGTGGCACCAGTCCCACAGACGCGGAAGAGCTGCCTTCATCTTGGCAGGCAGAGGATTTTCCTTGATATACATGTGGCGTGCAAGGGCGATGGCCACAAGCGCTACCACAACGCTCGAAATAGCTACAGGCAGCTCGATGTGGATATCGTAGGGCATACGGTTCCACGTTACGAAATGTCCGAAAGGAATGAAACCTGCAACACAGCTCACTGCCGCAAGGAACAGCAGCGGAATGTTCATGCTCAGAGGTGCATCATGAGGCGTGTGGTGGTAGTGAGGTTCGTTCCACCAGAACACCAGATAATACATGCGGAACATATAGAAAGCCGTCAGTGCTGCCACCATGCTCATCCACACTCCGATGAAGGGGCTCCATGCATAGCAGGCTGCCAGGATTTCGTCCTTCGAGAAGAAGCCCGAGAAGGGAGGAATACCGGCAATGGCAAGACAGCCGATAAGGAACGTCCAGTGTGTGATGGGCATATACTTGCGAAGACCGCCCATGGCCGTGTAGTTGTTCGAATGAACCGCATGGATCAGAGCACCGGCGCCCAGGAAGAGCAGAGCTTTGAACATAGCGTGAGTGAACAGATGGAACATCGAAGCCATATAGCCAAGTCCGTGATGCGCAACTTCGCCGTGGCCTTCGGAGGCAACACCGAGCGATACCATCATGAACGCGATCTGCGAAATCGTCGAGAACGCAAGGATGCGCTTTATGTCGATCTGCGCGCAAGCAACCATGGCAGCATAGAAGGCCGTTACAGCGCCCACAACCACGATTATCATCGTAGCCGAACCCTCCATCATATACACGGGGAACATACGTGCCACCAGGAAAACACCGGCAACAACCATCGTCGCTGCGTGGATCAGTGCCGACACAGGCGTCGGGCCTTCCATGGCGTCAGGGAGCCAGATGTGAAGAGGCATCATTGCCGATTTACCCATACCGCCCGTGAATATCAGGACAAGCGCCCACGTCAGAACCGATGCGCCCATGAAGGTCGCGCCGCCCGTCGATGCAAGCACCCACGAAGGATCGGACGTCATCTTCACGAAATCGAAGGTCTGAGTGTAATACGACAGCACCAGAATACCGATCAGGAAGCCCAGGTCGGCGAAGCGCGTTACGATGAACGCCTTCTTCGATGCCGATACCGCCGAGTGCAGGCGATAGTAGAAGCCGATAAGCAGATACGACGACGCACCCACAAGCTCCCAGAAGATATACATCTGGAAGATGTTCGTGGCAACTACCAGACCCAGCATCGAGAAGCTGAACAGCGACAGGAACGCATAATAGCGCTGGAAGCCGCGTTCGCCCTCCATATATCCCAGACTGTAGAGATGAACCATGAACGAGATTGTCGTGATCACGATCAGCATCATTGCCGAAATCGGATCCAGGAAGAAGCCAAGGCTTATCACGAGATTCTCCGTAAACGCAAGCCATTCCCAGTTGAATACCGTTACCTGCTCGCGGAGGCCGTCGGCTCCTATGAATTCAGGTCCGAAAAAATATGTCAGGGCCGTTATGTACGAAAGCACCAGCGTCGTGCCCATGCCCGCTATGCCCAGAAAGCCCGCGAGCTTATGGCTCATCTTGCATCCGGCGATGCCCAGAAGAAGGAACATCGTCAGAGGGATGGCCAGAATAAGGATTGGTAAGGTTGATTCCATGAGGCCTTAGAATTTCATTTCGTTAAGTGTGCGCACATCCACACTCTTGTTCGAGCGGAAGATGTTGATGATTATCGCGATTGCAAGTGCGGTCTCCGCTGCCGCGATGGCTATCGCGAAGAGCGTGAAGAACATACCCTCCATTGCCTCCGGAAAGAGGAAACGGTTGAAGACCACAAAATTGATGTCCACCGCATTGAGCATCAGCTCCAGTGAGATTAGCATCGCAATCATATTCTTGCGGGTGATGAACCCGTACACTCCGCAGCAGAACATGATCAGCGCGGGAATGAGGTAATAGATAGCTGTAAATTCCATGGTCGTGTGTTAGCGTTTGCGGGCTATGACTACGCCGCCGATTATACATGCCAATAGAAGAACCGACACTGCCTCGAATGGCAGAAGATACTGGTTCTCGCCTGTGCCCATCAGGGCCGTGCCAAGATCGCTCATCGTCAGATACTTCATCGCCGGCAGGCTGCTGAAGTTCGCGCATCGGCTCAGAAGAGCCCAGCCCGAAACTCCAAGCATCGAAAGCGCACCGAGAAAACCGAGCACCTTCGATTTCGACGTCAGGCGCTCCGAATTGTCGCCCGGACGGCTCGTCAGAAGAATCGAGAACACGAACAGTACTACGATGCCGCCTGCGTAAACCGCTATCTGAACCGCGCCGAGAAATTCATAGTCAAGCATGAAATACATCACCGCAGCTGCAAAGAGCGTGAACAGCAGGTAGGTCGCGGCGCGCAAGATCTTACGCGTCGTTACGGCCAGAACCGAGAAGACTATCATCGACAGTGCGACGACACAATAAAGTATGATACTTCCTACTGATTCCATATATGATGGTTTATTTATTTTCTTGTGTTTCCGGTTTCTCAGCTGCCTGGGCCGGGGCTCCCTCCGCAGGTGTGCCTGCGGCGGCGGCCTCCTTGGCTGCCTTCATGGCTGCTGCCTTGGCCTTGGCTGCTGCAATCTTTGCCTCGCGCTCGGCGGCAGCCTTTGCCAGCTCTTCGGGTGTGGGCGCCGGCTCTTCCTTCTCGGGGAGATAATTCAGCTGCTTCACAAGCTTCGAGCGCGTGAACACGGCCTGCTCGAAATCGTTGTCAAACTCTATGGCCGTCGTCGGACACACCGACACACACATCTGGCAGAAGGTGCAGCTTCCAAGGTCATAGAAATACTTGTCCAGCTTCTTCTTTTTCGTTCCCGCCGGAGTATCCACCATCTTCGTGTCGATGTGGATTGTTCCGTTCGGGCACGCGCGCTCGCAACTCCCGCAGGCTATGCACCTGTGGTTGCCGTCCTTGTCGTAGATGAAGCGTAGCTCCGCGCGGAAGCGCTCCGGAATCTTGTGCGTCTCGCGGTTCTCCGGATAGCACTCCGTGATTTTGGGGGTTATGAATTCCTTGCCCGTTACCTGCATGCCCTTCAGAAGGCTTGCAATGCCGGATCCCAAGGAAGAGAAATAGTCTTTTACACTACCCATTGTTTATATTGCTTTTTCTTGTTTTCAATTTCTTCAGTCACGAGCCTGGCCTCCCACGATATCGAGCAACTCGGTCGTGATGCCCTGCTGACGCAGCTTGTTATACTCAAGCTGCAGTTGCTCCAGCAGCTTCTGTGCATTGTCGTTGGCACTCTGCATGGCCATCACGCGGGCTGCCTGCTCCGAAGCCCGGTTGTGTCCGAAGGCCTCCTGCATCTTCGACAGAAGATACATCGGAATCACCGTCGCAAACACCGTCATCGCATCCGGCTCGAAAAGATACGGACGCCCCGTAGCCTTCGCATCGCCCTGAAGCGTCTCTGCCGACACAGGCAGATACTCCTCGCTCACGGCGCGCTGGCGCCCTGCCGAGTAGTAGCGCATGAACAGAAGCTCCACTCGGTCCAGCTTCCCGCTCAGATAGTCGGTCTCGAAGCCTTGCCCGAAAGCTTTCACCTTCGTGCCCTCGGTCTTCGAATCCACGTCCTCGGGCGTCTGCACCTCGATGCCGCCCTTCTTGGCGGAATAGGCCTGCATCATGCGGGTGATTTTGCGCCCAACAGGCACCACGGTGATTTTCACCTGCTTGCCATAGCTCTCGCGCACGACCTCGACTCGCTCAAGTGCATACTTGAACATATTCACGTTGTAGCCGCCGCAGAGACCGTCGTCGCTGCCGAACACCACCAGCGCTACCCTATCCGTGGATGCATGGGCCGTCGCCAGAGGCGAGCTCACTGCAGCATCCGACGTCAGCAGATTCCCGATGATGGTCTGGACACAGTCGCGGAAAGGCGTCAGTCGCCGAAGAATACCCTCGGCCTTGTGCATCTTGGCCGACGAGATCATCTTCATGGCGCCCGTAATCTTCTCCGAAGACTTCACCGAGCCGATGCGTCCCTTTAGTTCCCGTAAGGTTGCCATTTACAGTTTTATGTGGTGATGTTGGTTTGCGTCAATATTTTTTTCTTCATTTGCCGCTCAGGCGAGCTGCCACATCGGCTGCCGCGGCCTTGAGCTTGGCCGAAGCATCATCCGTGAGCGGACCCTTGAGGATCACGTCCAGAACATCTTCCTGATGCTTGGCGTGAAGGAGTTGGAGAAGCTGCTTCTCAAATTCCGCTACCCTATCCATCGGCACGTCGGAAAGAAGACCGTTCACACCGCAATAGATCACAGCCACTTCGTCGCGGACGTCCCACGGCTGATACTGAGGCTGCACCAGAAGGCGCTCGTTCTTGCGGCCCTTATCGATTACTCGGGCTGTTACGGGGTCGATATCGCCACCGAACTTCGTGAACGATTCCAGCTCGCGGAACTGTGCCTGGTCGATTTTGAGCGTACCTGCCACCTTCTTCATCGCCTTGATCTGTGCGTTACCGCCCACACGGCTCACGGATATACCCACGTTGATAGCCGGGCGAACGCCGCTGTTGAAGAGTGCCGTCTCCAGGAATATCTGTCCGTCGGTGATCGAGATTACGTTCGTCGGAATGTAAGCCGACACGTCCCCTGCCTGCGTCTCGATGATGGGCAGCGCCGTAAGCGAGCCCCCACCCTTCACGATGGGCTTCATCACGGCAGGAAGATCGTTCATCTGCGATGCCACCTCCTGATTGTCGATAATCTTTGCAGCACGCTCCAGCAGACGCGAATGCAGGTAGAAGATATCGCCCGGATATGCCTCGCGGCCCGAGGGACGCTTGAGGATAAGCGAGATTTCGCGGTAGGCCACTGCCTGTTTCGATAGGTCGTCATACACGATGAGAGCATCGCGCCCCGAATCGCGGAAATATTCGCCTATGGCCACGCCCGCAAAAGGTGCGTAGTAGCGCATCGCGGCCGAGTCGGATGCCGTGGCCGCAACCACAACCGTGTAGTCCAGTGCGCCATACTTGCGCAGTGTCTCCACCGTGGCCGCAACGCTCGATGCCTTCTGCCCTATCGCAACATAGATGCAATAGACCGGCTTCCCTGCATCGTAGCCCTTACGCTGATTGATGATTGTGTCGATTGCAATAGCAGTCTTGCCGATCTGACGGTCACCGATGATAAGCTCGCGCTGGCCGCGGCCGATAGGCACCATCGAGTCGATGGCCTTGATGCCCGTCTGAAGAGGCTGCGTTACGGGCTGACGGTAGATTACGCCCGGAGCCTTGCGCTCCAGAGGCAGGCGGTATGTCTCGCCCGCGATGGGGCCGCGACCGTCGATGGGCTGGCCAAGAATATTGATGACGCGGCCCAGCAAGCCCTCGCTCACGGGGATCGACGCTATCTGGCCCGTGCGCTTCACGGTCATGCCCTCCGTTACCTCGTTCACGTTGTCGAGTAGAATCACACCGACATTGCTTTCCTCGAGGTTCATGGCCACGCCCGTGGCGCCGTTCTCGAACTCTACAAGCTCATTGGCGCTCACATTGTCAAGCCCGTATACATGGGCCACGCCGTCACCGACATCGAGTACGGAGCCAACTTCCTCAAAAGCCACATGGCTGTTGATGCTCTGCAGCTGCTGCTTCAATACTTCGGAGATCTCGCTGGGATTGATCATTGTAGTAATATTATTTCAAATGGGGAAAATGCTGCTTCCGCCCTCCCCGGGATTTTGTGCTTGGTTATTTCTTTAGTAAGTTCAGGCGCAGCTGCTCAAGCTCATTCTTGAGCGAGGCATCAAGCCGTTCGTTGTTGATGTTGATTACAAAGCCGCCGATGAGTGAGGGATCTTCTTTTTCCACAAGCTCTATCTTCCCGTTCTCGGGCAGCTTTCGCGATATGATCTCGCGCAGACGCTTGCGGGCGCCCTCCTCAAGGGGTGCCGCACTCGACACCTCCACTCGGATGATGTCGTTCGTCCTGCGGTAGAGCTCGACGTAGGCCATGGTCATCTCCCGCATCATATCGATACGGCGGTTGCGCACCAGCAGCTTCACGAAATCCTCGAAAGTGCTCGCATCCTTGTCGCCGGGCTTCACGCCCGCCGCAGTCTCAAGAAGGCTCACCTTGTCGGAGGCCCCGACAAAAGGGTTCGCTATCGTCTTGCCCAATTCCGGCTCTGCCTCGAATGCAGCATGCAGCGCCGACATCTGCTTGTACAGTTCTGCCGACACGCCGCGTTCGTCGGCTGTCTCATATAGCGCTTTCGCATATCTGCGGGGAATCAACCCTTGGTCCATGGTCCTTTGCCTCAGTTTTTATGTTCGATTTCTGTGAGCAGGCTGTCCACGAGCTTGGCCTGCTGACGCGGGTCGGCCATCTGGCCGCGCACCACCTTGTCGGCTATCTGCAGAGCGAAGTCGCTCACCTGATTGCGGAATTGCTCCTCGGCCTGCTTCTGCTGCTGCGCTATCTGCACCTTGGCAGCATCCATCACCTTCTGAGCCTCGCCCTGAGCGGCCACACGGGCCTCCTCGATAATCTGAGTCCTCATCTTGTCGGCCTCGCGAAGGATGTCGGCCTCGCGGTGACGGGCCTCTTCAATATAGCTCTGGGCCTCGCGATTCGCGTTCTCGAGCTGGGCCTTAGCGCTCTGGGCATATTCCACGCCCTTGTCTATCAGGTCGGCACGCTCGTCCACGCTCTTAAGTATCACTGGCCATGCCAAGCGCCACAGCACAAGGAATAGCACGCCAAAGGCCACGAACATCCAGAATATCAAGCCGAAATCCGGAGTGAATAGTTCCATTCTTTTCGATTGGGGGTTAGGTGGTGTGTATTTTGTTTCTTTGCGGCCCCCGTTGCCGGGGGCCGGGTTGTCGGGGGGCAGGCCGGTCCTGCCCCGATTGCTTGCTCTTTATTACACGAAGAGTGCAAGTACGCACACAATCACAGCGAACAGAGCCACACCTTCGACGAGGGCGGCGATCACGATCATGCTGCTGCGGATGTCGCCGGCGGCTTCGGGCTGACGGGCGATGGCTTCCATGGCCGAAGCACCGATCTTACCGATACCGATACCTGCGCCGATTGCTGCGATACCTGCGCCAAGGGCTGCGCCGAAGGCCGTAAGGGAGAGTTCTGCTAAAAGTCCTAACATAGTTGTGGAATTTTTTTTGAGTTATGGGTTATATTGTTTGTTTTTAATTTCTTATATCAGTGCATCCTTGATTTCTTCTACTATGGCCTTTGCCTCGCTCTCGTCCTTCTTATGCTCCTCGTGGTGCTCTTCCTGAGCCAAGGAAATGAAGATCGTCGACAGCATCGTGAAGACATAAGCCTGAATGAAGCTCACAAGCACGTCTATCAGAAGCATGAATATCGAGAAGCCTACCGACATTACTGTCATCAGACCGCCGGCATAGGGGTTGATAGCCGAGAAGATGAAGATCAGAAGTGTCAGCACAAGCACAATCATGTGGCCGCCCATCATGTTCGCGAACAGACGCACCGTCAGGGCCGCCGGCTTCGTGAACATTCCGAACACCTCAATTACAGGCATGATGGGGATCGGGAACTTAAGCCACATGGGCACATCCGGCCAGAGTATCTCCTTCCAGTAATGCCGGTTGGCAAATATGTTCGTCACCAGGAACGTCAGCACCGAGAGAACCAGCGTTACAGCGATGTTGCCCGTCAGATTCGCGCCGCCCGGAAACACTACTGCCAGCCCAAGAAGGTTCATCGACAGGATGAAGAAAAACACCGTCATCAGATACGGCGCGAAACGCTTCGCGTTAGGTCCGAGAATAGCCTTGATCACACCGTCGTAGACGAAAGTCACACACACCTCCACAGCACCCAGCCCCTTGCGCGGAGCCTTGAACGGATGCTTCTTCAGGAAATTTGCGAGCCAGAGCATCAGCCCGACAACAAGAGCCACCGAAATCCACACGGCGCATACGTTCTTCGTTATCGAAATGTCAAGCGGGCGGTGTTCCTTGCCGTCGACAATCTCCACCACCTTGCCCTTGTAAGGCGAGTCGAAGCCCGCGAGTTTGAACTCCACGCCATTATCCACATAAGGCTCCCCACCGGTGATTCGGGCCGAGGAGAAGCAGTGGAATCCGTCGTGAGCCCATACAATCACAGGCAGAGGGATGCGATGGTGGTGATCGAACGGTACTTCCCAGCCGTATGCATCGCCAAGGTGCTCGAAAATTATTTCCTTCGGATCTATCTTGCCTTCATCATGCTCCGAGGCCGATGCCTGCGCGGGGGCAAGCATCGCGGCAAACGCTACGGCAAGTATCATTAGAAAATTCTTCATCATCGATGGCCGGAATTTATCAGTAAACACACACGGAAACGACATTCGAATCTATATCCACAAGACCCCCGCTTATCTCTGCGCTATGCTCTTCTCCCGAAGGGTCCACATAGCGCACGGAGCCGGCTGTCAGCGTAGAAATCAGAGAGGCATGGTTCCTGAGCACCTGAAAGGCCCCGAGCGTCCCGGGCAGGCTTACGCTCTTGACTTCTCCGTCGAATATCACGGCCTCAGCCGATATCACTCTTAATGTCATATCCTTTTGTATGCTTGGATTCTGTTTTCAGTTTCTTTTGCGCTGAGTGCAGCAAGTTACTTCACGTCGGCAAGCAGCTTCTTGCCTTTCTCGATAGCCTCGTCGATAGTACCCACATTCAGGAATGCCTGCTCAGGATACTCGTCCATATCGCCGTTGAGAATCATCTTGAAACCGCGGATGGTCTCGCTCAGAGGCACCATCACGCCGGGAAGGCCCGTGAACTGCTCGGCTACATGGAAAGGCTGCGAAAGGAAGCGCTGGGCGCGGCGTGCGCGCGCCACCACAAGCTTGTCCTCATCCGAGAGTTCGTCCACACCCAGAATTGCGATGATATCCTGAAGCTCGTTGTACTTCTGCAGCAGCTGCTTCACGGCCTGAGCCGTGTTGTAGTGATCCTCGCCGATGATGTTCGGGTCGAGAATACGGGATGTCGACTCCAGGGGGTCCACAGCCGGATAGATACCCAGCTCAGCAATCTTACGCGAAAGCACCGTCGTGGCATCAAGGAAGCTGAACGTCGTGGCAGGTGCCGGGTCCGTAAGGTCATCCGCAGGAACGTAGATAGCCTGCACCGACGTGATCGAGCCATTCTTCGTCGAGGTGATGCGCTCCTGAAGAGCACCCATCTCCGATGCCAGCGTAGGCTGGTAGCCCACAGCCGAAGGCATGCGGCCAAGAAGTGCCGAAACCTCCGAACCGGCCTGAGTGAAACGGAAGATATTGTCGATGAACAGAAGCACGTCCTTACCGCCGGCGCCCTGATCGCGGAACTGCTCGGCTACCGTCAGGCCCGAAAGAGCCACACGAAGACGCGCACCCGGCGGCTCGTTCATCTGGCCGAACACGAGAGTGGCTTGCGAATCCTTCAGCTTGTCGACGTCGACGTCATGAAGGTTCCATTCGCCTTTCTCCATGCCTTCCTGGAACTTCTCGCCATATTTCATTACACCGCTCTCTATCATTTCACGCAGGAGGTCATTGCCCTCACGCGTGCGTTCGCCCACACCCGTGAACACCGAGAAGCCGTCGTGGCCCTTGGCGATATTGTTGATGAGCTCCATGATGAGCACGGTCTTGCCCACACCGGCGCCACCGAACAGACCGATTTTACCACCCTTGCTGTAAGGCTCAAGGAGGTCGATCACCTTAATGCCCGTCGAAAGAATCTCCGTGCCGATGGTGAGGTCTTCAAACTCGGGAGCCGGCTGATGTATCGAGCGAAGATTGTCGCGGTTTAGCGCCGGAAGCTTGTCGATAGCCTCGCCGATTACGTTCAGAAGTCGTCCCTTCACCTGTTCGCCCGTAGGCACAGAGATAGGACGCTCAAGATTGTCAACGCGGAGGCCGCGGCGGAGGCCGTCGGTGCTCTCCATGGCCACACAGCGCACGGTATTCTCGCCGATATGCTGCTCCACCTCGAGAATCAGCTGAGTGCCGTCCTCGCGGTCTATTTTCAACGCTGTGTAAATCGGGGGCACTATCGTATTCTCGCCTTCGAAAATAACGTCTACGACCGGACCGATAACTTGGGCTATTTTGCCAAATGTCTCGCTCATTATTGCTGAGGGTTTATCGTGTGTGTGGAAAGAGGTGGTTTTGTTTCGTTTATTATTTTTGGTGCTTGGTCAGAGCTCTGGTCCTGCGACCGCCCCGATCAGAAGTGCCAGCCGAAAGTGATGATCAGAACCATCAGCACGAGGTTCACAAGGCTGATAGGCATTAGATACTTCCATTCGAGAGCCAGAAGCTGGTCGATACGAAGGCGCGGGAACGTCCACTTGAACCAGATGATGATGAAGCTCAGGAAAATGGCCTTGCCGATGAACCATACTACCGACGGGATGTAGTTCATAATGTTGTTGAACGCCTCCCATCCGGGGATGTGAAGCGGCATCCAGCCGCCGAGGAACAGCAGCGATGCAACGCCCGACACGATGAAGAGATTCAGATACTCGGCAAGATAGAAGAAGCCGAAGTGCATACCCGAATACTCAGTGTGGTAGCCGGCCGTCAGCTCCGATTCAGCCTCGGGAAGGTCGAACGGGCCGCGGTTCGTCTCGGCCGTGCCGGCAATCATGTAGATCACAAATGCTATCAGCGCCGGAACGTGGCCCTTGAAGATGAACCACAGGTCGCTCTGCTCGGCTACGATGCCACCGACGCTCATCGTGCCCGAAAGGCACACCATAGTTACGACCGTCAGGCCGATCGAAATTTCATAGCTCACCATCTGAGCGCCTGAGCGCAGCGAGCCGATAAGCGTGAACTTGTTGTTCGACGACCAGCCGGCAAGCAGAATGCCAAGCACGCCTATGCTCGACACGGCGATCAGGAAGAAGATGCCGATGTTGAAGTCAACGATCTGAAGGCCGTTGCCCCAGGGGAGCACCGCAAAGGCCATCATCGATGCGATAATCACCAGATAAGGCGCCAGCGCAAAGAGGAAGCGGTCGATGTGCTTCAGGTCGATAAGCTCCTTGATGAGCATCTTGAACATATCCGCGAAGCTCTGCAGTAGACCCCACGGGCCCACGCGGTTCGGGCCGAGGCGGCACTGGAAGGCTGCGCAGACCTTACGTTCGTAGTAGATGTAGAACAGAGCCAGGAGCGCGTAGACAAGCAGCAGCCCCACTCCTATAAACAGACATTCGACCGTTACCGTGGCCCAGCCCGGAAGGAAGGACAGCAAGGTGTTGTGGATCCAGTCGGTAATGAAAGATAAATCTTGCATGATGCGTATGATGTGGTTCTTTTATTCGGTTTTCGTGATATTCGCGCAATCAACGGTCCATGTCAGGCACGATATAGTCCAGCGACCCGCCGATAGTGATAAGGTCGGCAATCTTCTGCCCGGAGGTCATGTAGTCCACGGCGGCAGCCAGAGGCAGACACGGGGGCACTATCTTCAGGCGGTAAGGCTTGGTCGAGCCGTCGCTCTCGAGATAGACGGCAAACGTGCCGCGGCAGCCTTCCACCATCTCGAACCACGAGCCTACGGGAAGCTTCAGCACCTTGGGCACCTTCACGCAATATTCGCCTTCGGGGATATTGTCCACAAGCTGCGCAAGTATCTTGGCCGATTCCTCGATTTCGCGCATGCGCACCTTGAAGCGTGCCATCGAGTCGCCCTCGGTAGCCGTTACCTGTTCGAAATCCAGTTCGGGATAGATGCTGTAAGGATGCGTCTTGCGCACGTCGCAGGCCCAGCCCGACGCACGGCCCGAGGGACCCGTTACGCCGTAGGCCACGGCATCCTCTTTCGAGATATAGCCCACGCCTTCCATGCGGTTCTTGGCAATGACGTTGCCTGTGAAAATCTTGTCGTATTCCTTGAGGTTGGCGGGAAGAATGGCAAGGAGAGCCTTCACATCCTCACGGAAATCGGGAGCGATGTCGGCCATCAGACCGCCGATACATTCATAGTTGAAACTCATGCGGGCGCCGCAGGTCTTGTCCATGATGTCAAGAATCTGCTCACGCACACGCAGCGTATAGAAGAGCATCGTCGTGGCACCCAGATCCATACAGAAAGTGCCCATAAAAAGGCAGTGCGACGCAATACGGCCGAGCTCGTCCATCATCACGCGGATCACCTTCGCACGGCGCGAAATCTCGATTCCGGCAGCGCGCTCGATAAGGTTGCACACGCAGTGGTGGTAATTGTGGCCCGAGAAGTAGTCCAGACGGTCGAAATAGTGGAGCGTCTGGGGGTAGTTCAGCTTCTCGCAAAGCTTCTCTACACCGCGGTGGATATAGCCCATGTAGACGTCGATTTTCTTAATCGTCTCGCCGTCCACAGCCGTGCGGAAACGCAACACACCGTGCGTGGCGGGGTGCTGCGGGCCGATATTCACAACGAAATCGTCCTTACCGAAAATTTCCACTGTCTTCTTCTCGATTTTGCCGTCAGGCAGCTCGACATACGTATCGGTCGTATCACTCTGACGCTCGCTCTCGATGGAGATGGGATTCAGCGCCGGGTCCTCGTCGTAGTCCTTACGCAGAGGATAGCCTTTCCAATCGATGCTTAGGAAAAGACGACGCATGTCGGGATTGCCGATGAAGATGATTCCGAAGAAATCATACACCTCGCGTTCGTATATCTCAGCCACATGCCAGATGTCCGCAACCGAGTGGAGCATAGGATTCTCGCGGTCGGTCGTCGTTACCTTCACGGAGCAAAGCAGGTGGTTCTTGGTCGACTCCAAATAGTAGATACACCCCAGAGTTTCGGTCCAGTCCATGCCGACGATGGTTACGAGAAAATCCATGTCGAGGTCGGCATCATGGCGCAGAGCCTCAGCAAGTGCGTGCCAATCCTTGTCGTCGATAGACACCTGAGGCACTCCGTCGACAGTAGCAACAGTGGCCTGCGGGAAGAGCTTGCCTATCTTTTCGGTGATAGTTGCCATATTTCGTGTTGTATAGTTCTATGAATTAGTTGTATGTGAGTGGAAAGATTCTATATTTGCTCGCAGGGCGCTGTTCAGTCGTTTACCCCGGGGACGGGATGCTCGGCCAGGAACTTCTCCTGCTTTTCCTTGCGGTTCACACCGCCGAAGAATTTTTCCACCTTGATTTTGCGCGAAAGCTGCATGATGCCGTAGATCATTGCCTCGGGGCGCGGAGGACAGCCGGGCACATACACGTCTACAGGCACGATATCCTCGATGCCCTTGGCCACATGATAGCTCTTGAGGAAGGGACCGCCCGAGATGGCGCAACCGCCGCAGGCTATCACATACTTAGGCTCCGCAAGCTGGTCGTACAGGCGGCGGAATACCGGAACCATACGGTTCACGATCGTGCCGGCCACCATCATGAAGTCGGCCTGGCGGGGCGACGAACGTGCCACCTCCCAGCCGAAGCGGGCCATATCGAAACGAGCTGCGCCAAGCGACACAAATTCAATGCCGCAGCAGCTCGTTGCAAACGTAAGGGGCCAGATGGAATTGGAACGGCCCCAGTTGATAAGCTTGTCGAAAGCTCCGACCACGACATTCGTGCCGTTTTCCTGAAGCTCTTTTACAAGCGATTCGATATACTCGTTGTCCTTGAATGCCTCATAAGGCATGCTTTTTGTCGTTACTTCCATTCCAGCGCTCCTTTCCGCCAGGCATATACGAGACCCAGCACTAAGACACCAAAAAATACCGCGATGCTCAAGAGCCCGTCGGCACCAAGTTCACGCATGCGAACGGCCCAGGGGAAGAGAAACACGGTTTCAACATCAAACATCAGAAAGAGAATGGCGAAGAGATAGTAGCCGACCTTGAACTGCGACATGCTCTCGCCGCGGGTGGGGATACCGCATTCGTATGCCTCGCCTTTCTGAGGATTGAATGAACGGGGCGACAACAGCCCGGCTACCCAAAGCGCAAGCGCCACGAGGGCAACGCCCGTCAGAAGCGCCGTCAGCGCAAGAAGGCCATTGTTCGTAATTCCAAATATGCCTAATAACATTGTGGTTTATGAGTGGTTTTATGATTTTTCGTTTAGAAACATCTCAAAGCCTCCACAATGCACTGATATGCAATGTGTTGGCAAAAAGAAAAAGGCACGAGCTCCCTATAGGTAGGGGTTTCGTGCCACAAAGTTAGCAATTTTCGGCCTAAAACCAAAAAAATGTTTAAAACTTTTTTCGGTCGTCCGGACTTATCAATACTTGCCCGTTACCTCAACCTTATAAGGCATCGGCCCGATAGTGCAGGTAAAGTTCATCGTCAGACCCGTCTTGAAGTTATAGACAGCCTTAAGATCCGAGATGGGGAACTGAGGATATGGCGTATCGCCGATAAAAGGCGTCAGGGCTGCCATTTCAAAGCTGGCCTCACCATCGACATTCATGGAGAAAGGAACATCCTTGAATACGATATTCTGGGCCGGCATCCCCGAGGCAAACTGCGAGCCGGGCAGCTCCACCATCACCTTCATCGTCTTCGTGTCGAAAGTCAGGCCTATCGTAGCCTCCGTGTTCTTAAACGCATTCCCGTCAGGACCGGTCGATGTCGTCGTGCCGAAAACGATCTGGCCTTCGCGCGACGAGAACACCTTGTAGTGCCCGTCCACGATATAGCTTATCATCACGCCCGGAACATATAAGTTGCCGATCATGCGGTCGTAGATATGCAGGTCGAAATCCTTGAACGAGGGCACGGACCCGAAGCCGGGAACACTCACCGCCGGGGTTGCGGCACTCACCGCAGTCCAGCCCTGGTCTGCCCCCACCTTCAGATTCTTGAGCGATATAGCAGGATATTTCACCCCGGAAGGAAGCTCCAGACCGGTCATGCTCATCGTGGCCGTTGCCTGCGTTACGTTTATCTCCGTTTCATAATTCACACCCTGATAATAAGACACGTTGCCGTCGTTGAGATCGGCAACCATGGCGAAGCATCCGGCAAGGGGATATTGAATCACCGTATCGTTGGAATCGCTTTTCGTGCAGGAGCTCAGAGCCGCGCACACTGCGCCGCCAAGCAGCAAGGTTCTGAATAACTTATTCATTTTACTTGATTGAATTTATTTGTATGTTTTTCTAAGCGATGCAAAGTTAGGAATTTATTTCCTTTTCTCCTAACATTTAACATTTCTACTGAATATTCACCCGCAGCGTTACACCGAGCTCCCGAGGGCGCCCATGTTGGACAAATCCCCGGCTCATGCTCATGAAATAGAACACATCATAGTGCATCCCGGTCAGATTCTTAGCCCACAGCCGGAGGCTCCAGCGCGAAGCCGTAAAGCTCACCGAGGCCGACGCCAGGGCATAGAAGGGCTGCGAAAGCGTATTCGCCTCATTCCAATAAATGCGCCCGGCGCCTCGAACTGATGCATCCAGCCCGGGGGTTACGCCATGGAAGCTTAGAGCAGGAATGCGCCAGTCCACCTCGCCGAAAAGCGTGTGCGACGGCGCGTATGGCACACGCTTCCCGCGGTAGTCGTTCCGGCCGTCATTATAGCTGCGGAAGGTGGCATCCGTAAATCCGTATGACGCCCTCAACGAAAGATTGTCGGACACATGCCACGCCCCCGTAAGCTCCACGCCAAGCGACCGCGTGCGCCCGGCGTTCGTCATTATCCGGCCCGTAACAGACCCCGGAGGGAAGACCGTCAGCTGCTGGTTGCGGCAATCGATAAAGAAGGCCGTCAGCTCGGCCGAAACCCTGCCGTCCGACGTGGCCCCGCGAGCGCCTATTTCATAGTTCATACTCGTCTCAGGCGCATAGCTCACAATCTGGTCCAGCGTGTAAAGCTGCGTCATGCCCATCACCTCCATTATTCTCTGCGAGAGGACGTCGCTGAACATCTGTGTGTTATATCCTCCTGCCTTATACGCCCGCGAAATCGTGGCATACGCCTCGTGGCGTGGCGCGAATTCAAATCCCGCCGAGAGTTTCGGCAGCAGCTCAAGATAGTTTTTCGCCAGCCGCGAGCCATCATCGATTTTTATGGGCGTGTGGCTGTAGAGCTCCTTCGAGCCGTCAGGGAGCACATGCCATGTCGTATAGCCCGTGTTGCATCGGCTGTTATACGCCAGGGTAGTATGCTCGAAATCCAGGCGCAGCCCGGCCTCGAGCGTCCACTTGCCCAGGCGCAGGGCGCTCTCATGGTAGAGAGCCGCACCCGTTACGTCCAGATCGAACTCGCTCCCGAGCGTAAACCTTCGGGTATCCCACTCGATAGGGTAGACAGGATTCACATCGTTGCGGTGCTGTTCGATGAGAGTTGCAATGCCATCGTTCTTGAACGTTACCGGAGCATTCATATCCGTGCTGCGATAAAACAGGAAAGCCCCTCCGAGCCACGAATATTTTCCGCGCGTACCGCGGGTGAACAGGTCCTCGGTTATAGCCCATTCCTTTGCCGCCTGCGTGAGCGTGAACATCTCCGTGGTCGTGAAATCCTGGTCGAGATCCATTCTCGAATTCATATATTGCACCGACGTATTCGATGTCACCACCACCCTCTTCCCGGCCCACGCCACCGTAAGGCCGTCGGCAAAAGTTGTCCGCCTGTAAGCACATGTATCGTTGTACGACACCACCCCCGTTTCAACCGGAGCGTAAGGGTATCCATCCTGCTTCGTGTAGCCGAACACGGCAGTATTAGTCAGCGCCAACGCCTCGTTAGGGCGCCACACCGTCTTCCATCTCGCAGATGCCTGGTTTTCCGCCCCCGTCTTTTTCCCGGTGTACTCATTTGTCCAAAATCCGTCGGAACGCCCCCAGCCGGCCGTCGCCCCCATCGACACCTGTGGGCTCACACTTCCGTAATATCCCGCCGACACCCTGGCCGCATTGCCCGTGCCATACTCAGCCTGTGCGCGAAACCCGCGTGCGCGCAAAGGCGACAAGGTGTAGACATTTATCTGTCCGCCCATCGTGTTTCGTCCGTTGAGCACCGCACGCGCCCCGCGAAGCACCTCGATGCGCTCCACATCCGTGAAGGAGAAGTCGTAGGCATCCTTATTCAGATACGGGATGTTGTCTACACTGAGGCCCACGACCGGTTGGTCGATTCGGGCACCGAGCCCGCGCGAATAAATCGACGAGGTCATTCGCGAGCCGTAGTCAGGCATATATAAGTTCGGAGCAATCTCCCCCACCCCTTTGACAGCATCCACTCCCAGGCGCCGCAGTTCCGCTCCGGAAATACGCGTTATCGGAGCACCCACGGCTGTGCCCGAGGGGTCGTTCTTCACGCCAACAACTTCAAGCCCGCGAAGCTTGTGGGCCGGACGCACACTATCCGGAGCCTCCGCCCCGGCCATGGTGCCGGAAAGAAAAATCGTTGCGACTATTGCGATAATACTGCTTTTCACAGGTGCAAAGGTAGTCATTTCAACCGACTTTGCCAAAATTCCGTGAAGCGCCGGGCAACAATATCGGCCGAATTGTGCCGCTTCACAAACTCCTCGGCCCTACGGCCTGTGTCGGCAAGCAGACGGCTGTCGTCGGCAAGCCGCCCCAAGTCCCGCAGGAAGCCCTCGGGCTCTGACGGCGAAGCGTTTATAAGAGGAAGGGGCCCTTCCTCGCCGATGAATTTTCCGAACTCGGGTTCCGCTCCGCTCACAGCCACAACTCCGCGGCTCATTGCCAGGAGTGCCGATGTCGCCGGTGTGTAGCTGTACAATTGGTCCACAAGCACATCCACCCCCTCCAAAAACTTCAAAAAATCTGCAAATGCCATATTCGCAGGCTCGAGCACCTCGACTTCGCCGGGCCTTGACGCGGCAAATTCCCTGACGAGCGGAAAGAGTATATCAGCGCCCTTCTCGGCCTCGCGGCCTTTATGGGCAGCAAGATATATCCGCAGGGGGCCTTCGGACCGGAGCTTGCGGCCACAACCTTCTACCCTGAGCTCTATGGGAATACCCCCGTATGCAAGGGCAAGTTCCGGACGCGTCGCTTCAAGCACCTTATGATATTCATAAAGAGCCGACACGACCCCGTCGATATGGCTGTAGAAGTGTGCTGTATACTCCGTAAGTTCACGCGAAAGCCAGATCTCGCGCTGCGAGGCCTCCGACTTGGCCCAAGCCGTGGGCCGTTCTCCCATGTTCCATTCCGAATATCCGAGCGGCGGCCTCGGACCTGTCAGCGCGCGCACATATTCGGCGTCTGTCCCCAACGCGGAGAGGAACACCGAGCCGTTCTCCCTCCTCAGTTCGTCGAAAATCGCCCTGAGCCGTCGCGGGCGTAGATGAGCGAAGCCCGGGCTCGCTATCTGCACGACGTCATAGCCCCGCAAATCGCGCCGGAGGAGATTCCGCATCTTCAGCCACAACAACGCCCCACCCAATCTGCCGCCAATCTCAGGTCTGGAAATATCTATATCGCAGCCCGTATGCATCCAGCCACCGCCATCCGAGGCGAGCGTTACGTCGTGGCCCATCCGCACAAGCGCTCCCGACAAAGCCCGATGATAATTGCTGGCATCGCCAAGCAGCAGAATCCTCATAGTTCCTTCTTGTGTTTGAGAGAATAGACATAGCCTTCGCCAAGATAACGCAAGGCCCGGAAAAACGGCATCTGCGACCTGTGCGCCTCGAGCGGTAGACGGACAAGCGCCCCGAGGCGTCCGCGCGTCATACACATCACGGCCCCTTTGGCCCGAACTACCTCGGGCTTCATTGCCGAGTGTTCCGTGGTCGTCGGGCCTTCGTGCGTGCCGATGAATATCCCGCTGTACTCCCCGCGAAGTCCGCGCCTGCGGAGCTTATGGAGAAACAAATCCTCTTCGCCGCTGCCAAGCATCGGGGCGCCGATGCCGGCAAGAAGCGTGAATCTTAGATGGAGCCGCTCTATAGCCTCGCGCCTCAGAGCTATTTCGAAGGATATTGCGTTGTAGAAACGGAAAGGGCGGCGCAGATCGTAGCCCGCGGGAGGAAACACGCGCTCCCGCCGGTCGCCGGTCTCGGCCCTCACTGTAAGATAATCGAACTCGGGACGGCTCTCGAAAGTCGCTATAATAGCCCGCAGGCCGTCAGCCGACAAGCGCAGGTCGTCATCCATAATCAACACGTATGGCGCCGCCGCCGCCGCCAGCGAATGGTTGCGGTTGGCCGACAAGCCACGGTCACGGAAAAACAAAACATCCGTATCGCCCCGCGCATGCAGCGCCTCCGCCGCCGGAAGCACCTCGTCGCCCTCGGGATTCTGGCAGCACACAAGATAGCGCACGCCCTCCACGTGCGGCCACCCCTGAGCCAAGGCCCGCTCAAGCCCCGACGCCCCGAATGTCGATACAAGAACTTCGAGCTTAGGCATCAGTCTTGCTTTTTCATTTTTAGAAGCCCGTGGCCGAGCAAGATTCTGTCGAGTTTCTCCACCGTGGCCTCGCGGTCCCAGTCCGGCTGCACCGCAAAGACAAGATAGAAGAGATTTTCATCCTCATAGCGTCCTTCGTGGAGCAGAAAACCACCATTGTCTCCCGTGTGGAAAACCTTTCTCGGCATCCCGGGCCGCTCCTCTATGAAAAAACCGTAGCCATACGATGCGTAGGGCAAATCGGTTGACACACGCGGCGTGTGAGCCTCCTCTCGCGAGCGGGCGCTCATCAGCCGGTCGCCGTATAGGGCATGGTCCCAGCGCAGAAAATCGAGCGCACTCGTGTAGAGCGCCCCGTCGGCCTTGGTCGGAAAGAAATTGGCCTCCCCGAAATCATGCTCTTCCCATCCCGCACCGTCGGCGTTGCGGATATAGCCGTGAGCCATATTCGCAGGCTCATAGCCTTCATGGAAATAGGCCGTGTTCGTCATCCCTGCCGGTTTGAAAATATTCTCCGCCATCCACGCATCAAAATTCTCCCCCGTCGTCTGTTCGATTATAGGGAGAAGAAGCTGGAACGTAGGATTCTGATACTCATATCTTTCTCCCGGCAGGAAGGCAACTGAATCGAGCCTCTCGAAGAAGGCGCACGACTCCTCCCACAGCGCCCTGCGCTTGAAGGAATCAAGATCGTTGTAAGGCCCCTTATGCCACGACCTGTACTTCTCCCACTCGGCAGCCGTCCGCGGTCGCGCATCCGGCAGACCCGACGTGTGACTCAGGAGGTGTGCGATAGTGATACGCCCGAAAATTGAATCGGGGTATTGAGGGAAATACTTAGTGAGCGTATCGTTCACGCTCAAGAGCCCGCGCTCCTGAAGCATCATCACCGCCACAGCTGCAAACTGCTTCGACACGGATGCGATACACACCACCGTGCTGTCGCTCATCGCGATCTTCCTATCCCCGTCCAGTCGCGCAAGCCCGAAACCTTTGTCGTAAATTATCTTCCCGTCCTTCTCAATCACCACCACCGCACCGGGGGCATCAGCAGGGAAGACCGAGTTGAACAGACGGTCCAGGTCGCCGTTCAGAGAAGCGTTCCGCCGACATCCCGCAGCGAGCGTAATCGCCACGACCGCGAGTATAAGATACACGATTTTCTTCATCTGTCGTAAAAAGGTTTTAAAAGAAGATACGTTCCACGGATTCCACAACGCACTGTCCGGTATATATACCTCAAAGCCAACCGCCGCAGCCTCCCCGACGTGCGCCCGAGCAGGGCCTGCATTTTATTTACAGCCTCCACAGAGCCCTCCCGCGCAGCGCCGCCATAGGTCTGCGCCCGTTTGATATCCGTAATAAATCTGTCGCGTCCCCTCAGGCCCGATTCTATAGATTGGAGCGCAGGCTCCATCCGCCGCATCCAGCCGGTATATGAATCACCCGTAATGCTCTCACTCAAGACACGCACCACCATGAGCTCCTCCCCTACTATCTTCTCGATCTTGGGTTTCTGCCTCAGGAGCCGCGCCCCGAGTTCTATATCGTCCCACAGACCGATTTCAGGATTCCATCCCCCGGCTTTTCTGAACAGACTTGTCCGCGCACAATATCGCGATGTGGCGAATGTTCCGTTCATCACATTGGTCCATGCCGAAGGGTGAGAATGAAAATAGCGCACCACGCCGCCAGGCAAGTCGGTCTTCACATTCCAGCCCCATATATCCGTCTCAGGATGTGCGTATATATGCCTCAATACCCTGCCAATATGTCCCGGCAGCATCAGATCATCGGAATCGAAAAACAGCGTCCATTCCGTATCGACCTCCTCAAGCCCACGTTGCCTGGCCGCGGCAGCCCCACGCCTTGGCTCCGTAAGAACCAGGGTCGGAATATCCGGATTAACTTTCCCCCACTGCTCAGCAACACCTCTCGAGCCATCGGTCGAACAATTATCCACCACGATAAGCTTGAACCCGCGAACATCCTGCCCCTGCAGACTCTCAAGGAACTCCGAGAGCATCCCCGCCCTGTTGTAGACAGGAACGACAACAGTCAGTATCGAAGCGGATTCTTTCATCTCACAAAGTTACAAAATCATTTTGCGAAAAAAAAATCTCAAAACATTTGCGTAATTAAAAAAAAGCCTTTAACTTTGCACTCGCAAACGCAAAAGCCGAGTATAAAAAGACGGCTCCTTAGCTCAACTGAATAGAGCATCTGACTACGGATCAGAAGGTTACAG
>CAMWQB010000020.1 GCA_947176295.1 uncultured Porphyromonadaceae bacterium
CCCACCAACCCCTCCCTCTCCGTCGGCCGCTGAATTTGTTTATAACCGCCCGCAACTAATGGGGTCACAGGGCGGGGGGTCGGGGGGGTGGGGGATTGTAATGGTGGACGCGTGAGGGGACGGACACGTCGGGCGGGCGTGGTGTTTGGGGATTGGGAAATTATGTGTATATTTGCGGGATTAAAAATTGGAAATCCTGAGATGAAAAATCAAGATAATGTGAACGGTTATATCCGTCAGGCGATTGTGGACTGCAAGGAGCATTCGGCTCTGACTGATTTCCAGGGTGTAACGTATCAATTCGGGGATGTTGCGCGCAAAATTGCGAAGCTTCATATCCTCTTTGAGCGTGCGGGGCTAAAGAAGGGCGACAAGGTTGCTCTCTGCGGTCGGAACAGCGCGCAATGGGCCGTGGGGCTGCTTGCGTCGCTGACTTACGGGACTGTGGCTGTGCCTATCCTGCATGAGTTCAAGCCAGACAATATCCACCACCTTGTGGCTCACAGCGATGCCCGGCTGCTCTTTACGGACGAGCATACGTGGGAGAACCTGGACACGGCGCAGATGCCGGAGCTTGAGGGTGTGGTGCTTCTGAAGGACTACTCTCTGCTGTTTTCGCGGAACAAGAAGCTGACGGAGGCCCGCGAGAAGCTGAACCTGCTGTTCGGGGAGCGGTATCCCGAGCGCTTCCGCCCGGAGATGCAGACGTTTCACGAGCCGGCGGCGGATGAGCTTGCGCTGATAAACTATACGAGCGGTTCGACGGGCTTTTCGAAGGGCGTGATGCTGACGTACGGGAATCTGTGGAGCAATCTGCAGTTCTGCATCGATGGTCTGACGTTCCTGAAGCCGGGGGACCCGATGATAAGCATGCTTCCTCTGGCGCACATGTACGGGCTGATGGTGGAGCTGCTTCATCCTTTCGTGAAGGGCTGCCACATCTATTTCCTGACGCGGACGCCATCGCCGAAGGTGATTCTGGGGGCTTTCGCGGAGGTGAAGCCGAAGCTGATTGTGGCTGTGCCTCTGATTCTGGAGAAGATAGTGAAGACGCGTATCTTCCCCGAGCTTGAGAAGCCTGTGATGAAGGTGCTTCTGCACCTGCCTTACATCGATGAGAAGGTGTACGCGAAGGTTCGCGGGAAGATGCTTGCGGCCTTCGGGGGCAATCTACTGGAGATGATAATCGGTGGGGCGGGCCTGAACAAGGATGTGGAGGCATTCCTGCGTCGGATCCGTTTCCCCTACACCGTGGGCTACGGGATGACGGAATGCGGGCCTCTGATAGCATACGCTCCGTGGGATATTCAGCGCCCGGGGGCGTGCGGCAAGGCTGTGGACCGGATGGCGTTCCGCATCGAATCGGCTGACCCGGAGCATACGCCGGGGGTGCTGAAGGTGCGCGGGGCCAACGTGATGAAGGGCTACTACAAGAACGAGGAGGCTACGGCGCAGGTGATGGACGGTGACGGATGGATGAACACGGGCGACATCTGCCAGTGCGACCCGGACGGCTTCCTCTACATCCGCGGGCGCGACAAGAACATGATTCTGGGCCCGTCGGGCCAAAATATATATCCTGAGGAAATAGAGCAGCAGCTGAACAATCTGCCTTACGTCGGCGAAAGCGTGGTGGTGAGCAGGGACGGGAAACTCGTGGGGCTGGTGTATCCGGATATGGAGGCTGTAAGCCGCGAGCATATCGGCGAGGAGCAGCTGCGCGAGATCATGAACCAAAACCTGAAGGCTCTGAATGCGACACAGCCGGCCTACAGCCAGGTGAGTGAGCTGAAAATCCACCACGAGGAGTTTGAAAAGACGCCGAAGCGGTCGATAAAGAGGTATTTGTATAGCTAAAGATTGAAAGCAAATGACAGAGAAAGAATATATAGAGGGGTGCTTGCGGGCAATCCTTGATGATGGCCGCGAATTGAATGAAGAAGAGGTGTATGCCCTGGCGGAGATTTCCACGCCTGAGGGGCGTGCGGCTCTGCGTGACGGGGCTGCTCGGCTGACGCGGGAGCTGACGGGACGACAGTTCGAATCGTGCTCGATCGTGAACGCGCGGTCGGGGCGGTGCTCGGAGAACTGCAAGTGGTGCGCACAGAGCGCCCACTTCCACACGGGCTGCGAGACGTACGACCTGATTGACCGGAAAGAGTGCCTGGCTGCCGCGGAGGCGAACGCCAAGGCCGGGGTGCGTCGCTTCTCCCTTGTAGCCTCCGGGCGGTCCGTGAAGGGCAAGGCTCTTAAGGCGGTATGCTCGATGCTGCGCGAGGCCAAGGAGCGGACGGGCATCCAAACCTGCGCGTCGCTTGGATTGCTGGGGCGCGAGGAGCTCGAGGAGCTTTGGGCGTCGGGCGCACGGAGGTATCATTGCAACCTGGAGACGGCACCGTCGCACTTCGCCACGCTCTGCACCACCCACACCATAGAGGATAAGCTCCGGACGATAGATGCAGCGCGGGAAATAGGGTTCTCGATTTGCTCGGGGGGCATCCTGGGTATGGGCGAGACGCGACGTCAGCGGGCGGAATTCGCCCTAACTCTGCGAAGGGCTCATCCGGAATCCATCCCTCTGAACATACTTTCGCCTATCCCCGGGACGCCCCTGGAGAAGACACCGCTGCTGGAGGAGGATGACTTTATCGATGCGGTGGCTCTCTTCCGCTTCGCGCATCCGCGGACAGAGCTGCGGTTTGCGGGGGGCCGTGCGCGGCTGAGCCGCGAGGCACAGCTCGAGGCAATGCGTGTGGGCATCAACGCGGGAGTGGTGGGAGATCTTCTGACGACATTAGGCTCGACCGTAGCTCAGGACAAGTCGATGGTCGAGGAAGCCGGAATGGAATTCTGAGGATGCTGACAACAAAAATCATAAAGGCCGTGCAGGCGCTTGCGGAGCATAAGGGGCGTCGCGAGTCGGGGCTATTTGTGGCCGAGGGGACGAAGTGTGTATGCGACACGCTCGAGGCCTTCGAGCCCGAGCGACTGTTTGCGACCGAAGACTGGCTTGCGTCGCACCCTGCTGAAGCGGCCTCGGCTCGTGAGCGAGGGGCTGTTGTAGAGCCCTGCAAGAAAGGGCAGCTGCGGGAGCTAAGCTCGCTGACGGCCACTCCGCCGGTGATAGCCGTGTACCGCATGCCGGAGCCAGCGGAGGCCTCTGCGGAGGCGTGCACGAGGGAGCTTGTGGTGGCTCTGGACCGGGTGCAGGACCCCGGCAACCTCGGCACGATAATGCGCACGGCCGACTGGATGGGAGTGAGCACGATAGTGGCATCGAAGGACACTGTGGACCTCTACAACCCCAAGGTGGTGCAGGCCACGATGGGTGCCATATCGAGGGTGCGGGTGGCCTACGTGGCCGACCTGGCAGAATTTCTGAGCGAGGCCTCGGAGGCCGGTGCGCGGATATACGGCACCTTCCTTGACGGGGCCGACATCTACACGGCGGCACTCGGAGCCACAGGGGTGCTTGTGATGGGCAACGAAGGCTCGGGGATAAGCGCGGAGGTGGCCGAGAGGGTGAACGAGCGGCTGCTGATTCCGTCGTTTCCGCCCGAACGCCCTACGAGCGAGAGCCTGAACGTGGCCACGGCCACGGCGATAGCGCTGTCGCAATTCCGCTCGCGCCAAATGAAATCGAGAAACTGAGAGATGGCAAAGGAGAAAACAGCATTTTTCTGCAGCGAATGCGGGGCAGAATCGCCCAAATGGGCGGGGCGGTGCCCGGAATGCGGCGCATGGAACACCATGACCGAACAACGCATAGCCGTCGGGAAGGCTCCCGGGGGCTCTGCAGCGGCTATCTGGGGAGGAACGACGGGGCAGAAAAGCGTGCCATTGACCGTGAATCAGATAAACGCAGACGAGGAAGGGTCGGCGCGGCGGATAAAGATGCCGTCGGTGGAGCTGAACCGGGTGCTCGGCGGGGGGCTGGTGAGCGGCTCGCTCGTGCTCCTCGGCGGCGAGCCCGGGATAGGCAAGAGCACGCTGCTGCTCCAGAACCTGCTATGCATAAAGACGAAACGCATCCTCTACGTGAGCGGTGAGGAATCGGCCGCGCAGCTGAAGCTCCGGGCCGACCGCCTCGGGAAGGGGAGCGACAACATATACATCGTGTGCGAGACGAGCCTCGAGACGGTGTTTGAGCACGTGGCGTCGCTGCGGCCCGAAATCCTGGTGATAGATTCGATACAGACCATCACTACCGACAGCCTGCCCGCGTCGCCGCCGCCGGGGAGTGTGAGCCAGGTGAGGGCATGCGCAGCAGAGCTGCTGCGATATGCGAAGACAGCGGGAGTGCCCGTGCTCCTTGTGGGGCACATCACCAAGGACGGCACCCTCGCGGGGCCCAAGGTGCTGGAGCACATGGTGGACACGGTGCTGGTGTTCGAAGGGGATGCCCGGCACTCGTACCGCATCCTGCGGACGTCGAAAAACCGCTTCGGGCCCACGTCGGAACTGGGCATCTACGAGATGGGCGGGAAGGGGCTGCGAGAGGTTCCGAACCCGTCGGAAATACTGATAACGTCGCCGGCGAACGGGAGCGACGGGCAGACGCCACTCTCGGGGATAGCGATAGGCGTGGCTCTGCAGGGGCGACGCCCGATGCTGATCGAGGCTCAGGCGCTGGTGAGCGCATCGCCCTACGCAACGCCCCAGCGGTCCGTAACGGGCTACGACGCCAAGAGGCTGAACATGCTGATAGCCGTAATCGAGAAGCGCCTGGGGCTGAGGATGGACAAGAAGGACGTGTTCCTGAACATCGCCGGGGGCTTCAAGGCGGCTGACCCGGCGCTTGACCTTGCCGTGGCCACGGCACTGATCTCGGCGACGCTCGACAGCCCCGTCCCGGCGGGCTACTGCTTTGCCGGGGAGATAGGCCTCTCGGGCGAAATCCGCGCGGTTGCCTCTCCGACAGCGCGCATCCGCGAGGCTCACAGGCTTGGCTTCACGGACATAGTTGTTGCCGACAACATCCCCAAGGACGAGACGCCGCCCGAGGGGATAGCCGTCCACCGCACGGGAAGGCTTGATGCCGCGATGCGTCTGCTATTCAGATAAACGAAAGGGAGACATGAATACAATCAAACTCTGGCGCTCGACGCGCGACTATGTTTTCATCACCTTCGGTGTGGCGCTGTATGCCTTCGGGTTCTGCGGTTTTATCCTTCCGGAGAAGGTGGTAACGGGCGGACTGGCCGGCGTGTCGACGCTGATCTATCTTCTGACGGGCATCCCCGTGGCTGTGTCGAACTATGCTCTGAACCTGATCCTGCTTGCCATGGCCTACAAAATCGTGGGGCGCAAATTCGTGGTGGGCACGATTTTCGGAGCGACAATGATCTCGCTCTTCATAGGTATTTTCCAGCCGCTGCTTGCGGGGGGCTTCACGCACGAGCCTTTCATGAACATCGTGATAGGGGCGACGCTCTGCGGCCTGGGTATAGGCACGACCTTCGTGCACAACGGGTCGTCGGGGGGCACGGACATCATAGCGGCGATGGTGTCGAAAAAATCGAACGTAACGATAGGCCGCACGATGCTGTATGTGGACTGCATCATCATCACGAGCGGCTACCTTATCTTCCATCAGATCGACAAGCTCGTATATGGCTTCGTGGTGATGTTTTTCATCTCTTACGTGGCGGACCAGGTGATATACACCAATCGCCGGGCCGTGCAGTTTACCATCATCTCGCGGAATTGGCCTGAGATAGCTGACGCCATCATCCACGATGCGCACCGCGGGTGCACGGTGCTTAACGGCACGGGGTGGTACAGCAAGCAGGACGTGAAGGTGCTACTTGTGATGTGCCGCAAAATAGAATCGGTAACTATCTCGCGCATAATCAAGGCTATCGACCCGCATGCCTTCGTAACGCAGGCGAACGTGAGCGGCGTGTACGGCCACGGCTTCGACGAGCTGAAGGTGAAGATAACGAGGAAAAAGCCGCAGGAGGAGGCCGCGCCGGCGCCGCTTCCGGGCGACGGGAAAGCGGCTGTGCGTCGCAGCAATACCGAGGAATAATGACGGGAGGGGGAGAGCACCGGTTCCCCCTCGATTTTTTTGAGGGAAGGATGTAATTTTTTCCGAACGGGGGCGTCATATAAAACATGAAGAAAACCCAAGGGAACGGCAAGACGGCAAGATTCGAGGAGATGACGCGCCTCTACGGTGGCGTTGTGGCCAAGGTGTGCTATCTCTTTGCAGGCCCCGGGGCGAGCTTCGAAGACTTATATCAGGAAACACTCATCAACCTTTGGGTAGGGCTTGACAGCTTCCGGGGCGATTCGGCAGCGAGCACGTGGATATACCGGATGGCGCTGAACACGTGCATTACGTGGCACAGGCGGAACGACCGACACACGGGGATGACCGATGTGGCCGAGGCCGTGGGCATCCGCGACGCCGGGGGAGACCCATCCGAGCGGGCCGAACAGCTCGAGGAGCTGCGGATGCTGCACAGCCTGATCTCGGACCTGAACCCTATCGACAAGGCGATAATCACGCTATGGCTCGAGGAACGACCCTACGAGGAAATCGCCACGATAACGGGCCTATCGAAGGCGAATGTGGCCGTGAAGGTGCATCGCATCAAGGCTCAACTGGTTGAGAAAGGAAAAAAGCTCTAATGACTATGGATGAAGATACTCTTGAACGCCTGAGGGCGTCGTGGAAAAATACGACAATCGTTGGCACACAGCTCAACGAGGCTGCCGCCCGCGTGGAGCGCGAGGCTGCGGGGCGCCGGAGCATGGGCATAGCCCACAAGATGGCCAAGGACTACATGCGTCTGCTGTGGATAGCAGGGCTGGTGGTGTGTCTGAGCGTGCCTCTCCGATTGGTTGGGGCGCCGCTGTGGATATGTGTGGTGTATGGCGTGTTCGGTCTTGTAATGGGCTGCATCTATTATTCTTTCGCGCGCTACATCAGGAAGATAGATTTTATGAGCCTGCCTGTTGTGGAGGCGCTTGAACAAGCCGTGCGTATCCGGATGCTCCAAAGGCGCATACTCGTGGCGGGAATCGTGCTGGGACTTGTGGTGGTGATTCCTCTGCTGATGTTCTTCTATGAACTTGATTTGAACGGGAGTGGCCGGAGCACATTCTGGGGCGGTGTAGCCGGTGGTGTGATAGGTGGAATTATCGGCTTCTGCAAGCAGCTGCATTTCTTCCGCTCGTCGCGAAAACTGCTGAAAACCATAGAAGAAGCAAGAAACCTCAAGGCTTGACTTTGGCGGCGAGGAGGCGATGGCCGAGGCGGCAGTAGAGACATTTGCGCGGCTCGCAATATTCGCGGCGCAGCTCGATAAGGGCCTGGCTTTCGAGGGCGCTGCGACAGGGGATGCCTGCTGAGGCGAAGAGGCGGATGATGGAATTGCTTTCAGGCTTCATGGCGTCGAGGAGATTGACGGCTCGCGACATCATATCTTCGTGGCCATACATCTCGCCATAAGCATATTGCACCGGGGCGACAACGTTGATTATAAGAGTATTTATAGCTGACGCGCCAAATGCGGCGGGGCTACCCGAGGCGGGAGTGCCGAAGGAATAGTGATGCGACCAATATCCGCGGAGGGGCATGGAGAAGAGGGCAGCGGCATCGTCGAAAGAGGCGACATCCATGATTCTGTAACCGAGTTCGAATGAGGGGACGACCATGGAGGCGAGGGCGGCAATGCGCCGATGAGGGAAATTGGGAGGACGCATCCGCGCCATTTTCCACCCGAGGGGCGCGGCAGGGGGAGCAATTCCGAATTTCAACCTCATGAAGGCATATTCGCGTCGGAGTGTGGAGGCATATAGTTCGTCGAGGGAGTCTGGCTCGCCGAGAGCTCCGGGTTCGGGGATAAGTCCGGCCTGGCCGAAGAGAAGCCCTTCGACGGTGTCTATGGAATCGGAGTGCTTCATGAGGCTCTTGAGGGGCACGAGGCGTGCGAGGCGCTCGAAGGCATCGCTGTTGACGCCGAAACCGAGGGCACGGGCGAGGGTAACGTAAACGGCGGCGCGCCAGTTGCCTTCAAAGACCTCGTCGACCAGGGAGCGGACGCGTGCTGCCTTGCGCTGAAGGCGGCCGAGGGCTAGGGAGGCGAGCCAGTCGGAGACGTATATCGACGGGACGGACGGAAGCTCGGAAGCACAGACAAGAGGCCCGGTGCCGAAAACCATTTCCTTGTATCGGGAATGGAAATCGGGGGCGCAATCCATGACAATCTGGGGAATTTCGCCCCCGCCGCCGGGGCGGGAAATGCGGGCGTCGTCGCGGCCGACGACATGGAGGATGACGGAGGAGTATGCAGGGTCGGCATCGTGGCCGTGGCGATGCCAGTCGCTTGCGCGGACGTGAATCTCCACATTCCCGGCCCAGAGGCGACCGCCGATCTCGACCTTGGCATTGAAGAAGTCGGGGCCGGCGTCGCGGTTGAGGAGGCCGCGGTCGATGACGCGCACCCGCCGGCCATCGACGGTGCGGAGGTCGCCGGGAATCCAAAGGCCGTGCTGCCAGACGTATTGCATGAGACTCTCCATGGGTCCAAAGGTACGAAATTACGGAAAGACCCCCAAGCGAAAGGGCGAAAAAAATGGAGCGCGGAGCGGGAGGTTTGGCTGTTCGGTTGATTTTTTGTATATTTGCATTTATTTCCAAGCTGTCTGATATGACATTCGAAGAACTTGATTTGACCGACGACGTCCTGGACGCGTTATACGATATGAATTTCCGGGATTGCACTCCCATTCAGGAGCAGGCGATTCCGGCAGCCCTTGCGGGGCGCGACCTTATAGCCGTGGCCCAGACGGGCACGGGCAAGACGGCGGCTTTTCTGCTTCCTGTGATCAACGAACTGGGGCAACGTGAGCCGTCGGAGAAGGTGAAGTGTGTGGTGATGACGCCCACCCGCGAGCTTGCTATCCAGATAGATACAGCGCTCGAGGGCTTCTCGTATTTTCTGCCGATAAGTTCGCTTGCCGTCTACGGGGGCACCGATGGCGCAGGCTTCGCGCAGCAGCAGCGAGCGCTGAAAAACGGGGTGGAGGTGATAATCGCCACTCCCGGGCGGCTGCTGGCCCACATGCAGATGGGCTACGTGGACCTCTCCGAGGTGGAATTCTTTATTCTCGACGAGGCTGACCGTATGCTTGACATGGGCTTCTACGACGACATCATGTCGATAGCCTCGCACCTGCCCAAGGAGGGCCGGCGGACGATGATGTTCTCGGCAACGATGCCGGACAAGATACAGAAACTGGCAGCGAGCGTGCTCGATAATCCAGTGGAAATCAAGATTGCGGTGTCGCGACCGACTGAAAAAATCGACCAAAGCGCCTACATCGTGCCCGAGGCCGGGAAAACTCCCCTACTCTGCCACCTGTTTGAGAACGTGAATTCGAAAAGGGTGATCGTGTTTGCCTCTTCGAAGCTGAAGGTGAAGGAGCTTTCGCGAAGCCTGCGGCGGATGAAGCTGAACGTGGGCGAGATGCACAGCGACCTGGACCAGGAGCAACGCGACGAGGTGATGCACGGGTTCAGGGCCGGAACTGTGGACATCCTCGTGGCGACGGACATCGTGGCCCGCGGAATAGATATCGACGACATAACGATGGTGGTGAACTACGATGTGCCTCATGATGCGGAGGACTATGTTCACCGCATAGGCCGCACGGCGCGGGCGAATGCAGACGGTGTGGCCATAACGCTGGTCGGAGAGAAGGACCGGCGGAAGTTTCGCGACATCGAACGCTTCCTGGGCTACTCGGTGCGGAAGGGTGAAATCCCTGCGGAGCTGGGCATAAGCCAAAGCCCTGCCACCCCGGCTGAGAACGAAAAGAAACGCGGCGACCGCCATGGCGGAGGCGCGAGCGGCAGCCGGGGCCGAAAAGAACACGGCGACCGCAAAGACCACGGGGGCAAGCACAAGGCAGGAGCCGGAAAGAACGCGGGACGCCGCCCTGAAGAGGGAACGCCCGCGGCGAAAGCGGCCTCCGAGGCTCCGCAGCCGAAGGGCGATTCCGCCCTCGAAGACAAGGGAAAAAGCAAAGGAGGCGCCCGCCGACGGAACTTCCGCCGCCGCCCACGGGCTGCCCAAAACAAAGGCGAACAATAAACGGGGAATACACACCCCCATCAGCACCGAAAGAGGAGGCTTGGCGTATGTTCGGGATAAAGCGTCTGTACACATTCATGCTTCAGCGGTTTCTGCCGCTGTTGGCGATGACGTTTTTTATCTGCCTGTTTATAGTGCTGATGCAGTTTCTGTGGCGCTCGATCGATGACCTTGTGGGCAAGGGGCTGGAAATCCGCGTTATAGCCGAGCTGTTCTTCTACGCGGCGCTGACGATGGTGCCGATGGCGCTCCCGCTTGCAGTGCTTCTAGCGTCGCTGATGGTGTTCGGCAACCTCGGGGAGAAATTCGAGCTCACGGCGATGAAGGCGGCGGGCATCTCGCTGTTCAAGATAATGCGCCCGCTGATAATCCTGATGAGCGTCATAGCGGTGGGGGCGTTTTTCTTTCAGAACAATGTGCTGCCGATTGCGCAGACGAAGATGTGGACGCTTCTGTTCTCGGTGAGACAGAAGAGCCCGGAGGTGGAGATTCCGGTGCGATCGTTCTACGACCAGATTCCGAACATGAATCTCTACGTGGAGCGCAAGAACCCCGAGACGGGGATGCTCTACGGGATGATAATCTACGACCTGAGCCGCGGCATCGACAATTCGCGTGTGATAATGGCCGACTCGGGGCGCTTCAACTTTACGGAGGACCGGACACGCCTCTTCCTGCGGCTGCACTCCGGGGAAATGTTTGAAAACATGCGCGACAATTCGCTGGGGGTGAGCTCGGCGCGCTATCTGCCCTTCCGCCGGGAGCAGTTCAAGGACAAGGATATCTACTTTCCTTTCGACATGAACTTCAACAGGATGGACGAGGCTGGAATGCGCTCGCAATACATAGGCCAGAACGTGAAGGAGCTTCTGCATTCGATAGATTCGATTCAGACGCGGATAGATTCGGTGGGCGATATGTATGCGCGGGAGCTGCGGAAGACGGAGGTGCTGGGGCTGCCGGTGGTGCTCCCTGAGGCCTCGAGCCCGTCGCGCCACGCAGGTCTGAGCGCCGAGGAACTGGACTCGATATATGCCGGGCCCACGCCGTCGATGGGAAAGAGCTATCTCTATCAGGCAATTGCCAAGATGAAGCGGACGAAGCAGGAGTATGAATACCGCTCTCTGGCCTTCGAGGAGCAGGAGAAGCTGATGCGTCGCCACGACATAGAGATGCAGAAGAAGTTCACCCTGTCGTTTGCCTGCCTGATATTTTTCTTCATAGGCGCTCCGCTGGGAGCTATCATCAAGAAAGGTGGCCTGGGCACTCCGCTGGTGATTTCGGTGCTTCTCTTTATTGTCTACTACATCATAGACAACACGGGCTATAAGATGGCGCGCGACGGGAAGGTTGCCGTGTGGGTCGGGATTTGGCTGAGCTCGGCGGTGCTACTGCCCTTAGGTGTGTTCTTTACATACAAGGCCGTGGGCGACTCGGCGGTGTTCAATGCCGATGCTTACCGGGCCTTTTTCCGCCGGCTGACAGGGAAAAGCACGCCGAGGGCTCTGACGCTCAAGGAGGTGAGGATGGAAGAAACAGAAAGCGAGGAAGCACGCCGGAGGCTGGAGGCCTTCCGCCGGACGATAGCGGAGGCGCAATCGGCGCTTGCAGCCACTCCGAGGCTGCTGAAGCCACTGCGACGAGGGCGGATAATGGAGCCGGTAGTCTCGGAGCTCGAGCCCCTGGTGGGGTATCTCTCGAATACGGACAGTAAGTTTGTGATAGGTCTGCTCAATGAATATCCCTTCGCTCCCCGGGCAAGCAAGCTGGGCGAGATGGAGAAGACCACGGAACGACTGCAGAAAATATATGAACAGCCTGAAGACAAAACAGAAGACACTACAAGCGAAATATGATTAAACTCGATTCGATAGAAGAAGCCATCGAGGATTTCCGCCAGGGAAAGATGGTGATTGTGGTCGACGATGAAGACCGCGAGAATGAAGGCGACCTGATCGTGGCCGCCGAAAAGATAACGCCGGAACAGGTGAACTTCATGCTGAAAAATGCTCGCGGGGTGCTGTGTGCGCCTCTGACGATCTCCCGCTGCCGGGAGCTTGAGCTGCCGCATCAGGTGGAGGACAATACGTCGGTTCTCGGAACGCCTTTCACCGTAACCGTCGATAAACTCGAGGGGTGCACGACGGGCGTGAGCGCCGAGGACCGCTGCGCCACGATCCGTGCGCTGGCCGACCCGATGTCGACGGCTGCGACTTTCGGACGCCCGGGCCACATCAACCCTCTCTATGCCCAGGACCAGGGCGTGCTGCGACGCAGCGGCCACACGGAGGCTGCCGTGGACCTGGCGCGCCTGGCAGGGCTGCAGCCTGCTGCGGCGCTGATGGAGATAATGAGCGACGACGGCACGATGGCGCGCCTGCCGGAGCTGCGGCAGAAGGCCGATGAGTGGGGGATGAAGCTCGTGAGCATCCGCGATCTGATAGCCTACCGTCTTGCATCCGAGCGTCTTGTGGAGCAGGGTGTGGAGGTGGACATGCCTACGGCTTACGGCCATTTCCGACTGATACCCTTCCGCCAGGAAAGCAACGGGCTGGAGCACATCGCGCTGATAAAGGGCGATGTGTCGGACGGAGAACCGGTGCTCGTGCGGGTGCACTCGTCGTGCGCCACGGGCGATATCTTCGGGTCTCTTCGCTGCGACTGCGGTGAGCAACTGCACAAGGCTCTTGAAATGATCGAGAAAGAGGGCCGCGGGGCATTGGTCTATCTCAGCCAGGAGGGCCGCGGCATTGGCCTGATGGATAAAATCCGCGCATACAAGCTCCAGGAAGAAGGGCTCGACACGGTGGAAGCCAATCTCCACCTCGGCCATGGGGCTGACGACCGCGACTATGGCGTAGGGGCTCAGATTCTGAACCTGTTGGGGATACGGAAGATGCGCCTGATGACGAATAACCCCGTGAAACGCATCGGCCTCGAGGGCTATGGCCTGGAAGTGGTGGAGAATGTGCCTATCGAAGTTGCTCCCAATCCTTACAATCTGCGCTATATGCACACGAAGAAGGTGCGTATGGGCCACAATCTTCATAAGGTAGAATGATACAACCGTCGGAAGGACTGAAGCGACAGCTCGAAGAGCTGCGTGCGATAGAGGATTCGCCGGCCGACCTGACTGCCCGGACGGGCGAACTGGTTGCACGCTACGACCGCGAATGGCAGCTTGCTCACAACGAGGGGCGACCCGTGGAGCAGGCGGTGGTGGATTTTCTGACGTCGGTGATTCTGCACGTGGACTGCCTTGCGGCGACGGAGCAACTGCCGGAAGCGTCGACGACCATGATTTTCGGGCTGCTGTCGACGGATATTTCACGCGCTCGTGTGAGTGATTTCGAGGGACTGTACGTGCGGGGCTGCCACCGGCTTGCCATGCTGCTCATATCGCTGGCCGATATGGCGGCTGACGGGGGGTGTGCGGCTCATCTCGACGTCAGCGCGCGCTACGGGCTGGCTCTCTTCTCGGCGGCTTACGGCCGCTATCTGCAGAACGGGGGCGCACCGATCCGCGACGGAGGCATCGACGAGCTTTTCCGACAGCTCGAGGGGTCGAATCTTTCGGCCACTCTCCCGCCTCTCCACGGGGAGCCCCCGGCTCCGCTTGAGAGACCCGGAGAGCTGCTTGTGGACATCCTCACGCGCCTGCGTGCCTGCGGTTTGGCTACGATATAAGAGATGAAAAACGACAGAAGACATACGCTGCTTGTGGCCTCCCACGGCCTCGACGCGATCACCCGCGATATGCTGTCGCGGGCGGAAAGACAGTCGGGCGGGGAGCTGCGTGTGCTTGTGGCCGGCCCCGGGGAAGCTATCGAGGCTCCGGAAATCCGCTCGAAGGCCGATATCCGCGCGGCGCGGGCTTACCGCGGGATAATGAAACGGGAAGGTGTGGACACGACTTTCTCGCCAAGCACGTCGGGGCTCGCCACTATGCTCTGGGCGAGCATGGGGCTGGGGATACGCAATATAGGCTATCGCGGGACGCAAGCAAAGGTGAGGCGCAGCGACCCTACCAATCTGCTCGGGCTTCTGAATCCGAGGGTGAGTCATATCGTGTGCGAGACGGCGGATATTGCTGAAAGCCTGGGGGCGAAAGTTGGCCGGGGAAAGGTGTCGGTGGCCACGAAACCTTTCGACCTCGCATGGGTGGAAGAGGCGATGAGCGCACCCCTGCACGTAAAGGAGGCCGAGGGATGCTTTAGCATGAGCTATGTAGGCGTGTCGAAGGGGCGGCCTCACAAGGGGTTGCGCACTCTGCTCGAGGCCATAAGGCTGCTCGAAGGCGAGAAACTACACCTCACGGTGGTGGGCGACGCTGATGAAGCCGATATAGAATTCGCCAAGGGCTTGCCCGTGAGCTTTATAGCAACGACCCCCGATGCCGTGCGATACCTTCCGGAATCGGACCTGTATATTCTTTCGAGCCTCCGGGACGCATCGCCGCGCACTCTGCGCGAGGCTCAGGCCTGCGGGGTGCCTTGCATTGTGAGCGATATTCCCGGTGCGCGCGAGCTCATAAGCCCGGGGGAAACGGGGCTGCTCGTGCCCGCGGGTGACGCTGTGGCGCTTGCTGATGCCATACGGATGCTGCATTCCGATGAGCTGCTCCGAAAGGAGATGGCCCGGGCGTGCCGCCCGTTCATTGCCCGGAGATTCGACACGGATGAATATGCCAGATATTTCCTGAACCTTTTTTCAGACAAACAAATACTATGATGCTACGCCATAAAATATTAGCTTGTATCCTTATCCTCGCGGGCCTTGCTGCGGGGAGGGCCGGAGCAGCCGACCGGACGAAACGCGAGTTCCGCGGGGCGTGGCTCCACACGGTGTATCAAGGACAATACGCACGGCAGACGACAGAGGAAAACCAAGCCTATCTCCGCGGGCAGCTCGACAAGCTGAAGGCCGCCGGGGTGAATGCCGTGCTCTTCCAGGTGCGCCCGTCGGCCGATGCATTCTATGCGTCGGAGCTCGAGCCATGGAGCCGCTTCCTTACGGGCACTGCGGGTAAAGCTCCAGTGCCCTTCTGGGACCCGCTGGAATTTATGGTGGAGGAAACGCACAAACGCGGCATGGAGCTGCATGCGTGGCTTAATCCCTACCGGGCAACGACGGCGAAGAAAGAACGGTTGCCCCGCGGCCATCTTGCCCTTAAGGAGCCCGGAAGATTCGTAACCTACGCTGACGGAAAAAAATATTTCGATCCGGGGCTGCCGGAAAACCGCGAATTCATAGCCCGCGTGGTGGGAGATATCGTTCGCCGCTATGATGTGGACGCCATCCATTTCGACGATTATTTCTATCCCTACCCCGTAGCGAAGGCCGAATTTCCTGACGGGAATTCCTACGCCAAATATGGGCGCGGACTGGCCCGCGCCGACTGGCGGCGGAAAAATGTAGATTTACTGATAGAACAGGTGAGCGATACAATCCGCTCGGCCAAGCCGTGGGTGCGCTTCGGCATCAGTCCCTTCGGGATATGGAGAAATAAGAAAAGCGACCCGCGCGGGAGTGAGACAAATGGGCTCGAGAACTACGATTCGTTGTATGCCGATGTGCTTCTCTGGGCAGAAAAAGGGTGGATAGACTACCTGCTGCCGCAACTCTATTGGACTATGGACAACAAGGCCGCGGCCTACGGCGTGCTCTTGCCGTGGTGGGATGCGGCTGTGCCTGAGGGCTGCCAGCTCTACATAGGCCAGGACGTAGAGCGCACGATGAAGGCGGGAGAACTCGACACAAAGCTGGCGCTTATGGACGAGGGCCGACGCGTCGACGGCCTCTGCTGGTGGCCCGGCTACTACGTGAGCGACGACCTGGGAGGAGTGGCCACGGAGCTCTCTCACCCCGACCGCCACGGCCGGCCGGCCATTGTGCCGGAATATCCGCGGCTGTCGAGCGAGGCCCCCATGCGCCCCGAAGAGCTGAGACAAGACGGCGATGTACTCCGCTGGACCTCGAAGAGCCGCGAGGGAAAGGCGGCGGACGCCGTGAAATTCGCGCTCTACCGCTTAGGCGACGGCGACGAGGCCGAGCTGGTGGCTCTGACCGGGATGAATTCATGCCCCCTGCCGGGCACCGGCACATATATGGTTACGGCCCTGTCGCGCACAAACATCGAATCAGTGCCCTCGGCCATTCTTATCGTGAAATAAGTATACGACAAAACCTGATAACACCCCCACACACATATATCAAATACAGACAATGAAATCCGAAGCTAAAGACAGGAAGGTGAGCGTAATAGTTCCGGTGTACATGGCCGGGCGCTGGCTCAGGCGGTGTGCGGCAAGCATTCTGCATCAGACGCACCGCAATCTGGAGCTGATAATGGTGGACGACGGCTCGCCGGACGACTCGGGAATGCGTGCGGATGCCTACACCATAGCGGACCCTCGGGCCAAGGCGCTGCACATCGAGCATGGCGGCGTGTCGGTTGCACGCAATGCCGGACTGGCTGAGGCTACGGGCGACTATGTGCTGTTTGTCGATGCGGACGACGAGCTCCACCCGCAGGCTATAGAGACGATGGTGAACGCGGCTCTGCGGACGGGTGCCGACATAATCTCGACACCGATCAGAGCCGGCGGCTCGGCCGTGTTCCGCGAGATTTCTACCACGGATAGCCCTGTGTCGTACTTCCAGCCGGAGGAAGCGGCAGAGCTGCACCTCTATCGCCGGAAACTGGACTGCTCGATATGCGGCAAGCTTTTCGAACGCCGCCTCTTCACGGACAATTACATCCGCTTCCCCAAAGGGCTCCGGTATGAAGACATAGCCATGAGCCACCTTGTGTATACCCACTGTCGTGGCGTGGCGCATCTCGATGAGAAGCTGTACTTCTACCGCGCGCACTCGAACGGATTCCTGCGCGTATGGAGCCCAGAGCGGCGCGACTGCTTCGCCGTTGTCGGGAAAATCCTCGAAGACACCAAGGACAACCCGCGGCTGTATCGCGCGGCCGAGGACCGCATGTTCTTCATAAGCTACAATATCTACCTCCTGGCCTGGCTGCACGGCGAGAAAGACACGGCGATGAAATGCTGGGATGGAGTGAAGAAATACCGGCTGCGGACGCTCTTCAGCCGGCGGACAGTGTTCTACAACCGCTGGCGCGCCCTTGCCTCTTACTTCGGCCCCAAGTACTCCGCCCGCCTGACGCGGTACAGGTATTGAATCCCATTAATTTGACGCTGCCTCCTGATTGATGTGGAGGGAGCCGTACATCATGGCGGCTAATGCGAAGAAGAGGATGATGCTGCCAAGGAGGAGTGCGTAGGTGGAGAGAGTGAGGAGTATGTAGCAGCCTGCGTAAAGGGAAATAAGGATGAGGCTTATACCTATTCCTGCTTTGGGGGATACGAGCATTTTCCAAATGTAAGCGGAAATGAGCCCGACGGTCATTGCGGATGCTATCAGGTAGGCGAGGCCGAATGCCATCCGCTCGCAGAAGGAGAGGAGGAGAATGTAGAATATGATGAGGGCAACGCCGATGAGAAGATAGTTGAGCAGGGGGATGTTGCACTTCATTCCAATTTCTATGAACAGGACGCTCATATACGTCAGGACGATAATCATGAAGGCATACTTGAGCGAACGGGCCACTTTCTGATAGCGGTCGACCCCGACGAGGAAGTTGGTGCCGACAAATCCGGTTTCATCTTTATAGACAGAGCCGGATGAGGCTCCTGAGCGCTCCCAACGGGCGGAAAATGTTCGGCCGCGGACGCTTCTTTCGTCCGGGAGGCCGGAGCCTTTGAACGATGGATTGGGGGCTTCGCCGTCGATGGTGATCGCGGATTTGTCGCCTATCTGCTTAATGAAGAGGGCGGCTGAGCCGTGGATGTCGAAATCGGTTGAGTAGTGGATGGTGGCTGGGATGTCGTTGGCCGGGACTTCCGCGAATATGGATTCGGGTGTCTTTTTCCACCTGAGGGTTTTGCCTCCGAAATCGAGGGGGGAAAGCGTTGCGATCTGCTTGGTCTTTAACTTGAGCTCTATGACGAGGATGCTGTCGCCGGCAGTGGCGAGGATGCTGTCTTTGCAGAAGGTTCCGGATAAGGAGACACGGGCATTGAATACTTCCGTCTCGTAGATATTGCGATGGAGCGACTTGGTGTCGACTGTGGCTTCGCAGTTGAAAATTTCGGGGGTGCAGACTATGGCGCTGTCGGGATAGGAGCGGACTGTGGGACCGCTGATATATACAGCTCTCCCCCACTCTCCTGCGATATCCTCGGCGACGTCGTTGTTAAGGTCTTCACGGGAGTATGATATGAGCCATATTGCCAAGGCTCCGACCATGAGGACAACGCACTGCAATCCCAGCATGAGGACTTTTGAGGCGTATGACATCCTCCGGGGGACCTGCGGAGGTGGCGGGGGAACTTGCATATTGTCCAAGTCTATTTGATAACGAGCTCGTCGTTTTCAATTTTCAGCTTGAGGGTGAAGTACATGGCCACGGCTATAAGGAGGAAGAGCGTGATGCTGCCTATAAGCAGGGCCATGGCGCCGATATTCACCAGGACGTAGATCATCCCGTACTCGAGAAAGAGAATCCCGACCGTGAGTCGAACGGCCTTGGGGTCTTGCGTGATGCCTTTGATGAATGCCGCTATCAAAGCGATTGTCATGACGGAGACTGTTGCATAGGCAATGGGGAAGGGCATTTTCTCGGACATGGCCAGGAGCAAGAGATAGAAGAGGGTCAGTGCCATGGCGATCAGGGCGTACTGAAGGTAGTTGATGTCCTTGCGGAATGCAATTTCCACGAGCAAGAGCGACACGGATGTGATGGCGAGGACGCCGAAGCAATATACTATGGAGTTGGCCACGAGAGTGTAGCGGGGACCTGAGATCAACCCGGCGTCGACGCGCGATGAGGCGAAGGAATCGATGCCGCAGGCAATCATGCTCAGCACGAATGCTATTCCCAGAAGAAAAAGGCATCGGGTTCCGAGCCAATGCAAGGAGTATTTGGCCGCAGGCTCAAATTGGGGAGTTCTGTCCATGTTTGTCCATGGTTTTAGCGGATGATGGTTTTTCGCGGGCCGGCGGGAGTGCGGACTATGTAGAGGCCGGGGGTGGAGGGGCGACCGTCGATGATTTTGCCATCGATGGTGTAGTAGCGTTCGGCGGCAGCTGCGGACGCGTCGATGTTTTCGATTCCCGACTGTGCGGGACGGAGGGATACGCGGAAGCCCGCGCCGGTTTCGGCGAAAGAGCCACCGGCATATTTCTTCTCACCGACGAGGAGGGAGTAGTCGGGCATGGTGATGACATTTCCGCTGCGTTTGCCGAAGAGGCCGAGGTTGTATGCTTCGGATGCGAGGCCATATTCGACGTATCGTCCGGCCACGGACCAGACGGCGCTTTCGCCACCGCCAAAATCGGCACCGATGGCCGAGGGCTCGACGTAAACGGCAGAGGATGCAGAGGCATCGATGAAGAGGTAGTGGTGGTGGGCGTGTTCGATAGCGGGAGAGAATCCGTGGACGGAATAGGGGTTGACGAGGCGGATGCGTCCGGGGTGCTCGAGGCTCTCTTCATAGGGCACTACAAGGGTCTCGGCGGTGAGGTTCTGATAAATGGGCATGAAGAAGCTTTCGGAGAAGGATGCTTCGCCGGCGGTGCGCCAGGTGTCGGGGTCGGCAGAATCGGGACCGAAGAATTGGCACTGAGTGGAGGCAACGACCTCGTCCTCGCGGTTGAGAGCAACGACGAGGAGGGAGAACATGGAGCGCTCGTGGGGGGTTGCTCGTAGGGATGTGCCCTTGAGGACAGCGCCCTGGGAGAGAACGACGTTGACATTGTTGCCTTCGGCGAAATATTCGCCCTGGACGAGAGAATACTTTACAGTGGCAATATCTTCGCCGAGTGTGAATCGGATGCGGACGTTTCCTTCTTCGTCGGGGCAGAAGGGCGACTCGACTTTGAGGGCATAGTCGGATGTCTGAGCGCCGGGGAGGGCAATACGCATTTTCCCTGAGGTGTTGACGCGCGACCAGGGGCCTCCGGCCTCGTGGATGCGATGGCAGAAGCAGTTGGCGGGGAAGGTGATGATTCCGTCGGAGAGGGTGCCGTAGTCGGCATCGTCCCACCAAGAGTTCTCATCGACATGCTGGGAGAAGATATATTGTCCATAGGCCTTGAAATCGGGGATATAGACTTTGGCCGGGTCGGAGGTGTTGATATATACATAGTTGTCCGTATCGTCTTCGCCCATCATCTCAGCCACGGGCGAGCCCGGGCCGTAAGGAAGAACACGATACCACGCCTGATTGTCGGCGCTTTGCTCGAAGACGACATCCCAGACATCTCCCGGGGCAACGACCTGATAGTAAGAGAAGAGATCGTCGAACCACTTGCCCGTGCCGATATTCTTCCACTGGCCATTGGGGATGGCCGGGGCACGGCGGACATCGTTGGCGGGCTCGGAGACGGCGCGACGGGTGAAGACTGAGGAATCGGCTACCGGCTCGACAAGAGTTTCGACGGCTTCGGCAGAGAGAAAACAAAGGCTCAACAGAGCGAAAAAGGCTTTTTTTATCATGGCTAAAGAGATAATGCCGGTTTAAATTTTCGAATTAAAGTACAAAAATACGGGTTTATGCTCAAACGAGCAAGCACTCGGGAGAAAAAGAGGGTAAAAAAAAGTGAATGTTAAAAGAAAAAAAGTAGACATTTAAGGGGGTTGAGTGCTATTTTTTTCGTAATTTTGCACACTAAACCACAGGTACCCCAATTTCTAAGACGAAAAGACACAGCAATAGAAACATGGCTGAAACAAAAGACATCCGTTCCGCACTTATCTCGGTCTTCGACAAGACCGGTCTTGAACCAATAGTACGCAAACTCCACAGCCTCGGCGTGGAACTCATAAGCACGGGCGGGACCCGGAGCTATATCGAAGGTCTCGGGCTTCCGTGCACTGCCGTGGAAGGCCTGACGGGCTATCCGTCGATACTTGGCGGCCGCGTGAAGACCCTTCACCCGAAAATCTTCGGCGGCATCCTTGCTCGCCGGGACAATGAGGGGGACGTGGCCCAGCTTGCCGAGTATTCCATCCCTGCGATAGACCTTGTGCTGGTGGATCTCTATCCTTTCGAGGCAACGGTGGCAACGCCCGGTGCCACGGCTGAGGACATCATCGAAAAGATCGACATAGGCGGCATCTCTCTGATCCGCGCAGCCGCCAAGAACTTCAAGGATACGCTCATCATTCCGTCGCGCCATCAGTATGGCTACCTCTTGGGCATCCTCGAGGGCACGGGCGCAGCATCGAGCTTGGCCGAGCGCCGCTACATGGCCCAGACGGCCTTTGCGGTAAGCTCGGGTTACGATGCGGCCATCTTCAACTGGTTTGCCTCGACGGCGCCCGAAGAGGCTCCTGCAGCGGGCGCTCTGCGCCTTGCAGTGGATGGGGAGATGCACCTCCGCTACGGCGAGAATCCCCATCAGGCCGGTGCGTTCTACGGGCACTTCGACGAGATGTTCGAGCAGCTACACGGCAAGGAAATCTCGTATAACAACCTTCTGGACATTGACTCGGCCTGCTCGCTGATTGCAGAATTCGAGGAGCATCCGACGGTGGCTATCCTGAAGCACAACAATGCCTGCGGCCTTGCCACCCGCGGGACCATCGCGGAGGCATGGAAAGACGCCCTTGCGGGCGACCCGGTGAGCGCCTTCGGCGGTGTGATTATCGCCAACCGCAAGGTGGAAGCTAATGCGGCTGAGGAAATCGGGAAAATCTTCTTCGAGGTGATTATCGCTCCGGAGTATTCCGATGACGCGCTGACGATTCTCCGCCAGAAGAAGAACCGCATTATCCTGGTGCAGAAGAAGGGCAACGATACGAAGAAGAGCGTGCGGACGATTCTGAACGGCGTGCTTGTTCAGGACCGCGACATGAAGGCAGAATGCAAGGAGGACCTAAATCTCGTGAGCGGGTCGGAACTGACCGAGGAGGCTATGGCAGACATGCTTTTCGCCAACAAAATCGTGAAGCACTCCAAGAGCAACGCTATAGTCCTGGCCAAGGGCGGCCAACTGCTTGCATCGGGCGTGGGCCAGACCTCTCGCGTGGATGCACTGAAGCAGGCTATCGCGAAGGCTCAGAGCTTCGGGTTCGACCTGAAGGGAGCGTCGATGGCGTCGGATGCGTTCTTCCCCTTCGCCGACTGCGTGGAGATTGCGCACGAGGCGGGCATCGAATCGGTGATTCAGCCCGGCGGTTCGATCCGCGATGCTGAATCTGTGGAATACTGCAAGAACCACGGCATGACGATGGTGATGACGGGCTACCGCCACTTCCGCCACTAATGCCGGAGGCAATAATTAATAAAACGAAAAACAAAAACATATCTACAAACTCTCTCCAAAAAAACGAAGCGCAATGCGATTTTTTTCTCTAACAAAAGAAATTGCGATGGATCTTGGCACGGCCAATACGATTATCATCCACAATGATAAGATCGTAATCAACGAGCCGTCGATCGTCGCTCTTGATACCCGCACAGAAAAACTTATCGCGGTGGGCAAGGAAGCACACCTGATGGAGGGCAAGGGACACCCGGGCATCCGGACTGTTCGTCCTCTTCGCCAGGGTGTGATTGCCGACTTCAATGCTGCGGAGCTGATGATCCGCGGTCTGGTGAAGAAGGCCAGCGCCAAGAGCAACTGGTTCTCGCCGTCGCTCCGCATGGTTGTGGGCATTCCCTCGGGCTCGACGGAAGTCGAAATCCGCGCTGTGCGCGACTCGTCGGAGCATGCCGACGGCCGCGATGTATATATGATCTACGAGCCCATGGCTGCGGCTCTGGGCATCGGCCTTGATGTGGAAGCGCCGGAAGGCAACATGATCGTGGACATAGGCGGCGGCACCACGGAAATCGCAGTGATCTCTCTTGGCGGCATCGTGTCGAACAAGAGTATCCAGATTGCTGGCGATGACCTTACGGAAGATATTCTCAACCACATGCGGCGCGCCCACAACCTGAAGGTGGGTGTGCGTACGGCCGAGCAGATCAAGATGCACGTGGGTTCGGCTCTTACGGAGCTTGAGAATCCGCCTGAGGACTATATAGTGCATGGCCCGAACCTGATGACGTCGCTGCCTCTTGAGGTGCCTGTGAGCTACCAGGAGATAAGCCACTGCATCGAGAAGACTATCTCGAAAATCGAGGCTGCGGTGCTGAGCGCTCTGGAGCAGACGCCTCCTGAGCTGTATGCCGACATTGTCCGAAACGGTATCTACCTGGCGGGGGGCGGGGCTCTGCTTCGCGGCCTTGAGAAGCGCCTGACGGATAAGATTGGCATTCAGTTCCACACGGCAGAGGATCCTCTGCTGGCTGTGGCCAAGGGCACGGGCGTTGCTCTGAAGAATGTGGACAAGTTCAAGTTCCTGATCCGATAAGGAGGAGGGCTTTCCTGCGGGGGATTTCTCCGCGCGGGGCTATCTCCGGCTACGTGCCGAAGGCACGTCCCTACTGGCTGTGTGTGGGGGGCCGGGCTTTTGGGTCGGACGCGTCAGACGCGTCGGACTTGTCGGAGTTTGAGTGTGGGGCCTTTGAGGGCGCGGGTTCGGTGATCGCTGCCAGGCGCTTGCGTTAGCGAAAGAGAACCTGCTCTCCTTTGTCCTCAGGCTCTTTCTCTGCTACGTGCCGGAGACACGTCCCTACTGGCTGCGGGGGGGCGGGTGATTGATTTTTGAGATTTTTTGGATGATATGAACGAGCTTATTCTGTTCTTTCGCAAAAATAGCAAGTGGTTTGTCTTTGGATTTTTCGTGGTCCTGAGCTGCACGATGCTGTTTAATTCGAATCCGTATCACCAGCATTTGTATCTGACAAGTGCGGGTCGTGCGGTTTCGTCGGTGTATAAGAGCGGCTCGATGCTTAGTTCGTATCTGAATCTCCGAAGTATCAATGAGGACCTGAACCGCCGGAATGCGGAGCTGCAGGCTGAGATTGCGGCGCAGAATGAGTTGATAAGTACTTTCCGGGAGCTTGGCTACACGGATACGCTTGTGGCTGATTCGGGTGTGCGGCACTTTGACTTTATTGTGGCGCACGTGATAAACAACAGCATCGCGAGGCCGTTCAATTACATTACCATCAACAAGGGAAGTAAGGCGGGCGTGAGGCCTGAGCTTGGTGTGATTGACCAGAACGGTGTTGTGGGCATCGTGAGCAACGTTGGCTCGGGGAGCGCGCGGGTGATTTCGCTGCTGAACCCGAATTTCCGGCTGAGCTGCAAGATAAAGCGGAGCGATTATTTCGGGTCGCTGGTGTGGGACGGTAAGGATCCCCGGGAGGCTTTGCTGGAGGAGCTTCCGCGCCACACGGTGTTCAATCCGGGTGATACGATCGTGACGTCGGGCTACTCGGCGGTGTTCCCTGAGGGGCTTCCTGTGGGTGTGATCATGCCTGACAACAATGAGCATAACGAGAATTTCTTTACGCTGCGCGTGCGCTTGCTTGCAGATTTCACGACGCTGGGCAATGTGCAGGTGGTGGTGAACAATTATCGGGCCGAGCTTGACTCGCTGAGTGCGGGGGAGGCGGAGGAGGCCAAACGCAAACCATTCGGAAACTGAGCCATGAACCAATTCGCTATCCGCTTTACTATTGCGTATCTGCTTCTGATTCCGCTTCAGGCGCTTGTGTTTGACCACATGGTTCTGTTCAATGTGGCAGTTCCGTTTGTGTTCATCTACCTGATCGTGATGCTTCCTGTAACGCTGGGCACGAATGTGTCGGTGGTGCTGGGTTTTCTGGCGGGTCTGGGGATGGATATGTTCGCGGACACTCCTGGAATGAATTCGCTGAGCTGCACGATTCTTGCTTTTGCGCGGAAGCCTCTGTTCCATCTCTATACGACGATGGACGATGACCTTGCGGGGCGTTCGCCATCGGCGCAGACGATGGGGTCGGCGTCATTTCTGAAATATGTGCTTACACTCTCGCTGTGCTACAGCGTGCTGGTTTTTACGATCGAGGCTTTCCAGCTGTTTATTCCGGAACTTCTCCTGACACGAATCGTGGCCTCGACGCTTTATACCTTTCTTCTGATATACACACTCGACAGTTTACTTATACGCCGACGTGAGAAAAGATTATAATCTGGAAAAACGCAAATATGTCATAGGCGGTTTTATCATCATCATAGCTCTGATATTCTTAGGCCGTCTTTTTGATCTGCAGCTAAACGACGCTAAATATAAGCGCTCGGCCGACTCGAATGCCTTTCTGAAAAAAACGGTGTATCCTTCGCGTGGTCTGATCTATGACCGCAACGGGGAGCTTGTGGTGTATAACCAGCCGGCTTACGACGTGATGCTGATTCCTAGGGATGTGCAGCCGTTCGACACGGTGGACTTCTGCCGGACGCTGAACATTACTCGTGAGGACCTGGACCGGCGGTTTGCGGACATGCGGGGGTCTGTGGGCTATTCGTCGTATACGCCTCAGCGACTGATAGCGCAGCTTTCGGCGCAGGACTACGGGAGGCTGCAGGAGAAGCTCTATCGGTTTCCGGGCTTTTTTATCCAGAAGCGAATCCTGCGACAATACAACCATGCGACGGCTCCGAATGTGCTTGGCAACATCCGTGAGGTGTCGCAGGCTGACATAGACCGGGACGACTATTATGCTGCAGGGGACTATACGGGAGACCTTGGGGTGGAGAAGAGCTACGAGAGGTATCTCCGCGGGGTGAAGGGTGTGGAGATTCTGATCCGCGATGCGCGCGGACGAATCCAGGGCCGATATGAGAACGGGGCGCACGACGTGAAGCCCGTGTCGGGGCGGGACCTGACGCTGAGCCTTGACATCCGCCTGCAGGAGTATGCTGAATCGCTGATGGTTGGGAAGCGGGGGGCTGTGGTGGCTATCGAGCCGTCGACCGGAGAAATCCTGTGCATGGTGTCGACGCCGGGTTATGACCCCCGACTGCTTGTGGGGCGCGAGCGCGGCAAGAACTATCGTGCGCTGGTGAACGACGAGACGTGGCCGCTCTTCGACCGGGCGCTGATGGGGGCGTATCCTCCGGGGTCGACGTTCAAGCCTACACAGGGCCTGATCCTGCTTGAGGAGGGCATCATAGACCTGACGACGGCATATCCCTGCGCTCATGGCTACATCAGCGGGGGCCTTCGGGTGGGTTGCCACGGGCATGGGTCGCCTCTTCCGCTGAAGCCTGCGCTGCAGACGTCGTGCAATGCGTTTTTCTGCTGGGGCTTCAAGGCGATGATTGACCGGCGGAGCAAATACGGGTCGTCGGCAAATGCGTTCGAGGTATGGAAGAAGCATCTTGTGTCGATGGGCTACGGCTACCGCCTTGGTGTGGACCTTCCGTCGGAGAGCCGCGGATTTCTGCCGAACGACCGGTTCTACAATAAGTTCTACGGCGAGGGGCACTGGAGCGCGAATACGATTATATCGGTGTCTATCGGGCAGGGAGAGATTCTGGCAACTCCGCTCCAGATTGCGAACCTGAGCGCGACGATAGCGAACCGAGGGCATTTCCGGACGCCTCATGTGGTGAAGGCTATTCAGGACACGGTGCTACCGTCGGCGACGGATTCGCTGCGCTACCCGACGATAGATGCGCGCCACTATGATGCTGTGGCCGAGGGGATGCGAATGGCCGTAACGGGTGGCACATGCCGGCGTGCGGCGATTCCGGGCATCGAGGTGTGCGGAAAGACGGGCACGGCCCAGAATCCTCACGGTAAGGACCACTCGGCGTTCATGGGCTTTGCGCCGTATCAGGACCCGAAAATCGCTGTTGCGGTGTATGTTGAAAACGGGGGCTGGGGAGCGACGTACGGTGTGCCTATCGGGTCGCTTGTGATGGAAAAATACCTTACGGGAAGCATCGACCCCTCCCGAAAGGCTATGGAAACGCAGATGTTGAATTCTACAATCGTGTACAATGTGCCCTCAAGCAAGAAGAAGCAATGAAGTGGCCGAGACGTTCAGGAATCTGGACTGGCCTACGGTGGCGATATATCTGGTGATGGTGATTGCCGGGATGGTGAGCATCTATGCTGCGAGCTATGATTTCGACGAGGCTTCGATGTTTTCGTACAACGAATTTTCGGGGAAGCAGCTACGCTGGATAGGGCTTTCGCTTGTGCTTGGCTTCGTGCTTCTGATGGTGAATGCGCGAATGTATGAGACATATGCATATCCGGTGTATGTGGGGCTGCTTGTGCTACTGTTGATAACTCCGTTTGTGGCGCATGACATCAAGGGTTCGCGGTCGTGGATTTCGCTTGGGCCGATGAGCCTGCAGCCGGCGGAGTTCGCAAAATTTGCAACGGCGCTTGCACTTGCGAAGCTGTTCAGCGGGTATCATTTTGTGCTGAATGCGTCGTGGAAGAATTATGCGCGCGCACTTGCCATCATATTCCTGCCAGTGCTCCTGATTCTGGCTCAGAACGAGACGGGTTCGGCTCTGACGTTTATGGCACTTTTCTTTGTGCTCTATCGTGAGGGGATGAGCGGTCTTATCTTATTTGCGGCGATGTTTGCGGTGGTGATTTTTGTTGTGAGTCTGAAGTTTGCGGACACGACGGTGGGCGGGGTGCCTACGGGGGAGTTTGCGGTTCTTGTGATGGTGGTGCTTGTGTCGGTGGTCATGGCGATACTCTACAGCAAGCGGCTGCAGACGGTGAGAAATCTGCTGATATGGTATGGTGGGCTTGCGCTGGTGCTTGGGTGCGCGGGGATTGCGGGGCTTGAGCTGCCGCTGCTTCCGGTGATGCTCGGGGCCATAGGGGTTGCGACGGTGTATATTTCGGTGCTTGCGTTCACTCGCTCGAAGCTGTGGATTCCGGTGTGTACGACTGTGCTTGCCATCGGGTTTCTATTCTCGGTGAATGTGGCTTTCGACAAGGTGTTGCAGCCTCACCAGCAGATGCGCATCAAGGTTGCGCTGGGAATCGTGGAGGATCTTCGAGGGACGGGCTACAACGTGAATCAGTCGAAAATCGCCATCGGGTCGGGGGGCTTTGCGGGCAAGGGATTCCTGAACGGGACGCAGACGAAGCTGAAGTATGTGCCGGAGCAGCACACGGATTTTATATTCTGCACGATAGGCGAGGAGGAGGGCTTTGTGGGTTCGGCCATCGTAACGCTCCTTTTCCTTGGGCTGATACTGCGTGTGATAGCTATCGGCGAGCGTCAGCCGTCGACGTTCTCGCGGGTGTATGCCTATTGTGTGGCGTCGTATTTTATCTTCCACTTCTGCATCAACATCGGGATGGTGATTGGTCTCTGTCCTGTAATCGGGATACCATTGCCGTTTTTCAGCTATGGTGGCTCGTCGCTGTGGGGGTTCACAATCTTGCTGTTTGTGCTACTGAAGCTTGACGCCTCGAGGAAGGCGGTGCTGTGAGGTTTGTGGGTCCGGGACTCTTGGGTCGGACGGGTCTGACGATTCGGACTTGTCGGACGGGTCTGAGCTATGGCCGTCAGGCGCTTGCTTCGGGAAGAGGACATGCTCTGCTTTTTTATTGGGTCATGAATTGGGCTGCGGGTGTGTGGTTTGAGGGTCCTCAGGATTGTATTCTTCCCAGATTTGTGAGGCCAGATACTTGTCGCTGCTACAATGCAGATCGGCCACTCTCTCTTCTATCATAGCAGCGATGACGGACTTATAGTACATATCGGCGGCCTTCTGCATGGATATATTATATAAATTGCAGAGGCTCTGTATGATATTAGCGACCTTGGCGGCACGCATCACGACTTTCCCTTCTTCAGTCATAGCTGTCGACTTTCAATATGCTTAAGACACTCATCGATCATACTATGAGACCTGTTACAAAGATAGAATATTTTTTTGATATTACTTATTTATGGGTCAAGAAAAAATGATGTGGAACTAATTCGGGGCGGGGAGGGGAGGAGTTGTTGTATTGGTATTTTTTTCTTATGTTTGTGGATTATTGGGCCTTTTT
>CAMWQB010000021.1 GCA_947176295.1 uncultured Porphyromonadaceae bacterium
GTCGTAGGTGGCGTATTCGGCTTTCTGGGGATTCAGGTCCTTACGGGCTTCGGAAATCACACCCTTGCTGTCGCACATCACGACGTTGAAGCGTTTCAGGCCGAGAGCCAGCAGGAGGTTGGTGCAGGCAATCGCGGCGGCGCCGGCGCCGTTCACAACCAGGCGCAGGTCTTCGATTTCCTTGTCCTGGAGGTAGCAGGCGTTGATCATTGCAGCGGCCACGATTGTAGCCGTGCCGTGCTGGTCGTCGTGCATCACGGGGATGCCGCATTGTCCCACAAGTTTTTGCTCTATTTCAAAACATTCCGGAGCTTTTATGTCTTCGAGGTTTATGCCGCCGAAAGTCGGGGCGATAGCCTTTATGATATCGACGACTTTCTGGGGATCGGTCTCGTCGATTTCCACATCCACGGCATCGAGGCCCGAGAAAATCTTGAACAGGAGGGCTTTGCCTTCCATCACAGGCTTGGCTGCGCGGGCGCCGATGTCGCCAAGGCCCAGCACGGCCGTGCCGTTGGAAATTACGGCTACGGTATTGCCCCGGTTGGTGTAGCGATAAGATTTTTCAGGATCGTCCTTGATTTCCAGACACGGATATGCCACGCCGGGGGAGTAGGCCAGCGCGAGATCTTCCGGGGTAGAGAAAGGCTTGGTGGGCACCGTCTCGGTTTTGCCGGGACGGGGATAGCGGTGGTAGTGAAGTGCCGCTTTGCGTGCGGCGTCATCTTTGGGTGTTGACATATTATTTTAGTATCCTTTGCGGGAGAGAGGGAAGGTTGTTAGGAGTTATGGACTTTGGCAAATTAAGTATAAGTGAAACGTCTTGGGCCGCGATTCAGTTCGTCTCGTGAGGCGACTGCACGCGCTCTACGCCATATTTGTTTTTGAGCTTCAGACGTATTTCCCGCATTTTGCGTTGATATTCTTTTTTGTCGCCCGGCTGGTGTTGTTCGGGGTAGGTATTGTAGTGCACGACCTGTGTCTCGTAGTTGTCGTATGTGCGGCGAAGAGTATTCACGGCCTGAGCTTGGGCGGCCGTCAGTCCGGCAGGCTCGGTTTTCTTGGCGCGGCTGCCCGAGGAAGATGCGCCGGAGCCATCGGAATCGGACGAGTACTCGGATGTGCTCATCGCGGGGTCGAAAGCCATGGTAGAAGAGCTGAATCCCGAGGCTTGCATCGGAGCGCCCTGGATGGCGGAATATGTTACGGCGCCGGCCGTGAGCACTGCTGCAGCGATTGTCATGCCCGTGAGCACGCGGTTCCAGCGGCGTGAATTGCGCTCGCCCTTGGCTGCCTTCATGTTGGCCTTGAAGTCTTCGTTTTCGGGGTCGAGGTTGTGAGCCACGGTGAAGTGGTGGATTGCATCCTTGAGGTTATCGTGCTCGGAGGCGTAATAAATGCCAAGGCAGTTATGGGCAGGAGCGCATGTGGGCAGGATGCCGATGAGGCGTCTGGTGTAGCGAGTGCCTTGTTCGTCGATGCTCGCCTGCAGGAGGGCCTGAAGGAACTGAGTGTCGGCGAGGCCACAGACGTCAACGGTCCCTTTGTAGGCGCCGACAGACACCGGCGCGAAGCCGGCGGCATCGAAGTCGCCTATGCTTTCGAACATGGGAGGAATTACCCATCCGCCGGCAGTGGTGGCTATTCCTACACGGGCATCCTCGCTTTCGCCGGTATTGGCTGAGCTATCGACCACAAACAGACGCTGCACAGGGTCGTATCGCACGGATTTGTATATAGCCGGAAGGATTGTGCGCCCGTATGTGTCGGAGGCTCCCATTAGCCCTGTGAGCCCGGTGGTAATGAAGAGGCCGTCGCCGCAGGATTTGGCTCCTTCCGGCGTTTTGTTGCCTGCAAACTCCGTGTAGTTGGGGTCTTTTATGCGAGCATCGACTTCCGGCGCGGCAATGATTTCGAGAACATCGGCATACGCGCCCTGGTCCCACATCTCCTTGGCGTGTTTCTTCGCCTCGCGATATGGCTTGTTTTTCAGAGGCACGGTCTTCATTATCTCTTTGGCGGGATAGTCGAAGGGAACCACCGTATCGCCGAGCAGGTCGATGCAACCGAATTTCTTTCCTATCTTCACCACGGCCAAAAAGTCGTCGCCGAAATTCTCGGCATCGTCGAAGACCGGTGGAAATACCCACGTCCCGCGCTTATCGATATATCCGAATTTGCCGTCCTTCTTCACGGCAGCCAGCCCGTAGCGGAATCCGTCGGGATGGTCCATAGGTTCGAAAGTCGGGGGGATAATAAAGCGGTTGAGTCGGTCTATGAATCCGACTTTTCCGTCGAGCTCCACGGCGGCGAGACCCTCGGAAAATTCCTTGGCCACGCGGGTGTATTGCGGGGTGATGACCCACTGCGTCTCGAAGCCCTGATTCAATTGTTCTTTTCCGGCTCCGAGGGCATGAGCTTCGGCCCACCAGTTGTATTTCTTGCCTACGTTCTCGTAGCCGTAGAGCTTTGTCTCCGAGTCCTTTCGGGCCTTAAGTTGGAGAATTTCCGAGCCTCTGACCACAGGTGTGCGTGCGGGCTTTTCCGGCTGCGAAGCCGGGGCCTCTGCAGAAGCTTCGGTCTTGGCCTCCGTAGTGTTCTTTTTTGCCGAGTTTTTTTTAGCTGTTGTCTTGCGGGCCTGCGAGGCGGGCGTCTCAGAGGTTGCCGCAGAAATTTCGGGAGTGGCGGTAGCAATGACGAATAATGCGAGAAGAGCAATGCGGACTGCCCCGGCGATGCGGGACGTGAGGGATAGCGACCGGTTCATGTTCTATGTATAGGAGTATATGAAGAAGACTTTGATAAAAATACTTGGCAAAAGTATAAAAAAATTTGCAGGAATGGAAAAAAAGTCGTTACTTTGCACTCTGAAAAAGTGGCGCATCATTAGAAAGCCCCTGAGAAGATGCACTCAAGGGCGATATGAGGAATGTGATGCCGCCACGACTTTGATGTTAATACAAACAAAATGAAACGATAAACCATTAACCAGCCATGTCAAAGATTTGTCAAATCACCGGCAAAAAAGCAATGGTCGGCAACAATGTTTCTCACTCGAAGCGCCGCACCAAACGCAAATTTAACGTAAACCTCTTCAACAAGAAGTTCTTCTGGCCTGAGCAGGGCATTTGGATCAGCCTTACTATCAGCGCTGCCGGTCTTCGCACCATCAACAAGCTCGGCCTCAATGCCGCCATGATTCAGGCTGCCGAAAAGGGTTTCCTTTCTGAAAGGGACATCAAATTCCTTGGTTTCTAATTTTCACCTCCACACTCTCTAAAACGACAAAACTATGGCAAAGAAAGCAAAGGGCAATCGCGTGCAGGTGATTCTCGAATGCACCGAGCACAAGGCTTCCGGCATGCCCGGCACCTCCCGCTACATCACCACCAAGAACCGCAAGAACACCACCGAGCGTCTTGAACTCAAGAAATACAATCCCATCCTCAAACGTGTAACCGTACACAAGGAAATTAAATAAATTAGCACCTCTACGATATGGCAAAGAAAACCGTTGCATCGCTCCAGAAGGGTGAAGGCCGCACCTATTCCAAGGTTATCAAAATGGTCAAGAGCCCCAAGACCGGCGCTTACATCTTCAAAGAAGAAATGGTTCCTAACGACGCTGTCAAGGACGCCCTCAAGTAATAAAACCCTACATATAAGCGAAAATCGCCTTATGCTCAAGCAGAGGGCGATTTTTTTTGCGTTTGCAAAAGGCATAATCAGTGGTTCCCGAGAGATTTTGAGGGGCCATTTCAGGGGGGGGTAAAGTATTTCGAAGGCACGTCCTTACAACGAATTGAGACGCTAAGCTACAATCCGCTGTAAGGGCATGCTTCAGTTTGTGTGGGACGGTCTTGGTGTGATGTGGAAAAACCTTGGCGGTGTTCTAAGGACTTATTGGTCTGCGGGCTCGGTGAATGTATAGGCGCCGAGATCGCTGCGGCGCTTCACGCCATAGAAGTCGCAGGCCGGGAAGTCGGCCGGGAAAAGGCTGCGGTCGGCAGCGTCGATGGCGGGGCTGTCAGGCTTGAGACGGTAGTCGAACAGGTAGTCGGCCCGCACGGTATAGTAGAGCGGATCTTCGCCCCAGATGCAGTTCACGAATTCATTGTCGTCTACACCCTCAGCCTTGATTAGGCAGCGGCGTACGCGCACGTCTGTGCCTTCGAGCGAGCCGTGCGAGAAGTCCGAGCCAAGGCCATAGATGATGGAATTGTTGAACTCGGCCTTCATGTATGGGAATCCACTGCCGTCATCGGCCCCGGTCTTCGGGTCGGCACTCACGTGTGCCAGGCTGATGGCGGGGTTGGCGATGGCAGAGAAGAGGTAGTTGTTGGCGAATGTGCACCCGGTGAAGAGGTGCTCGCCACCCTGAAGATACACCAGCCCGTCGCCGGCTTCGGCAAATTCCGAGCCGAGGGCGCGGATGCGGGCATGATATGCTTCGAGAGCGCAGCCGCCGGAATTGTGGAGACGGGAATTTATGATGGTGAGCGGCGCCTCATACACGGTTACGCCCTGGCGTGTGTTGCGTATGTCGGTGTGGCTCAGGATGTTGTCCTTCGATGTAGCGGTGAAGAAGGCTCCCGTCCATTGGTTGGACATGATGTCGAAAGAAATGTCGCTCACGACATTGCCCGTTCGGTCGCCGCACATGTTCACGGGAGCCTCCGGCGTGCCGAGGCTGCGGAGCGAGCCACGCACGATGAGGGAAGCCTTGTCGTGGAAGTAAAGTCGAGCACCTGGTTCGAGCGTCAGGGCCGCGCCGGGAGCCACGACGAGCGAGTCGAAAATCTGATACGGAATTTCGGCTGTGAAGCGCGTGTCGGTCGTGATTGTGATGGCGCGCAGACGCTTTACGTTCTGTCCCGTGGCCGAGATGACGACCGAGCGCGTAACACCGTTAGTGGTGAAGTCGAGGCTGGCCTTCACCTTCGTGGGAGCGGGGCCGGCGTTTTCGGGCAGAGTAGCCTCCACGAGCACGAAAATCGAATCCTTAGCCCTGATTTCCACGTCGGAAAAGCTTTCGCCGGTGAGGCCGTCGACATTCATGCGGAAGTGCCCGGCATCCGGGCCGGTGATGGCTATGCGGGAAATATTGAGGCCTTTGGGGTGGGGGTTGTAGACCACCATGCGGGAGGTGGGCGACGCTTCGTCGGTGAATATCAGTCCTAAGTCGAGTGTGTCCGTTGCGAAGCGGGGCTGGTCGGAGGGCGACGACGAGAAGCCGTCCTCGATGCAAGAGCCCGAGGCAAAGGCGGCGAAAAGAGCCACGATGGCGGGGATGAAAGTTCGGGATATGCGTGTTGTGTTGATTTTCATTTTATTTGAAGAGAGATATATGCTTGGCTCCGGGTGGTGCCTAAGAAAAATGTGTATTCATAACGCAAAAAAGGGGCCGGATATTGCCAAAAAATTGTTATCTTTGCGAGTTATGAATAAAAAAATCTTTACTCTCCGACTATTCCTGCTGCTTGCGGCGCTTGCCACGGCGGCAATTTCGGCTGCGGCCGCACGAATCGACAGTCTCAGCTATGTGTCGCCCCTTCTGCCCCGGCCAATGGCGGTGAAGGTTGTCGTGCCTGACAATCTTTCCGGTCCCGCACCTGTCGTCTATATGCTCAACGGCTACGACGGCGACTGCAACCAATGGCTCGGGAACACGCCTGAGCTTCCTTCCTACTCCGACCGCTACGGCATGATTTTCGTGCTGCCTTCCGGGATGGACGCCTGGTATGTAGATTCGCCCGTGCAGAAGAATATGAAGATGAAGAGTTTTATTCTCGACGAACTCATTCCTGCCATAGACGAGCACTATCCCACCGACCCCGATCGGCGGGCCATCACGGGCCTGAGCATGGGCGGACATGGAGCGCTCACCCTCGCAATGGACCATCCCGAGCTTTTCAAGGCTGCCGGGAGCACCAGCGGCGGCGTCGACCTGCGCCCCTTCGCCAAGCGGTGGAATCTGGAGAAGGTCATGGGCTCGCCGGAGGCCAATCCCGAGTTCTGGGAGGGCGTGTCGGCGGCTTCGAGAGTGAAGGGCCTGAAGGAGCGTGCTCCCGAATTGAAGATAATTTTCGACTGCGGTATCGACGATTTCTTTGCGCCCGTCAATGAGCAGCTGCACAAGGCAATGCTCGAGGAGGGTGTGCCTCACGACTACATCTCGCGCCCCGGTCGCCATGCCCACAGCTACTGGCGCAACGCCATAAAGTATCATCTTGTCTTTTTCGACTCTGTGTTCAAGGCACAAGGTGCATCGAAGTGAATGATAGTAAAGAGCCTCAGTCTTACAAACTTTAAGAATATCGCGGGAGCTTCGGTTGAATTTTCGCCGAAGGTCAACTGTCTGCTCGGCGACAACGGTATGGGCAAGAGCAACTTGCTCGACGCGCTTTATTGCCTGAGCTACTGCAAGAGTTTCTCGGGAATGACCGACGCCATGCTCGTGCGCCGCGGCGACACTTTCGCCATGTTGCGCGCCACATATCAGCGCCGCGGGCTCGACGAGGAGCTCTCGCTGGGGTTGCAGCCACCGCGGCGGAAGGTGCTCAAGCGCGGCGGAAAGGAGTATGACCGCCTTGCCGACCATATCGGAGCCTTCCCGCTGGTGCTCCTGTCGCCGGCCGACAATGCCCTCGTGGATGTCGGAGCCGAGGAGCGTCGCCGCTTTCTCGATCAGATAGCGGCTCAGGACGATACTCGCTATCTCGAGGCTCTCGGACGCTACAACAGCGCTCTGAAGCAGCGCAATGCCATGCTGCGCGACATGGGCGGAGGGGGGGCTGACCGCTCGCTCTTTATGGCCGTCGAGCTCCAGCTCGAGCGTGCGGCCAACTATCTCACCCGCGGGCGCCGGCGGCTTGTCGGCGAGCTCCTGCCGCTGTTTGAGAAATATAACCGCGCTATCGCGGCCACCGACGAGGGCGTGGCTCTTGTCTATCGCTCGGGCATCCTCGATTCCGGCCTTTCGCTCACGGAGCTTTTTGAACGCGAGCGCCGTCGCGACGAAATTCTCCGACACACGACCGTGGGGCCTCACCGCGACGATCTTGAGATTACGATCGGCGGTCTCCCGGCGCGACGCGGAGCCTCGCAGGGCCAGATCAAGACCATCACCACAGCCTTGCGCCTGGCTCAGTATGAGCTTCTTCACCGCAGCCTCGGCCTTCGGCCGCTGCTCCTGCTCGACGATATTTTCGACAAGCTCGATGCAGGACGTGTGGCCAGTATAATGAGCCTGCTTGCTGATGCCGACGGGCCTTTCGGGCAGATATTTATAACGGACACCAACCGCCAGCATCTCGACGAAATCGTGGCCGACCTCCCGCCGCTTACGCCCTCGGGCGAGCCCACATGGCGCCTGTGGAGCGTGAATGCCGGCGAGTTCACGCCATTGGATACGGAGCTATGAAAAAGAGCGATGCGATGCCTGTGGGTGAGATTCTGGATATGATGATCGAGCAGGCGGGAATGAGCGAGACCATGGACCGCTACAAGCTCTGCTATCTATGGGCGGAGATTGTGGGCCCGAGTGTCAACCGTATGACTTTCAGACGGTATGTCGAGGGAGATGTGCTTCACGTCTACCTTACCTCGGCACCGCTGAAAAGCGAGCTGTCGTTCCTGCGACCCAAACTTGTGGAGCGGCTGAACGAGGCTGTCGGGAAGACGGTTATTTCAGATATAATAATACATTGATTTTAAAAAGATAAAGATATAAAGATATGAGCAGCCATACAGCACCCGAGGTTTCATACGAGTTTCACCACGCCCTGCCTGTGCAGATCCGGTTCAACGACATTGATGTTTTAGGACATCTCAACAATGCTATCTATCTGCAGTTTATGGACCTTGGCAAGGCCAACTATTTTCGCCAGTTTATGGATGGCGGCCGCTTCAATTGGGATGCTCTCGGGCTCGTGATAGCGAATATCAATATCGATTTCCTCGCTCCGACCTTTATCCACGAAGACCTGCAGGTGCTCACGGCCGTGGCCTCGATAGGGTGCAAAAGTCTTGTGCTCGACCAGCGAGTGGTGAGCATCACCACGGGCGAGGTTAAGGCCAGCGCCAAGGTGACGATGGTGTGCTACAATACAAAAACGGGCGCCACCGAAGTCATTTCTGACGAGTGGCGCCACAAAATAAGCGTTTACGAAGGTCGACAATTCGTTTAAGACCCCGTGGAACAGGGTCTTAAGTGGGGGGGGCTTATCAGACGAGCTTTGCCAGAGCCGCAGCGATGCGGCGGAAAGCTTCGCGGAGCTGATCGTCGGAAGCCGCGTAGCTGAGGCGGATGTATCCCGGCGCGCAGAAGGCGGAGCCTGCCACAAGAGCCACGTGAGCCTCTTCGAGGAGATACATCGCGAGGTCGGAGTCGGTAGCTATCACCTTGTCGCCAAAGCGCTTGCCAAGATATGCGCTCACCTCCGGGAAGAGGTAGAAGGCGCCGTCGGGCTTGTTTACCTTGAGACCTGGAATCTGTGAGGCGAGCTCGACGACGAGGTCGCGACGGCGTTCGAAAGCGCGACGCATTTCCTCGACGCATTCCTGCGGGCCGTTATAGGCAGCTTCGGCGGCTTTCTGAGCGATGGACGAAACCCCGGAGGTCATCTGGCCCTGAAGCTTAGTTACGGCTTTTGCGAGGTGGAGGGGTAGGGCGCAGTAGCCTATGCGCCAGCCTGTCATGGCGTAAGCTTTGGACACGCCGTTGATTATGGCAACGCGTCCTTCGAGCTCCGGGAAGGAGGCCATGGAAGTGTAAGGCTCGGCCGTGTATTTGATGTGTTCGTATATCTCATCGGAAATCACCAGCACGTCGGGGCGCTCGGCAAGCACTTCGACAAGCGCGGCGAGTTCCTCGCGGGAGTATATGCTTCCCGTGGGATTCGAGGGCGAGCAAAGCAGGACGGCGCGGGTGCGCTCGGTGAGGGCCTCGCGGAGCTGCCCGGGCGTGATTTTGAAATTCTGTTCGATGCCGGTAAAGACCGTAACGGGCACGCCTTCGGCGAGTTTGACTATCTCCATGTAGCTCACCCATGCAGGGACGGGGATGAGGACCTCGTCGCCGGGATTCACCGTTGCGAGAATCACGTTTGTGAGGGCGTGCTTTGCGCCGCTGCCGACCACAATCTGCTCCGGTGCGAAGTCCACGCCGTTTTCGGTGCGGAGCTTGTCGCTGACGGCTTTGCGGAGGCTCATATATCCGGGCACGGGCGTGTAGAAAGTGAAGTTGTCGTCGATAGCTCGGACGGCCGCTTCCTTGATGTGGGCGGGGGTATGGAAGTCGGGCTCGCCCACGGAGAGGTTTATCACGTCGATGCCGCGGCTGCGGAGTTCGGAGCTTTTCTGCGACATTGCCAGCGTCTGGCTGGCGGCCAGGGCCTGAACGCGCCCGGAGATGGTCTGCTGCTGCATATAGGGATATTATTAATTAAGGAGTAGAGGAGCCGCGGAGGCGGCTGCTTCCTTTCGTGTGCAAAGTTACAAAAATTCCGCCAAACGCGGAATAATTCGGGGCGAGTATGCATGCGAAAAAGGATGAAGAATTATTAAGTTAAAAATGCTAAAGTTTGCGTCGTATCAATAATTGGGAGGTGAAAATTGAGGAAATTCAAAGAATTTTAATTTTCTTTGTAGTCGATTTCATTAAGATAAATAGAACTGAAGCAAATTACCAAAGACGCAACCTTAAATCTCTAAGCATTATGGATGGCGCAACGGTCTGAATTTGAACGCGCCGCACCTATCCAATTCCATTATGCCTTTCTGCCGCCACTCCCTCCGGAGCAGCTTCACTGCCGGAATCGCTGTCGCGCCCGTAACGGGCAAAAAAGAGACAACCCACGTTTTACCGACAATAATAAAAACAATTTAATAACCAAGTCAAACTTTAAACACCCCTTGCATGAAGAACATTTGTTTACAAATGAACCGGAAGGCATGGCTTGCACTTGTTATGGTGCTTGCGATGGCGTTCCCGGCTTTGGCGCAAAAAATCACAGTAACCGGTACTGTGTATGAGCCCGACGGCATGCCCGCCATCGGTGCCAGCGTCGTTGTTCAGGGCGTAGCCAATTATGGTGCCGCTACTGACATTGACGGTAACTTCCGTCTCGACGTCAATCCCGATGCAGTGCTGACGGTATCTTACGTCGGCTACGAAACACAGAACGTAGCTGTCGACGGCCGCACTCATATCGAAGTTACTCTCGCCGTCAACTCCGTTGCCATGAACGAACTCGTAGTTGTAGGTTACGGTACGGTAAAGAAATCCGACGCTACCGGATCGGTTGCCGTCATCAAGCCCGATGAAATCGAAGCCGGCCTTGCCACTTCGGCCAACGACCTCCTCGTGGGTGCGAGCCCCGGTGTGGTTGTAACCACCGACGGTGGTAACCCCGGCGGCGGCGCATCCATCCGTATCCGTGGTGGTGCTTCGCTGAACGCTTCCAACGATCCTCTCGTCGTGATCGACGGTGTGCCCATGACCGGTTCTTACGGTTCGGCCAATCCTATGACGATGATTGCCCCCGAAAACATCGAGAGCATGACTATCCTCAAGGACGCATCCGCAACGGCTATCTACGGTTCGCGTGCATCGAACGGTGTGATCATCATTACCACGAAGAAGGGTCAGAGCGGACGTCCGCAGGTGAGCTTCTCGGCTAACTTCCACCTCAACCAGGTTGGTCGCCGCTGGCACACCCTCGATGGCGACACCTACCGCGCTACCGTAATGAAGTATGCTCCCGACAGCCAGAACCTTCTGGGTACGGCCAACACCGACTGGCAGGACGAAATCTTCCGCACCTCCTTCTCTCACGACTACAACCTGAGCGTAGGCGGCACGGCCGGATGGCTCCCCTACCGTGTGAACGTGAGCTACACGGGCAACGACGGTATCCTGAAGACTTCCGAAATGCAGCGCACCACCGTAGGCTTCAACCTCTCGCCCAAGTTCTTCAACGGCCTCCTGCAGATCAACGCTCAGGCCAAGGGCTCGTATGTGATCGACCACAACGCCAACACAGGCGCTATCGGCTCGGCCATCTCCTTCAACCCGACGCTCCCCGTCTACACCGCTTATAAGACGCTGGGCAACCTCGGCGCTCCGATGTTCGGCGGCTACACCTCGCTCATCAACCAGGACGGCAACCTCGAGACCAACGGTGCCATCAACCCCGTGGCAATCCTCATGGGTGTGAACAACCAGAACAAGGCATGGGTTTCGAACGGCAACATCCAGATTGACTATGCTCTTCACTTCCTTCCTCAGCTCCACTTCAACCTCAACCTCGGCTATGAAGTGATCAAGGGTGAGACCAACAACTACAACCTCCCCAACACGCCCGACACCTGGAAGATGAACTACCAGAACGGCGCAGGGCAGCACTACTACAACTACCAGCTCGAGCGCAACACGATGCTCGAATTCTACGCCAACTATAAGAAGGACTTCATCGCCATCAAGTCGAACCTCGATGTAATCGCAGGTTACACCTGGCAGCGCAACGACTACCACAACCGCAATAAGACGCGCATCAACACCATCGGTTATACCCACGAGTATGATGCTGTCAACAACACGTGGACAGTCAACGAAGATCCCGCATCGGCAGCCAACATCGGCTATGCATACGGCAACACCGAGGAGGCCCGCAACTACATCGGCCGCAACGCCAACCAGCTCAACCTCCTCTCGTTCTACGGACGTCTGAACTACATCTTCGACGACACTTACCTCCTGACCTTCACACTCCGTGATGATGCAACCTCGCGCTTCTCGAAAGACACACGCTGGGGTCTCTTCCCCGCTGTGGCTCTCGGCTGGAAGATTGCCAACATGCCCTTCATGGAAAACTACATGGACAAGTGGAGCGAATTCAAGCTTCGTCTCGGCTGGGGTGTAACCGGTCAGCAGGCTGTTGCTTCCTACAACAACTACACTCCCACCTACACCATGTCGCAGAACTCGGTTCTCTACCCGAGCCCCATCGTGTACGACCCCACCAACAGCAATGCCGCATGGGTGAACCCCCTCTATCCCAACGCATTCGACGAAAGCCTCAAATGGGAGGAAACCACCACGTGGAACGTCGGTGTGGACATGGGCTGGCTCAACGGCCGCATCACCGCAAGCGCTGACTGGTATCTCCGTCAGACCAAGGACCTTCTGGCTTACGTGCCCGTTCCTGCAGGTATGACCACCACCAACGCCATGAACCGCAACATCGGTGACCTCCGCAACCTCGGTCTCGAATTCAACATCGGTGCGAAGCCCGTGGTAAGCAACGACTTCACCTGGACCACCGGTCTGAACGTGGCATGGAACTCCAACAAGATCACGGCCCTCACCGGTTCTGCCGACGACGATAAGGACTTCGTTCTCGGCGCAGGTGGCAACCCTGCATCTGCAAACGCCGGCGATATCGAAGTTCATAAGGTAGGCTATCCCGCCAACTCCTTCTATGTTCTCGAGCAGGTATACGACCAGGACAACAACCCCATCCCCAATGTATACGTAGACCAGAACGGCGATGGCGTTATTGATAACAGCGACCTCGTGATCAAGCACAGCCGCGACCCGAAGGTAACACTGGCCTGGAACAACAACTTCGCGTTCAAGAACTGGGACCTCGGCTTCACGCTCCGCGCCAACATCGGCAACTATGTGTTCAACGGCATGCGCGCAGGCAACACCAACCTCTATAACCTCCGCGGCCAGGGTAACATCATGAACAACGTGCTCGTTTCCGACTACTACTTCAACGACGGTTCTGCCGTTACGAACCTTGTTCGTTCCGACTACTTCCTGGAGAACGCCGGCTTCGTTCGTTGCGACAACATCACGCTGGGCTATACCTTCTCGAACCTCCTGAAGGATCAGCTCCGTCTGCGTCTGTTCGCAGCCTGCCAGAATCCCTTCGTCATCACGAAGTACAAGGGCCTTGATCCCGAAGTATTCTCCGGTATCGACTCGAACGCATACCCCCGTCCAATCACCTGGACGCTCGGTCTGGTTGCAACCTTCTAATTTCTCTTTCTTAAGTAATAAAAGCTAATACACTATATGAAAGCTATAATCAAGCTCTTCACGGGCATAGGCCTTCTGGCAATGGGTAGCTTAATGGGCTCTTGCGTCGGCGATCTCGACGTGCCTGTAAAGGACCCCAATCAGATGACCCCCAATAAATTTGCAGAAGATCCCGACGGCTATCTCGATCGTTGCATCTCTGAAGTATTCCAGGGCATTACCACTGCCAGCGAATGGGGTGCAGGGTCCTCCATCCTCGGTTTCGGCGACGCCGGCGCAGGCACCTTCTCGCGCACGGTGTTCAACATCGAGGAAATGTCGACCGACAACTACTCGTGGCTTCAGTTCTCGGACGCCGGCTACTACGAGCTGGTGACGATGAATCTCGCTCCCGATAACGAGATCATGTATATCAACTACTCGCGCCTGTATGCAGTCGTAGCACTCTGCAACCAGTTCATCCGCCAGGTCAACGACGATGCGTTCCTGACTTCGGGCAACTCCGCACGCGCAGAGCGCGCCGCCGACTACGTGCGTCAGGCAAAGGTCGTTCGTTCGCTCGCACTCTACTATGCCCTCAGCGCCTACGGCAATATCGGCTACATCGATGAAACCGCGCCTGCCGGCTCTACCCCCGTTCAGTACACCCGCGAAGAGGCATTCGACCTGATCGTATCCGTCCTCGAAGCTGTGTCGGCCGAGTGGGGCGAAAGCTACAAGGAACCCGCCTACGGCTACATCGGCAAGGAAGCAGCCGACGCCCTTCTGACCCGTTTCTATCTCAACGCTGCAACCTGGATCGGCCGTCCCATGTACGACAAGTGCTGGAGCCTGGCCCAGAAGATTATTGCCAACCACAACGGCGGCTTCGAAGGTTCCGGTCTGGCCGAGAGCTACAAGGCCCTCTTCGGTGCCAACAACTACGAATACACCAACCAGGGCTCGCGCGAGCATGAAATCATCTGGACCCTTCCGCAGGACGGTATGGCTCTCCAGAGCTATGGCAACTCGACTTTCTACATCGCCACCGTGTGCGGTTCGTATGATGGCATCTCCTCAATCGGCGACTGCAACCTGAACGCACAGTGGACTTGCATGGTGGCCCGCCAGCAGCTCTCCGAGATGTTCGACTTCGACCAGGAAGGCTACACCACCGACCTCCGCGCCGAACTCTGGAAGACCTCGAAGGATGGCTTCAAGATCGACAACGCCACCATCATGGGTAACGCCGGCTACGGCCAGGGCTACGCTCCCATCAAGTTCACCAACTTCGCATACGACGAATGGGGCAACATCGATGAGGCAGCATCTCCCGCATCGTCCAACGTATTCGCAAGCGCCGACTGGCCAGAAATCCGCCTCGCAGAGGTTTATCTCAACGCTGTTGAAGCTCAGATCCTCGGCAACGCAGGCTCTCAGGCCGACGCTCTGAAGTATGTGAACTACATCCGTGGCCGCGCAGGCCTCGACCACTGGGGTGTATCGCAGATGACGGCCGCCAACATCCTTGCAGAACGCGACCGCGAGCTCTATGGCGAAAACGACCGTCGCACCTCGCTCATCCGCCACGGCAAGTATGCAGGCAGCGCCTACCTCTGGAACTGGAAGGGCGGCACACAGCATGGCTCTCCCACTCCCGAGCACATGAACCTCTTCCCCATCCCGACGAAGGTCATCTCGTTCTCGAAGTACAAGCAGAACCCCGGCTATTGATATTCCACGGGAACAATTCAAAGTTCAAAACGAAATTCATCTAAAGAACACAATGAAGAAAATTGCATATATCTTCGCGATAGGCACCGCTCTGCTTGCCACCACTTCCTGCAAGCAGAACACTGAGCCCAAGTTCGAAAGAGCCGTAAGCATGGAGCTCAACACTCCGCCTCTCGCCAACCAGCTCTATACCCTCACGCCCGACGGGACGATAGACCTCACGTGGTCGCAGCCCGACTGGGGCTTCGCCGCTGCCGCCACTTATCAGGTGGAGGCATCCTTCGAGGAGGACTTCCACTACTACGAGAACGGCACGCCTTCGTTCTACTTCACGATGCCTACGGAGTATCACTCCTGCGCCGCTTCTGTAAAGATGTCCGACCTTGCCGTTGCAATCTGCACGCTCCGCGGCATCACGGATCCTTCGGAGTATACTGAAGAGCCCGCCCGCAAGGTTTACCTCCGCGTCCACGGCTATATCAACGGCATTCTCGAAAGCTCTGTTTACTCGAACGTAATCGCTCTCGAGCAGGTGAAGGAATATTGCGCAGTGCGTGTTCCCGGCAGCCTCTACATTATCGGCAACTATCTCGGCGACTGGATTGCACCTGATCCCGGCAATGCAGACAAGCTTGCCGACTGGCGTCTCCGCGAGCCTGAGGACGGCATCGACAGCAAGGTATACACCGGTAGCGTGAACTACGGCCCCGGCGCCATGTTCCGCTTCTATTCCGCACTCACCGGCTGGGATGCTGATTCGTGGGGTGCTCAGAAGGACGATAACCCTGTGGAGTTTACCTTCACCGACGGCGAGTTCAACGGCAAGATCGACGGCCCCGGCTTCAAGGGTTCGTACAGCTTCCCCGACTGGGCCGGCGGCACGATGAACATGACGGTTAATCTCAACGATAAGACGTTCATCATCACCACGAACTAAAAACTGATTCGACTTCGGCCGTCCGGGATTCGGGCACGAGCCCCGGACGGCAGATAAAAAATTAAAATAACAAGAAATTCATAAATCGAAATATGAAAAAAATCAGTATTCTCCTGATGGGTGCCATGGCACTGGGTCTCTTTTCCTGCCAGGACGAGAAGACCAACGCTATCCCGCAGAAGAACCCTCAGCTCCCGGTGATGAGCGCCGATGCGCTTGTGGTTGACGCGAAGCTTCCCGCTGTGCTCGACCTCACCGCTCTCAATGCATCCGAGACCCCCATCGTGGTTGGTGATCTGGTAAGCTGCGCAAACTTCCCCGAAGGTTACGAGCTCAAGCTTGTGGGCGAAGTAGGCCGCCAGGCTGAGTTCAAGAATGTAGGCTCTATCGAGCTCTCGCTCACCGAAGACTCCCTCATCTACTGCAACGCTGACGCTTTCGAAGCTGCTTATGTTGCAGCTATGGGTAAGAGCGCCAAGCCCAAGGAAGTGTTCTTCCGCCTGATGGCTTACGCCGTGAACGGCACAGCCGAGGCTCGCCTCGGTGGCGCTGATGCATATTATTGCAATGCTACGTCGACTGTAACTCCTTACGACCTGAATATCGTTATCGAATCGGGCTATGGCCTCCTCGGCACGGTCAACGGCTGGAGCGTGGCTGACGCAGTGATGCTCAAGCACAGCGGTCTGAATCCTTACGACGATCCCATCTTCTCGCACTATTTCGACATCTCGGTGGCCGACGCCAAGGGTGGCTGGTGGTGGAAGGTCGTTCCTCAGAGCACGGTGGATGCCGGCAACTGGGTGGACGCTGCCAACGGCCAGTTCGGTGTGGCTGTCAATGGCGATGAAGCTCTCGACGGCGACCTCCTTCCTCTGCGAGTGGATGCCGAAGGCAACAAGGTCTTCGAGCCCAACGCAGGCTGCATCAAGGCTCCCGGCGTGTATGACTTCGTGGCCGACATGGAAAACCAGACCTACCAGTTCAAGAGCATGTTCGACATCCTCTACGTGAGCGGTGCCTACAACGTGTTCGACTGGAACAACGCTGCCCGCCTGATCTCGACCGACGGCAACAAGTACTTCGGTTTCGTTAACATCCAGGGCGACTTCAAGCTCTACGGCCAGCCCGACTACGAGGGTGTTGTTTACGGTAAGGGTGTGGGTCCCGAGGGTATCAAGCTCGACGGCGGCAACATCACCATCCGCGACGCCGGTTTCTACATGTTCGTTGCCAACCTCGAAACAGGCAAGATGCCCCGTGCTATCATCACGAGCCTCGGCCTCATCGGCAACCACAATAGCTGGGGTGCTCAAGAAGCCCTCACGCCTTCCGCCGACAACCTCACTTGGACCGGCACTGTGGCTCTTGACGGCGAATTCAAGATCCGCATGAACGACAACTGGGACTACAACCTGGGCGGCGCAATGGATTGCCTGGTGCTCGACGGCGCCAACCTCACGGCCGAAGCCGGTACGTACGACGTAACGCTCGACCTCTCGAAGCTTCCCTTCAGCCTCACTCTCGTGAAGAAGTAAAGAACTTCGACAAATCTTAATAAGGATTCACGATCCGGCCGATGCTTCCGCAAAGAGCATCGGCCGGACTTTTTTTTGCCCGTATTCCGCGGCTATGACGAAATAAAGCCTTATATTTGTGCTTATGAATGAAATCCGCACAGTCGAGGCTCTGCGCTATGTGCTGCCCCTCCGCGAGGGTGGCTCGCTTCCGGCGCTTGTGGATGCCGACGACGATTTTAAGTACGTATTGAAGTTCCGTGGCGGGGGCCACGGGGCGAAGGCTCTTATCGCTGAGTTTATCGGCGGGGAGCTTGCCCGCGCTGCAGGGCTGCGGGTGCCGGAGCTTGTGTTTGTGAATCTCGATGAGGACTTCGGGCGCACCGAGGGCGATGAGGAAATTCAGGACCTTCTCCAGGCGAGCCGAGGCCTTAATCTCGGGCTGCATTTTCTTTCTGGCGCGCTCACGTGGGACGTGGCCGTGAACCGGACGGATGCGCTCGAGGCTTCGCGAATAGTGTGGATAGACGCGTTCATGACCAACGTGGACCGCACGTGGCGCAACACGAACATGCTCCTGTGGCACGGGCGCGAGCTGTGGCTCATCGACCACGGCGCTTCGCTCTACTTTCATCATAATTGGGATGGGTGGGAGAAGGCAGCCTTGTCGCCGTTTCCGTATGTCAAGGATCATGCCCTCCTCGCGCAGGCTTCGGAACTTGATGAGGCCGACCGGGAGATGCACGAGCGCATCACGGACGAGACGATAGACGCCATTGTGGCTGCTGTGCCCGAGGAGTGGTTGCTGCAGGCCTCGACTGAGATTTCGCCCGATGAGCAGCGCCGCGTGTACGCGCAGTTTCTGAAAACCAGATTGTCGAATTCCCATATCTTCGTGAATCATGCCCGAGAAGCCAGGAATGCACTTGTATGAATACGCTGTGGTGCGCTATATGCCTCGCGTAGAGCGCGAGGAATTTGTGAATGTGGGTCTGGCCATGATGTGCAAGCGGGGGCGCTGGATTCGCGTGGAAATGGCTTTCTGCGAGGCGAAGGCAAAGGCTCTGTGCCCGGAGGCCGATATGGCGACGGTCCGCGAGCAGCTCGAGGCTTTCGGCAGGATAGCGGCGGGGAAAGCTCCGCACACCGATGGCCTGGAGGTGCACGAGCGCTTCCGCTGGCTCACGGCCGTTCGGTCGGCTTGCATCACCACGTCGCGCCCTCATCCGGGGATATGCTCCGACCTCGACGCCACCTTCGATCGCCTTTTCGCCGAGCTCGTGGAGTAGGCGGTCGAGAGGGATCGGGTGGCGGGGTTCTGTTATATGATGTTAATTATTTGGTGGCCTCAGGTAAATGTACTAATTTTGTGTCAGGGTAAGTCCTACACGACCAGCTCCCTCTGAACTCCCCCAGATCTTGACCGAAGCAAGGGTAGGAGGTTGTAGCGGTGCGATGTAGTAAGCTTGCCCTTTTTTTGTGCCCGTACGCGGGCGGGGATGCAAAAGATTGCGCCCGGCATGCAGGGAAGCATGTCGGGCGCATTATTTTAAGAAGCTGTCGCGGGCTTATTCAGCCTTGCCGGCGGAACCGAGCACGTTGACGATCTTGTGGCGATAGAGTTTCTCCATGTTGTCGCGAGCCGGGCCGAGGTATTTGCGGGGGTCGAATTCCTGGGGCTGCTCAGCGAATACGCGGCGCACTGCTGCGGTCATGGCGAGACGGCTGTCGGAGTCGATGTTGATTTTGCAAACGGCGCTCTTGGCGGCCTTGCGGAGCTGCTCTTCGGGGATGCCGATAGCATCGGGGAGCTTACCGCCGAACATGTTGATGGTGTCTACTTCGTCCTGGGGCACGGAGCTGGAGCCGTGGAGCACGATGGGGAATCCGGGGAGCTTCTCCATAACGGCGTCGAGGACGTCGAAAGCCAGGGGCGGGGGCACGAGCTTGCCTTCGGCGTTGCGCGTGCACTGAGCGGGCGTGAACTTATATGCGCCGTGGCTTGTGCCGATGGAGATAGCGAGGGAGTCGCAGCCGGTGCGGGTAGCGAAGTCGATCACTTCTTCGGGGTCGGTGTAGGTGTGGTGGTCGGAAGAAACTTCGTCTTCTACGCCGGCGAGGACGCCGAGCTCGCCTTCAACGGTAACGTCGAACTGGTGAGCGTAGTCAACGACCTTCTTGGTGAGGGCTACGTTTTCTTCGTAGGGTAGGTGGGAGCCGTCGATCATCACGGACGAGAAGCCCGAGTCGATGCAGCTCTTGCAGAGCTCGAAGGAGTTGCCGTGGTCGAGGTGGAGAACAATCTGGGGCTTTTCCCAGCCGAGTTCCTTGGCGTATTCAACGGCACCCTGGGCCATGTAGCGGAGGAGGGTTTCGTTGGCATACTTGCGGGCGCCGCTGGACACCTGCAGGATTACGGGGCTCTTTTCGCCGGCAGCGGCCTTGATGATGGCCTGCAGCTGCTCCATGTTGTTGAAGTTGAAAGCGGGGATGGCATAGCCGCCCTTGATGGCCTTGGCGAACATCTCGCGGGTGTTGACGAGGCCGAGTTCTTTGTAACTTACCATTTGGATATTGATGTTTGGATGTTGAAGTTTCCGAATCGTGAGCGCCGCGCGAATATCCGGCGCTTACAGAGTGCAAATTTACGAAAATAATTCAATTTTCGCAACAAAATTGCGCGGCTACTTCTTTCCGAGATTTCCTTCGAGGGCCATGCGGGCGCGGTCGAGGATGGAGAGCTGGGCTGGCTTGATGTGGATGCTCACTTTCGGGCCCTTGCGGCTGAGGAAGATAATGGAGGAGTGGAGGACGATGGCCACCCATTCTTCGAAGGGCACGATGGCATGGATGCGGCGCAGGGGAATGCGGTGAAAGGGGGAGCCGGGCTCCACGCTGTTGATGACGAGGGCGTCGACAGGGCCGTCCATGTCGATGGTGATGTTGTGGTGCTCGGCCACATAGTCGAAGAGCAGGGGAATGTCGAGATAGTCGGGGCTGGCGGGAGCCTTCGAATATTTCTTGTAAAGGGTGTCGATTACTTCGCGGGTTATCATTATCTGTAGTGGTAAGTAAAGGGGTGGTAAGTGATAGATTTCAGGAAATACATTTACCTAACACAAGAACCTGCGAAAATGTTTCGGTGGAATACAAAAGTTTTGGAATGTTTATTTTTGCCATCGTTTTGTAATAGATAGGCCTAATTTCCCGGCGAGGCCGAGCTTGTTGAGGCATAGGGGGATAAGCCATGGGAGGAAGATGACGCCCGTCCATAACGGGCCGATGGCAAATCGCGCGAGGGATGCGCCGCCGCAGACGAGGGTGGCAATGCCTATGAGCATGGGGATGCCACGCCCGAGGTGCATGCCGTAGCGGAAGCGGAAAACGAGATATACGATCGCGGCGTAGGCGCCATACCAGAGGATATAGGCGATGCCCAGGCCCGTGAATCCGAGGGTGGGCCAGGCCGTGGTGTAGAGCGCGAGCATTGTGGCGGCGCTGAGGGCCTCGGTGAGCATATATATCTTGCCGTCGCCTTTTGCCAGAATGACGTAGGCCATGCACCACGATACGGCCCTGAAGACTACGCCGGCTATGGCTAGGCTGATGAATGGGAGCATGGCGAGGAAGGCGTCGGAGTAGAGTATGCGCACCATCAGTTCGTCGAAACAGACGAAGAGCACTGCCACGGGCATGAGCACCCACAGGGCCACGGCGATTTCGTGGGAGACGAGCACGGCCGTGAGGCGCCGCTGCTTTATCCTCGTGCTCAGGCGCGGATAGAACTCCATGGTGATGGCCGTGAAGATGACGCCGACGTATTGATTCACCATCGTGAAGCCCGACTGATATATGCCGACGTCGGCTGTCGAGGCTTCGCGGTTGAGGTATATCGAGAAGATGTAGGAGGAAAACTGGGTGATGAAATCCGTGATGGTGAGATATATCCCCAGGGTGAGCATACCGCGGCCCCGGCTGATTACGCGCCTGACGGACGGGCGAGGGTCGGGCGGTGAGGGGATGCCTTTGGAGGCGATGAAGGAGAAGAACCAGAGGCATACGGGCAGGCCGAGGAGGGCTCCCGTGATGCCGTCCATGCGCCAGATGAAGAGGCTTGCTGCGAGGAGGGCCGTGCCGCCTACGGAGCCGTAGACGTTGGCCTTGGCGAGTTTTTTGAGGAGGCCGAAGGATTGGAGAATGGCATTGTCGGCGCCGGTGAGGGAGGTGGCCAGCAGGGTGAGGGAAAGGACGCGGAAGCTCCACGCGTAGTGCTCGGAGCCGAAGGTCCAGCGGCTGAGGTCGGGAGCGAGGGCTATGGTCAGGATCATGCCTGCGATGCCGAGCCATAGGGAGAGCCGGCGGGCTGTAAAGGCCATCGTGCGGGCCTCGGGGCTCTCGGGCGCGGAGGCCAGGGGCGAGAGGTCGCGCACGGCGCTCTGCCGCAGGCTCAGTTGCGAGAGATAGGAGAGGGTCATGATGGTCTGGACGAAGAGGGCGATAATGCCCACGCCCTCGGACCCTATCCACAGGGCGGCACACTTTGTGCGCACTATCCCTGCAAGAATATTGATTCCCTGCACGCCTCCGAAGACGCCGAGTGCTTTGAGGACGGTGGATGTGAGCTTCGCTGCCATTGCGGGGAACTGTTGTGTGTGTGTGTGGGCGCGTGTGTGTTTTATTCTTGGTCCGCGCGTCTTATTTGCGAAGCCACTCGGCGGGATTGAGCTTTGCTTTCTCGTTTCTGATTTCGAAATGGAGGATGGGCCCGTCGGAGGAGTCGGGGTCGTGGGCGAGGGTACCGAGGAGCTGTCCGGCCGCGACTTCCTGACCTTTGCGCACCTTCAGGGCGTCGATTCCGGCGTAGACCGTAAGATAGTTGCCGTGGCGGAGAATGACGATGTTGTGGTAGCTGTCGAGACGGAAAATGGAGCTGACGGTGCCCGCGAAGACTGCGCGTGCCGACGCTCCGGGCGATGTGCGTAGGTCGATGCCGTTGTTCTGGACGTCGATGCGCGAGAGCTCGGGGTGGGAGTTGCGGCCGAAAGCCGAGACGATGGTGTACGGGCGGTCGACGGGTGCCGGCAGGCGCCCTTTGTTTGCGGCAAAGTTTCCGGTGAGGGGCGACACGGGCCCGGAGGGCTTGGTCTGAGCGTTTTGTGCAGGTTGCTGAGCCGGTTTTGCGGGACTGCTCTTCGGCGCGTCGGCCTTTGTCTTTTCTTTCGCCTTGTTCTTGTCCTTCTTCTGCTCCTGCTCCTGCGAGCGGCGGGCGGCAGCTTCGGCCTCGGCTTTTCTCCGGGCTTCCTCGGCCGCTTTTTTTCTGCGGGCCTCTTCCTCGGCGGCCTTGCGGGCTTCCTCGGCTATGATACGGTCGAGCTCGGCGTCGAGGCGTCGGGCCAGCTCCTGCTTCTCGGTGAGAATCTTCCGGAGCGAGGAGCCCTCGCGGCGGAGGCTGTCGATGAGCACAGATGCTTCCTTACGCGACGACTGCAGGCGCATGTTTTCGGCTTTGTGGCCGGCAAGGACTGTGCGGAGAGATTCCTCCATCGAGTTGAGGCGTTCGCGGCGTCGGCTCAGTGAGTCGAGCTGCACGCGAAGCTCGCGGGTGCGCTCGCTTTGGGCGGCAGAGAGTTCGCGGAGATAGCGCACGCGGCTCACCATGCCGGAGAAGTTTTCGGCGCTGAACACGAAGGCAATGTCGGACAGGCCCTGACGCTGGCGGCGCATGGCGCTGAGATTGCGGCCGTATGATGCGCGGAGCCGGTCGACTTTCGTTTGGGTGGCGTCCACAGTGTCGCTGAGGGCGCGGATACTTGCGCGGAGCTCGTCGACGCGGGCCTGCAGGGCGTCGACGCGTTCGCCGGTGGTGCGGATGTCGGAGTCGAGGCGGCTCAGGCGGTTGAGCTGTTTGCGGGTATTGTTTTCGTTGGCCGCGATGTCTTTTTTAGCACGGGCTATTTCGCCGGCAGTGCGCTTCTTGTCGCGCTCGACGTCGCCGGCCGTGCGTGGGGCCGAGCTTTTCTTCTTTCCGGCGCCCTTCTTACTGCCCGTTTTCTTTGTGGTTGACTTCTTTGGCGCCGGAGCTTCCTTGCGTGCTGGGGCGGCTTTGCGGCGTGCTTCGGCCTGCGGCGCCCAGACGGAGGCCGAAAGGAGAATGGCGGCAAGGAACGCGACAATGAATGGAAGACGAAGGCTGCGCACGGGAGGAGGATGAAATCAGAGATTTTTAGCGAGTTGGTCGATGGAGATGCGGCTGTATCCGGCGCCCGGCGGGCGGAATCGGACGGCGTCGGGAGCAGCCGAGTTCCACTTGGCCTGCCCGAGGCGATATTCGATTGTCCCGGAAATTTCGGTTTTTCCTCCCGGGATAGCTGCGATAGATACAGACGAGGCGGTAGGCCCGGCGGGTGTCTGCTCTGTTTCGCCGTATGCGATGCCTGCGACGGGCACACCATTTCGGGAGAAGCCCACGGCTCCGAGGCGCTCCGAGGCGCTGTTCCAGTCATATAAGACGTCGAAGCCGCCAATGCCTTGAGGCACGGTGCGGTCGGGACGCCCGAGAAGATAGCCCTGAAGGTCGGCGATAGTCAGGCCCGTGCGGCCGCCGAGACGTTCGAGAGATTCGGCGATATACCATTTGTGGACCTTTTCGACGAGAAAGACGGAGTCGGAGTTGGCGTAGAGCTGCCCGAGTTCGAGGCCTATGAAACGCAGGGACACGAAGATGTCGCGACCCTTTACCATCGTGGCGCGGCCGCTGACGGAGAAGCTCCGCGGGGAAGAGAGGCGCACCTGCACGGGCACTTCGACCGATGTCCATTCTCCGAAGGATGCCGGGAACTGAACGGAGGCGACGGCTTCGCCTTCTTCCGGAACAAGAGCGAGAGTGTCGGTCGGGGCGGCCGGGTCTTCCGTGTCTGCGGGCAAGGCTGCTTTCTTATGGCATGAAGACAGGAGCACGGCTATGATAAGAGCCGTGGCTGCAATGAAGGCTTTGGGGGAGTGGTTCATTCGGCGAAGTAAGTTTTGTGCTTTGCTTTTTTGGCAATGAGCTCGTCTTCGGGCTTGAGCATGGCGGCTTTTTCCCAAAATTGGGCTGCTTCGCGGAGCAGGCCGTTCCAGAAATATATGTCGCCGGCATGGTCGTATATATCGGCGGAAGGCTCCTCAGCCTCGACGACTTCGATCTCCTCGAGCGCTTCCTCGATGTGGGCGAGCTCCACGGAGTCGAGAGCAAGGGTGTCGATTGCTTCGACCACCGGCTCGTAAGCCTTCAGCGCAAGGTCGATGAGGCGCTTCGCTTCGGCAAAGTCGCGGCGGCGAAATTCGACCCAAGCGTATGTGTCGAGGAATGTCGGGTTCTCGGGCTCCTCGCTCACTGCAAGTGAAGCATATGTGCGTGCAAGGCTGAGGTTTATGCTGTCGAGGGCCATGAAGTAGGCCACGTTGTTCATGGCCATGGCGTTGCGCGGGTCGGCGGATATCGCGCGGGTGTATTCGGCGTAAGCGCTGTCGCGCAGTCCTATGTTGTAGAGGATGTCGCCGCGGGTAGAGTAGAAGGAGGAGGCCTGCTTGGGATCGGCCAGAGCCGACTGAGGCACGCTGTCGAGGAGGGCCAGCGCCTCGTCGCGTTTCTCCTGCCTCAGGAGGAGGCTTGCCGCGGCGAGGGAGTAGGTAAGATTATCCGGGAAGAGGCGTGCGGCGCGGCGGGAGTTTTCGAGCAGCGGCTCCTCTTTGTCGAGGAGCGAGAGCGTGCGCAGATAGCTCATCCATACGTCGGATTCCGACGGGTCGAGATCGATGGAGTAGGAGTACTGTTCGAGCGCGGCCGGGATGTTGTCCTGGGTTTCTTCGTAAGCGCCGTAGAGTGCGTGGAGACGCGCTTCGCCGGGATTTATCTCGAGCATTTTCTCGAACATGGCATCGATGCGCGGGCGGTTTTCCGGTTGCTCGAAGAGGCCACGGACGTAGTGGAGCAGCAGCTCGAGCTTGGGGTCGAATTCGAGGTCGGAGGCGGCGAGGGCGTTGAACACCTCGTGGTCGAATGCGGCTGTGTCGGCCGTCTGTTCGAAATACTGAGCCCTGGAGATGAACACGCGCCCGCTCTCGGGGTCGAGCTCGAGAGCATGATCGAAATATTTCATGGCCGAGTCGGCCATGGAGTATGCGCCGTAGGTGTTTCCGGCGTAGAGGTTCACGTCGGTATTGTCGGGCGCAGAGGCCACCAGGCGGTTGAGCTCGCGGATTATCGACGCCGTGTCGCGTCGGGCGGAGTAAGCCCTGATTTTCTGGGAGGTGATTCCTATGTCGCCGGGGAGGCCGGAAAGCAAGCGGTCGTAGATAGCCAGGGCGCGGGGAAAAGCGGCGGAATCGCCGCGCAGCGATTTCATCACGAGCACTTCGGCCAGGTTCAACGACACATCGGCGCGCTCGGGGCGCAGGGAGTCGAGGATGGCCCAGGCTCGGGCGAGGTCGTCGAGGTTGCCGGCATTGCGCGCAGCCCTCACAAAGAGGCCGGCGAGATAGAGGTCGGAGGGCGCGGCGAGAAATCGTTGGCGCAGAGCTTCGTAGGAGCGGCGTGCGCGGATGGTGTCGGTGAGCGGGGAGAGGAGGTCCATGTCGGCAATCTCGCCGGCAATGAAGGGGTCGTCGGGGTTCAGTGCGGAGGCCCGGCGCAGGAGCATGTAGTAGTCGTCGTAGCGGTCGTCGGCAAAGGCATTGGCAGCCTCGATATAGGTGTATCTCGCTTTGGCGAGGGCGCGGGCGCGCTCTGCTGCCGGCCCGAGGGGGGCGGGAGTCTTAGCCCATATGGATATGGCGGCGATGGCTGCGGCGAGGCCGATGAAAAAGCTGCGTATTGCCTTCATGGATTGCGATATAGCTGTCAGGATATGCCCGTGTGGCCGAATGCTCCGTCGCCGCGGACGGTGTGGTCGATTTCATGAACGGGTTCCCATTCCACGCGCGTGTATTGCGTGATGACCATCTGACAGATGCGGTCGCCGTCGTTGATTGTGAAGTCTTCTTTGGAGAGGTTGATGAGGATAACGCCTATTTCCCCGCGGTAGTCGGCGTCGACTGTGCCGGGGGTGTTTGCCAGCGAGATGCCGTGCTTCAGGGCGAGGCCGCTGCGGGGGCGTATCTGCATTTCATAGCCCACGGGAAGCTGCACGCGCAGGCCGGTGGGAATCAGCGCGCGTTCGAGGGGTCCGAGGGTTACGGGCTTGTCGAGGCAAGCGCGGATGTCCATGCCGGCAGCCCCGGGCGTCTCGTAGGCGGGAAGCTCGTTGCCCGAGCGATTTATGATTTTTACTTTAAGCATCAGATGTTTATTCTTTTAGTTGTCTCTCCGGCCTTGAGGATGTATATGCCTCGCAAGGGCAGGCGAAGCCGCACGGTGCCGGGCTGAATGGTGCGGGAGGCCACGGGCTGGCCCAGAATAGTGAAGACTTTGACCGGCGTGGGGCGGTTGGCGCTGATGAGGACCTGGCCGCCGTCGCGGACCACGACGTCTATTTTTTCGGATGCGGGGGAGTCGTCGGCAAATACCCATACGCTCTCCTTCGGGGTGTCGGCCGTCTGCCAGCGGGCGATGTCGCCGGGATGCTGAGCGGCGGCGCCATTGGCGACGATGGCGAAAGCCATGGCCAGCAGGAAGGGGAGAAGACGTTTCGCTTGCATGTTGTTCAACTTAGTTTGGCAGGGTTATTTCGCCGGCGATGGGTTGGCGCAGATATGTGGCCACTTCCAGGGGCGAGAGGTTGAGCCCGAAGAGATACATCATCTTGGTGATTGCGGCTTCGAATGTGATGTCGGCGCCCGAAATCACGCCGGTGGCGGCGAGGAGGTCGCCGGCGACATAGCGGGTGGGATGGACGCTGCCGTTGACGCACTGCGTAACGTTCAGGATCACCACGCCGCGGTCGATGGCGCCTTTGAGGGCGTCGACAAACCATTTGGCCGTCGGGCCGTTTCCGGCTCCGTATGTGCGCAACACTATGCCTTTGATGCCGGGGGTGGCGAGGAGGTGCGTGAGGACTTCTTCGCGGAGACCCGGAAAGAGGTCTATGGCCATCACCGAAGGATTGAGGTTGTAGTGGGGATTGAGCGGCCGGATTTCCTCGACCTTGGCCAGCGCATCGCGGTCGAACTGGATTCCGAGGCCTATCTTGGCGAGCGCCGGATAGTTGTTGCTCTTGAAGGCGTTGAAGTTGTCGGCGCTTCGCTTGGTGGAGCGGTTTCCGCGCCAGAGGTAGTTTTCGAAGAGAATGGCCACCTCGCGCACCATGGGCCTGCCGGCTTCGTCGGTGGCGGCGGCAATCTGGAGGGCGGTGATGAGATTTTCCTCGCCGTCGGTGCGCACTTCTCCGACGGGCAGCTGCGAGCCCGTGATAATGACGGGCTTATGCAGGTTCTCGAGCATGAAAGAGAGCGCCGAGGCCGTGTAGGCCATGGTGTCGGTGCCGTGGAGCACGACGAAGCCGTCGTAAGCATCGTAGTTCTCGGCGATGCTGCGGGCAATGTCGGTCCAGTGTTCCGGGTTCATGTCGGAGGAGTCGATGGGCGGATGGAACTGGATGTTGTCGATGATGTAGTCGAGCATCTTCACCTTCGGCACGTTTTCGATGAGGTGTGTGAAGTCGAAGGGCCTCAAGGCTTTGGTCTTGGGGTCTTCGATCATTCCGATGGTGCCACCGGTGTAGATTATGAGAATCCGGGGTTTCTTGCTCATTGCGCGGGGTGGGGGAGAAGAGAGAAATTATTTTACTTGGGCGCCGGGAGTAGCCTCAGCCGAGGGGGCAATCAGGGTGAGGGAGCCGTCGGCGTTGAGGGCCGAGAGAATCATGCCGTCGGATACGATGCCCTTGAGCTTGCGCGGCGGGAGGTTGGCGATGAACACGACCTGCCGGCCCACGAGCTTCTCGGGTTCGGTGTAGTGTTCGGCAATGCCGCTGACGATGGTGCGTCCGCCTGGAGTGAGGCCTCCGTCGTCGATGAGGAAGCGAAGGAGCTTGTCGGCTTTGGGCACTTTTGCGCATTCGAGCACCGTGCCTACGCGGAGGTCGGCTTTCATGAAGGTATCGAAGTCCACGTCGGCCTGGCGCGGCTGAGGCTGCCAGTTCTTGAGCTTATTTTCGAGTTTGATGCGCTCGAGGCGGTCGATCTGAGCGGCGATTGTCTCGTCGTCGATTTTCTCGAAAAGCAGCTCGGGCTGAGCGATGTGTGCTCCGGCGGGCACGAGGTCCATGCATCCGAGCATGTCCCACGAAATTTTGTCGCCGCCGAGCATCTTCACCAGGCGTGCGCTCATGAAGGGCAGGAAGGGCTCGAAGACAATGGCGAGATTGGCGCAGAGCTGGATGGCGGTGTTGAGAATGGTTGCCGTGCGCTCCATGTCGGTCTTGGCAAGCTTCCAGGGCTCGGTCTCCTGGAGATAGCGGTTGCCGGCGCGGGCCATGTCCATGGCAAGTTTGAGGGCTTCGCGGAAATGGAAAGTCTCGATAGCTTCGGAGACCTGGGCCTTGAGGGCAAGGATTTCTTCGCGGAGGGCTTTTTCGGGCTCGCCGGGAATTGCCGGGGGCACGACGCCGTCGAAATATTTGTGAGTGAGCACGAGGGCGCGGTTCACGAAGTTGCCGAGAATGGCCACGAGCTCGTTGTTGTTGCGGGCCTGGAAGTCGCGCCATGTGAAGTCGTTGTCCTTGGCTTCGGGAGCGTTGGCCGTGAGGACGTATCGGAGCACGTCCTGCTTGCCGGGGAAGTCG
>CAMWQB010000022.1 GCA_947176295.1 uncultured Porphyromonadaceae bacterium
CGCTTGTCGTCGCGGTCTTTGATGGTCCGGCGCTTGTCGAATTCTTTTTTGCCTCGGGCAACGCCTATGACGAGTTTGGCGAGGCCGCGTTCGTTGATGAACAGGCGCAGGGGGACTATGGTGTATCCAGCTTCGGTGCGCGTTTTCTGAAGCTGCCGGATTTCTTTTTTGTTGAGAAGGAGCTTGCGGTCGCGTCGGGATTCGTGGTTGTTGTATGAGCCGTAGAAGTATTCGGCGATATTCATGTTCTTGACCCATACTTCGCCATTTGCTATGTAGCAGAATGTGTCGACAAGGCTTGCGTGGCCTTGGCGGATGGATTTGATCTCTGTGCCTGTGAGGACAATGCCGGCGGTGTATGTATCGGTGATGGCATAGTCGAATGTTGCACGGCGGTTCTTTATGTTTACTTCTTTGAATTTCATAGTAGGATTGCAGACAGAATGTAGTGTAGAATCAGGGGGATGAGGATTGTTGCAACGGCGGCAAGGCAGGTGAAGTTCATGACGGAATCGTTGCGGATGTTCATGAAGCCTCGTGCTTTGTATAGAATGAGAATGAGATAGAGGGGGAGGAATTTGATGATTGTGATGTCGGCCTGGAGTATGTTTGCAATAAAGCGGAAAATGAGCATTTCGCCGAGGGCGAATAGGATGAGCGAGAGGGACCGCGAGGCGATGGCGTCGGAGCGGTCGGAGGAATCTGCGGCGGAGGCAATGGAAAGAGGCCGGATATACATTTCGAATGCTATCCGGGCGAGGTAGTATGAGACGAAATATGTGCCTAAGTCGACGATGGCACGGAGGATGACAGTGTCGACGGAGAGGCCTTTATTATAAAGGAGGCCGCAAAATTCGGATAGCGCAACGACTGCGAGCAGGGGGTAGAATCCCCGCCGGAGGAGCATCGCGGGGTCGGGACTGCTTTGAGCGATGTCGTCCCATCCGCTTGAGGGGACGAGAAGGAGCTGGAGGAGATATTTTAAGTACGATAACATCTTTTGCCAAAATTTATGGTGCAAAGGTACACATTTTTTAGGGTGAAATTAAATTATAAGTGTTATTTTTGTGGGCTGAAACAGAATAACCATAAAAAAACAGATACAACGATGATTCAAGGAATACTATCCATCTCCGGGAAGCCGGGTCTCTACCGCCTTGTGAGCCGCGGCAAGAACACACTGATTGTTGAGAATCTCCAGACGGGTAAGCGCATGCCGGTGTATGCGCACGACAAGGTGATTTCGCTTGCCGACATCGCCATCTACACCGAGGGCGAGGACATGCCCTTGGGTGAGGTGCTTGAAAAGGTGAAGGTAGCGACCGACGGCCAGCCTGTGGACGTGAAGAAGTTCGGCAGCGATGAAGAGCTGCGTGAATATTTCGGGACAATCCTTCCTGAATTTGACCGCGATCGGGTGTACACGACCGACATCCGTAAGCTTTTCTCGTGGTATAACATAATGATCGCGAGCGGTGTAACCGAATTCAAGAAGGAGGACATCGCAGAAGATGAAGCTGCTGAGGCCGCCGAGGCAGCTGATGCAGCCGAGACGACGCAGGAGTAAGCTCCAATTCTCCCCCGTTCCGGCGAACTATCATAAAGGGCAGAGTGTTATTCAGTCAAAAGGGCTTTTAAGGAAAGCCAGCAGAAGACTGAATAACACTCTTTACATTAGATAATACTAAAAAAATACACTTCACTGATATGAAAACCGGAATATTCTATGGCTCCACAACGGGGGCTACCGCCGAGATAGCACGCCAGATAGCCAAGGCTATGGGCGTGGAAGAAAAAGACATTCATGATGTGGCGCATACGTCGCCGGCAAGGCTTGCAGACTATGACCTGATAGTAGCAGGGACATCGACGTGGGGACACGGAGAAGTGCAGGACGACTGGTATGACTTCCTGGACGGAGCTGAGGCGCTGGACCTGAGCGGCAAGCGCATAGCCATCTTCGGAGAAGGGGACGAGACGATGAGCGACACGTTCTGCGCCGGGATGAGCGTTCTGCGGCGCCGCCTCGAAGGGACGGGCGCGGCATTTACGGGGGAGTTCCCGGCCGGGACATATAGCTTCAACACGTCGGCAGCACTTCTGCCGGACGGAAATATGGTAGGTCTCGCTCTCGACAACGTGAACCATGCAAACCTGAGCCCTGAGCGAATCGAGCAATGGGTGAAGACGCTCGGATAAGGATTAACATTTGTTGGGGCGCAGCGTTTTGTGCTTTCGCGCGAAAAGCGTATCTTTGCGGAATAATCCACAAAGATAAATGATTTCGCAAATTATAGATGAGAAGAGCATCCGGAAGCTCAAGGAGCTTCTGGATGATTCTTCGAAGATAACGATAACGTGCCATCAGGGTCCGGACGGGGATGCCATAGGGTCGTCGCTTGCGGCGATGCATGTGCTGACATCGCTTGGCAAGGAGGTGCGAATTGTTGCTCCGGACGGTTTTCTGGGGCAGCTGCGTCAGCTTCCGGGGGCCAAGGAAGTGGTGGATGCGTCGCGTTATCCTGACTTCGCGCGACAGCTCCTTGATGAGGCCGACCTGATAATATGCCTGGACTACAATTTGCCGACGCGCACGGGAAAGCTTGCTGACGCACTCCTGGCGGCGAATGCGCCGAAGGTGATGATCGATCACCACCTGGAGCCCGGTGACTTTGCAAACGTGATAATTTCACACCCTGAGATGGCAGCGACGTGTGTGCTGCTTTTCAGGGTGTTCTGTCGTCTGGAACTGTTCAACTTCATTAACAAGGCTGCGGCGGAGTGCCTGCTGGCGGGGATTCTTACGGATACGGGAAACCTGTCGTACAACGTGGGGGACCCCGAGCTGTTCACGATCGTGGCCGAGCTCGTGAGGAAGGGCGCTGACAAGGAGCAACTGACGCGCCATCTATTCATGACCACGAGCGTTAACTGCATGCGGCTTAATGCTTATGCACTTCTGAAGAAGATGGAAATCTTCTCGGATGAGCATGCGGCGCTGATAGTGCTGAGCCGCGAGGAACTGAACCGTTTCCACTACACGAAGGGCGACACGGAGGGCCTGGTGAACCGGCCTCTGGAAATTCCGGGGATACGCTACTCGTGCTTCCTGAGGGAGGAACGCGACTTGATAAAGGTGTCGATGCGCAGCCTTGGGGCTATGCCTGTAAACGAGGTTTGCAGCGAGCATTTCGGGGGCGGCGGCCATCTGAATGCAGCGGGCGGAGAATTTTACGGCACTCTGGAGGAGTGCGCCGACCTGTTCCGCACTATAGTGAAAGAGAATACGCAAAAATACAAGAAGGAACTAAACCAATGAACCTGAAACATTTTTTAGTATGCGTGGGCGCAGGGCTTCTGCTTCTTGCGGGGCTTGGCTCTTGCAGCGACGACAAGACATACGCCGAACTCCTGATAGAGGAGGCCCACTACGTGAACGCATTTCTTGCTGACCAGCGTGTGGTGAACTACGTGCCTGAGGACACGGTGTTCGAGATCGGACCGAATGCACCCTACTACCGCCTCGATGAAGACGGCACGATGTATATGCAGGTGCTTAATGCGGGGACGAAGGGCAATATGGCGAAGAGCGACGAGCTGCTCTACTTCCGCTATACACGCTGGGCTCTGGAGTACTATCAGGACGGAGAGCTGCCCGCAAGCGCAGGCAACAATCAGTCGCTGAACCCGGCGTGGTTCCGCTTCCAGAATCTGTCGCTGGCTTCGTCGGCTCAGTGGGGAACGGGAATCCAGTATCCGCTTCAGCTGCTGCCTGTAGACTGCGAGGTGAATATCGTGATCAAGGCCGCGTACGGCCCGACAAAGGAGCTTTCGGAAGTGAAGCCTTTCCTCTATAGACTTACGTATCAGCGTCCTCTCATCTAAGAGCCTGCAAGACGACTATTTGAAAACCACAGGCAGAGAACGAATTTTCTAAAAAACACTAAATATGTCGCTTATCAAATCTATTTCGGGTATCCGCGGAACCATCGGCGGACATGCCGGCGAGGGCCTTAGCCCTGAGGATATAGTAAAGTTCACGGCTGCGTATGCCACGTTCATCAAACGCGGGGTTCCCACGGGACGCCGCGCACTGATTGTGGTTGGCCGAGATGCGAGAATATCGGGTCCGATGGTCGGGAGCATTGTCATGGGCACGCTTCAGGCCATGGGCTGCGATGTGGTGAACATAGGCCTGGCATCTACTCCGACCACGGAGCTGGCCGTAACAGGCGAATGCGCAGACGGCGGCCTAATCCTGACGGCGTCGCACAATCCGGTACAGTGGAATGCGCTGAAGCTTTTGAATTCTCGCGGCGAGTTTCTGAACGATGCCGAGGGCAAGGAGGTGCTTCGCATCGCTGCTTCGGGCGAATATACTTTCGCGCCCGTTGAGGAACTTGGAGAGATAAGCGTGAACACTACTTACAACCGCCGACATATCGAAGCGGTGCTGGCTCTTCCGCTTGTAGACCGCGAGGCTATCGCGAAGGCCGACTTCACCGTGGCTGTGGATGCTGTGAACTCGGTGGGTGGCGTGATCATCCCGCAGCTTCTCCGCGCCCTGGGCGTGAAGAAAATCATTGAGCTCAACTGCGAGCCGACGGGCCGCTTTGCCCACACTCCGGAGCCTATACCTGAAAACCTTACGGGGATTTCGGAACTGATGCGTACGGCGGGAGCCGACCTGGGTGTGGTTGTGGACCCTGACGTGGACCGTCTTGCCTTGGTGATGGAGGACGGCCGGATGTTCGGCGAGGAGTACACGCTCGTTGCAGTTGCGGACTATGTGCTGGGGCACACTCCGGGCAACACTGTGAGCAACCTGAGCTCGTCGCGAGCGCTACGCGATGTAACGACGGCACACGGCGGAAGCTACTCGGCAGCTGCTGTGGGCGAGGTGAATGTTACGACGGAGATGAAGCGCACGGGCGCTGTGATAGGCGGCGAAGGCAACGGCGGGGTGATTTATCCCGAGCTGCACTATGGCCGCGATGCTCTTGTGGGTGTGGCTCTGTTCCTGACGCTCCTTGCCAAGAAGGGCAAGAAGGTGAGCGAGCTCCGCGAGGAATATCCTAAGTATGAGATATTCAAGACCAAAATCGAGCTGTCGCCGGAGATTGATGTGGATGCAATTCTCTCGGCTATGAAGGATCGCTTCGCGTCGGAAAAAATTACGGATATAGATGGCGTGAAAATCGACTTCGAGGATTCGTGGGTGCATCTGCGCAAGAGCAATACTGAGCCGATTATCCGCATTTACTCGGAGGCCCACACGATGGCTGAGGCCGAGGCGCTGGCGGAACGCATCCGCGGCATCATCGCCGGGAAATAATCACTCTCTCTCGATTTGAGAGCAAGATGGCAAAGGCACGCTCCGGACGGGGCGTGCCTTTGTGGTGTTTTTTAGTCGTCGTAGCGGAGGAAGTTGCCTTGGGCGTCGAAGATTGCTTCGATGCCGTTGGAGAAGGTAACTTCGAATCCTTTGCTCTTCTTTTCGATGCCGATGATGCGTACTCCTTTGTGGATTGTCTTGACGAATTTGGCCATGGGCTTAGGAATGAATGCTCCGGGGACGCTCTTCTTGACGGAGGTCTCGATTTCTTTCCAGTTGCCTTTGTTGTCGAATGTGATTTCAGTTCCGTCGGTAAGGACGACTTCGTATTCGCTGATGCGTCCGAAGTCTTTGTCGACTTTGATGAAGGATACGGGGGCTTTGAAATGCTTGTTTACGGCGGTTCGGGCTGCTGCGGGGAGCTCGGAGTCGTCGCGGAGATAGCGATCGGATGCGGATGCGACGGATACGCTGAAAATTACGGCCACGAGGGCGAGGATGAGATGTTTGATTTTCATGACTAAGTGAGGGGGGGATATTAAGTTTGTATTATTGATTTGCGTTGGTGGAAGGGGTGGATGCGCCGCTACCATCGGGGGCCTCGAGGCTGTTGTGCTTGCGGGTTATGAGACTTGTTACGTAGACGGTGAAGATGGGGAACATCATCATTCCGAGGGCTGCGACAACAACGGCAAGGATGCGTCCTTCGGGACTTACGGGTGAAATGTTGGAGCCGACGGTGGTAACGTCCATAGCGGCCCACCAGAGGGCGTCGGTATAGTCCGAGACCTGGGGATTCACTCCTTGCTCGAACATGAAGAAGACGAGCGAGGCGAAGTAGACCGTGGACATGAGGGTGATGAGATACGTAACAAAGAGGCCTGTGGCCCTGTTGCTGGTGATCCAGCCTACAACCATGGCGAGGGCGTAGCCGCCACGCGCGAGGGGGATGTACTGGAGGAGGTATGCGGCTTTGGGGGAGAAGAAGTCGAAGCCTAACTTATGGATAATCCAGAGGTATGGGATGGATACGAGGAGGAAGAGGAAGTGGGTGATGAAGTAGTGGCCTTTACGGTCGGACATGAAAAATTCGGCGAAGAAGTCGAGGAGGAAGACGGCGCAGATTACGACCTGTGTCTTGAGGAAGCGTGGTTGGTCGTAGAATTCTATTCCTTGTCCACGGAAGGAGTCGATCGAGATTGAAACGACGAGAAAGACGGAGAGGACAAGGACGAACATGTGGAGGATGCGGTATGTCCACTTCTGGGTGAGTTGTAGAACGTGGTTCATAGCTATTGTTCGGAATTATCGGGGACGTCGGCGGTGGCGGGGACTTGCGCCGGGGCTTTCTTGCGCGGCGTGGGGTTGGAGATGTATTTTTCGTAATAGGTCATAATGAGGGCCGTTGCGGGGAGGGCGATAATCATGCCTATGATGCCGAGGAGGGAGCCCCATACGGAAAGGGAGAGGAGAATCATTGCTGGGTTGAGGCCCATTTCCTTGCCCATGACGTGGGGGGTGATGACGTAGTCGCAGAGGGATTGGGTGATGAGGTAGACCAGGGCGCACTTTCCGAGCTCGGGAAGGAATTCGACGTGGCCTCCGAGGGAGTAGATGAGGCAAATGGCGGCGACCGGAATCAGGGTAACATACTGGAAGTAAGGAATCATGTAGAGTATTCCAACGAGGACGCCCATTGGTATGGCAAGGGGGAGGCCGACGATGGAAAATCCTGCACTATAGAGGACTGCGGCTATGAGAGCCACGAGGCCCTGACCGCGGAAGTAGCTGTTCATGCTGCGCTGGACGTCTCGGACGATAGTCCAGCCTTGAGCGCGGTATTTGCGAGGGAAAATGAGCTTGAAGCCCCGGACAATCTGCTGATAGTCTATGAGGATGAAAATGATGTAGATGAACGTGAGGAGCCAGGCGAGGATGTGGAGCACAGTCTCGAGAGATTCCTCAAGGAGGCTGGAGCCTTGGCTGAGAATGGCTGCGAAATGGCTTCCGCTGATGAGGTCGCGGAGGTTCCGGGCATCGAAGTAGCGTGTGGCGAAGTCGACGACGAAGGTGTAGGCGGGAGGGAGTTCGCGCTTGCCTGAAGAGAGGTCGCGGATGATGTCGCCGAGCATGTCGATTTCCTTCACGACGGAAGGAATGAAGAGATAGCCTGCGAGGACGAAGACGGCAAGGACTTCAACCAGGGAAAGAACAACACCGACCACGCGCTTTCGCGCGCGGGTGATACGCAGGTTCCAGGCGACGAGCGGCTCCATGAGATAGGCAATGAAACATGCGGCAACGAAGGGGAGGAGAACGTCGCTGAGATAGCCAACGAGCCATATAAATACACCGCCACATGCAAGCACGATAATGAGTTGCATGATGCGGTCGGTGGTCCAATACTGAGCGGAAGGAAGCTTAGGCATCTGATGAGTTGAAACGTTTAAATAAGAACGCGGCCGGGGCGGAAAATGTTCATGAAAGGAGGTCGGCGACGACGAATGTGCTTCCGCCGATGAAAATAAATTCGTTGGGGAGCGCAGAGCTGAGGGCGTGGCGATAGGCCTCCTTCACAGAGTCGGGACCGGGCATTACCATAGGAACCGGGAGGCCGGTGTCGCGGGCCGCGACGGCGGTGGACATTGCCGAGCGGGCCCTGGGGATGGAGGGTTCGACAAAGATGTAGCGGACCTTTGAGCGCGGCATCGTTGCCATAATCGAGGAGACGTCTTTATCGTTGACGAAGCCGAGAATCATCGTGAGGGGCCTTTCGGCAGCTATGGCGCTGAGGCGCGGGCCAAGGATGCGCCAGGCGCCGACGTTGTGGCCGGTGTCGCAGACTACTTCGATTCCCTCGGGGGCGGGGAGATGCATCCATCGGCCGCGGAGACCCGTGAGGGCGCAGACGTCGGAGAATCCGCGGCGGACGGCGTCGTCGTCGATGCGGGGGAAATCGTAGACAAGGGCGACAAGAGAGGCAAGGACGGTGGCGGCGTTTTCGGGCTGGCAGTCGCCGGTGAGCTCTCCGAGGACATCTCCGAAGGGTGTAGCTTCGTAGAGGATGCCGTCGGGTGTACTTCGGTATCTGGCATAAGGGAGCATCTCGGAAGCGAAGACCGTGAGCGCCACCCCTACCCTCTCGGCTTCGGCGACGAAGACGGCACGGACTTCGGGACTGCCGGCGTTGCCGATTACGACCGGGACGCCGGGAGCGAAAATTCCGGCTTTCTCGAAGGCAATTTCGGGCTCTGTGGAGCCGAGTAGGGCTGTGTGGTCGAGGGAGATGTTGGTGACGACGGTGAGAAGTTTATTCTCGAGTATATTTGTTGAGTCGAGGCGACCTCCCAAGCCGACCTCAACGATGGCAACGTCGACATGCTCGCGTGCAAAGTGCTCGAAAGCCATGACTGTTGTGAACTCGAAGAAGGAGGGGGTGAGCTCCTCGGCTAAAGGCATGGCCCGGAAACGCTCGACGAAGTCGACGACGGCGTCTTCGGAAATGGGCTCGCCATTGACGCGGATTCGCTCGCGGAAGTCGACGAGGTGGGGTGAGGTGTAAAGACCGACTTTATATCCGGCGCTCCGGAGCACGGCGGCGAGGGTGTGGGAAACGGAGCCTTTGCCGTTGGTTCCACCGACGTGAATGGCCGGGAATGCCTTGTGGGGGGCTCCGAAAGCATCGGACAGGGCAAAGGTAGCACCGAGGCCGGGCTTGTAAGCCTCGGCCCCGGTGCGGGAAAACATCGCCAACTGCCCGAAGAGATATTCGAGAGTTTGACTATAGTTCATATACAGGGAGGTTATTTAACAGCTTTCCAAGCCTTCTCGCCGCTGCGGAGGATGTATATTCCGGCGGGAACCTTGCCGGCCTTGAAGGCTTCATGGCTGACGGGACGGCCTGCGAGGTCGAAGACCATGACGGGAGCGTCGGAATCGGTTTCGGCAGGAGCGATGGCGGGAGCATCGATGCCGGATGTGGAGAAGTCGGCGGCAACGAAATCGAGGGCGGAATACTTCATGAAGAAGGCGAGGCGGGCCTCAGCGGGAATGTTTGCCGTGCCGATGCTCCAGGCGGTGTTCGAGAGGGGTGTCTCCCAGTTTATTTCGAGAGGGGTGGATGAGAGGGTGAAGCGACGGTTGACATCGTCGTAGCTTTCGACAGGATATACCTGCACGAATGCTCCGGTGGCGGGGAGGTCGGTGAACATTGCGCGTATCATCATTTTGCCCTTAAGTGCGGGAGAGATGATGTAGAAGTACTGCTGATAGAGGTCGGTGTTGGGGGCTGGGTTCACGTGGTTCCATGCCAGAGCCGTGCAGTCGTCGAAAGAAAAGTCGGAGAAGCGGTAATATGTGGGGAAGAAGTCGTAGTCGGAGGTTGCGTCGCTAAGCGAGCCGTCAGAAGCGAAAAGCTCTACAGCCCAAGGCGTCCAGCCCGAAGGGAGTGCGTCGTTGTAACCCGAGCCATCGAAGAGCTGACGGAAGTCGGCGGGCACTTCGAGCGACTTGCCGGAGAGGGCTACCTCGAAAGAGCCGGCATCGCCGAGTTCGATTGAGAGGGTGGCAGCGGCTTCACCTGAATCCTTGGGGGCATAGGTAATGTCGACAACTTTGGATTCGCCCACGGGAATTTCGACCGAAGCGAGCGAGGGAACGAAGGCGTCGGAACCTTCGACAGCGATCGTGCCCGAAACGGGTTCGGAGCCGACGTTGAAGATGGTGAGCGACTGCTCGGCGGAGTCGTCGGTGAATGTGAGGGGGAAGGAAAGAGCTTTCGTGCTTACGGAAGCCTTGGCGCCTACAGCTTCGGAGGTGAATTCGATTTCGAGTTTTGGGAGGAAGTTGATGGCTCGGAGATTGTTTCCTTTGCACACAGCGGTGGTTTCGGGCTGATTCACTCCGAACCAGTTGATGCGGGTAGAGGTGCCTCTGGCGGGGTTGGCGATGTCGATAAGGAGATTGCCGCCGTTATAGGTATATGGCACAGCAAAGGAAATTGTCCACTCGGTGTCGGTGGTTGCGACGAGCACCGGTGCGGAATATACCTGCGAAAGGGGTGCCGAGATGTATTCGGTGGCTGCGAAGGAGGATTGCTCTACTTCGCCGAGAGAAATCTGAATCTCGTTGTTGGACCATTCCTTGTTTATCGTGCTGATAAAGAACTTGAATTCGGTCAAAGACTTTCCTTTGAGGTCTTCCAGCATCGAAGCGGGGTAAATTATCTGCGAACGGTTGGCGCGATCGAGCCAATTAGCGTAAACGGGAGCGCCGTCGGACGTATTTGTGCCGTCGCAGAGCGTGAGGGTCTCGGCCTGAGCTGCAAAAGGAGCGAGGGCTGCGGCTGCGAGAGAAACAATTGTAAGGATTTTTTTCATTCGGATTAGCTATATGTTTGGAAAAACTAAGCAAAGGTAGTCAAAATTTTTGACATACGGCAATTTTCAAAGAGGAGAAATCACACGAGGCGCTTGAGCTCGGCGGCGATAAGATCGGATTCATATCCGCGGGAGGCCGCCATGCGGAAAAGTTTGGTGCGTCCTTCGTAGGTGCGGGCTCCCTCGCCGAGCGTTCGCGCACGGGCAGCAATCAGGGCGCTGAGGATTTCGCGATATTCGGAATCATCGATCTGTTCCATGGCCGGACCTATAATCGAGCGGGGAATTTTCTTAAGAGCGAGGGCGTAAGCTATCTTTCGGCGCCCCCAACGCTGGAAGCGGTATTTGTCGCGGACGAAAGCAGCGGCGAAACGCTCGTTGTCGATGAATTTGCGGGAGGTCAAAGAACGGAGCACCTGAATAGCGTCGGAAGCGGGCAGCCCCCAACGGGCCATGCGCTCGAGGGCTTCGTGTTCGCACATCTCGCTTCGGGCGCATCGCTCTTCGAGGCGAAGGAGGGCTTTTTCGGGAGTGATGGGTTTTCTATCGGAGGGCAATGGCATAGCGGTCGCGTCCGGTATAATCTTTTAAAATCTCAACGTCTCTGAAGCCGGCATCGGAGAGCATTTTTGCCATCGGGCGGCCCTGTGTCTCGTTAATCTCGAAGAAGAGACTCCCCTCCGGGCGGAGGGCGTCCCGGGCGTATGAAGCAATGGCTTCGTAAAAGAGCAAGGGCTTATCTTCCGGCACAAAGAGGGCTAAGGCAGGCTCGTGGTCGAGCACGCGTGCATCCATGGATGCTTTTTCGGATGGAAGTACGTAAGGTGGATTGCTGACAATAAAATCGAAAGTAGGGGTCGCGGGGGCGGGGAGATTCAGGGCGTCGGCTTTGAAAAGCTCAATCCCCTGGGCGAGCTTTCCGGCGTTGATCAGCGCAATTGCAAGAGCCTCGTCGCTGATGTCGCAGGCCTCAATGGAGCTGAAGGGGAGGGCCCGGGCGAGCGCAATGGCAATGCATCCGCTTCCGGTGCAAACGTCGAGGCCGTGGAGATCGCGTCTTGAACCGAGCCTGTCGACAATAATGTCGACGAGGCCTTCCGTTTCGGGGCGAGGAATGAGGACGGCGGGCGAGACCTCGAGGTCCATGCCGCAAAAGCGGGCACGGCCCACGGCATACTGCACCGGCTCACCGGCAACAATCCTATCGGCAGCAGCATCGAGCTTCGCAAGTGTGAAATCAAGAAGCGTACGGTCGCCGTCGGCAAAGAGCTTCCGCCAGTCGAACCCGGCAATATCCTCCATGAGAATGCGAGCAGCGCCCTCAGCCTCGCCTTCGCCAAGCAGGGGGGTAAGGCGAGCCTTGAGGGCGGAATATTTTTCGCGGGCTGTGGTCATTTATCGTCGTTGACTTGTTCGAAGATGAAGGCATCATCATCGTCGGCGCCGCTATAACCGGGAACGTCGATGTCGTTGCCGTCGAAGCCAACGGAATCGTCGTCGACGTCGGCATCATCCCAATCCATGTCGTCGCCCCATGAGGCTGCATCGATCCGGCGGAGGTCTTCGGCCTCCTAATCGGGCTCTTCGGCCACGGGCTCGAATATGAACTCATCTTCCTCGCGGACACGATGATGGCCATCGAGGGGGCGGTGGGTTATTTCGGAGGGTTCGATTCTGTTGTTCTCGTCGGTGATAGCTTTCCAGAGTAGGTCCTTAAGCTCGGTGATGCCTTCTCCCGTAACTGCAGAGATGAATACGGAGGGGACGTCTGCCGGTACGGTCTTGGCGATTTCCTCCTTTAGTTCCTCGTCGAGAAGGTCGGTCTTCGTGATGGCGAGAACACGCTGCTTGTCCATGAGCTGAGGATTGAATTGCTCGAGCTCGTGAAGGAGGATGCGGTATTGGGCGTCGATATCGTCGGCATCTGCCGGGACCATGAAGAGGAGCACGGCATTACGCTCGATATGGCGGAGGAAACGCAGTCCGAGGCCCTTGCCCTCGCTGGCTCCTTCGATGATCCCGGGGATATCGGCCATGACGAAGGAGCGGTTGTCGCGATAGCTCACGATGCCAAGCTGTGGCTCCATGGTGGTGAAGGGATAGTCGGCAATCTTGGGCTCGGCAGCGGAAATGGCCGAAAGTAATGTGCTCTTGCCTGCGTTGGGGAAACCGACAAGGCCTACATCAGCAAGCATCTTAAGCTCGAGAATCACGGATTTCTCGATTGCCGGTTCGCCGGGCTGGGCATAGCGCGGGGTGCGATTGGTCGAAGATTTGAAATGCCAGTTTCCGAGGCCGCCGCGGCCGCCGCGCAGAAGCTTTATTTCCTGACCGTCGTCGGTAACTTCGCAGAGATATTGCCCTGTCTCGGCGTCGAAAACGACCGTGCCGCAGGGCACTTCGATAATACGGTCTTCGCCGTCCTTGCCAAACGAACGACCACCTGAACCACTCTGGCCGTTGCCGGCGAAAATATGCCGGCTGTAGCGGAGGGGAAGGAGGGTCCACATGTTGCGGTTTCCTTTAAGGATGATATGGCCACCGCGGCCGCCGTCGCCGCCATCGGGCCCACCTTTGGGGACGTATTTTGCGCGATAGAAGTGGCGCGAGCCGGCACCGCCCTTACCCGAGCGGCAAAGTATCTTTACGTAGTCTATGAAATTACTGTCTGCCATAGTTGAATTGTGTGTGTCTTATGTTCGTTACAGATATTGAACGCGCGGAGCGGCCCTTAGGTTCGGGAGTCCATCGCACGATGATGGCGCATAAGCTCGGAAGCCTGGCGGAAATCCGTTGGCGAGCCCACATCTATCCAAGTTCCTTTGATCGTGTAGTGGCACACTCTTGCGCCGTCGGCGATGGCGCGCTCGATGAGGTCGGTCGCGTCGGTTCGTTCGCCGGGGCTGAGGGTGCGGAGGATACGGTTGCTGAATATATAAATCCCGGCATTGGCATAATGGGAATATGTGGGCTTCTCTTCGAGAGCCACAACGCGCTCCGGGTCGGCGGGGTCGAAGGAAAGGATTGCAAAGGGCACGCTGACCTGAAAGGGTACTGTTGCGATAGTGATGTCGGCCCGGCTTTCGATGTGGCGCATGTACAGGTCCTCGAAAGAAATTGAGGTGATGAGGTCGGAGTTCATGACCAGGGTGTCTCCCTCGTCGAGGGCCACGGGGGTGAGCGCCACGGCACCGATAGTGCCCATCGGGTCGCGCTCACGCACGCACTTCACTCTTAGTGCCGAAGGCCCGAAGGGAGCGGCGAAGTGGGCTTCGAGCTGCTCGGCGAGATAGCGGGTGCAGACGGTGATGTCTCTGATTCCCGCAGCCGCGAGGGCTTCGATATTATAGTCGATTATGGCCTTGCCTTCGATGCGGAGGAGAGGCTTGGGGGTGTCGAGGGTGAGAGGACGGAGGCGTTCGCCTTTTCCACCGGCCATGAGGACGGCTCGGAGAGGAAGAAGCGAATGCGTAACCGTGAGGTCGATAATGCGGAGGAGACGTCCTGAGGCATCGACCTCGGGGACAAGAGAAATTCCACGTTCGCGGCATAGCCTGATACAGCTGATGCGGGCGGCCGGGGCGTCGTTGGGCGAAAGCTTGCGGAATGTGCGGCAGCAGACCTCGCTGACGGGCGATGAGAGCGAGAGGCCCCGAAGAATGGCGCGTCGGATGTCGCCGTCGGTGAGGGTGCCGACGAGCGTTGCACCGTCGAGGACAAAAAGCGTCATGTGCGCCCTGTCGGGGAGCAGATTGAGGCGCTCGAGGGCGTCGAAGAGCGTGGCTTCGCAGGATATAGAATTAGTTTCTGTAATCATTTTTCGGAGATTAAGGCCTCGGCCAGCATCCAGTCGGCCGGGGTGTCGAGGTCGATGCTACGATTTCGGGGCATGACGTATGGAATACGACGCGGAAACTCGCCGAGAGCCATACGGCGAATTGAGGCAGGGCGGATGACGTAGACGGCGCCGTTGTATTCCCACACCTTAGGCGCATCCTGGCGGCGTGTGATAAGTCCACTTCCCATGCAGACGTGCAGGGTGCCGTCGGGGGCGGTCTCAAAGAGGTTGTAATATGGATTTGCAGCACTCTCGCATACGCTCACCACCATGTCGGGCGAATCCGTGGATGCGCAGTATAGAGCTTGCGCGTCGAGAATATCTTTGGCGGTGCGGAAGGGGCTCGTAGGCTGCAGGAGGACCACGGCGTCGTAGGATATTCCTTGGCAGTCGGCCCAGTGCATGGCATGGAGGACGACTTCGCGCGAGCCGCTGTTGTCGGCGGCAAGTTCGGGTGGGCGCATGTAGCTTATAGCAAGGCCGAGCGAGCGCCCGACCTCCGCAATCTCAAGGTCGTCGGTGGAGAGGATGACGCGTCGAATATCGCCATCGCTGCCGAGGGCTTTGAGCGCGGCCTCGACCGTCCAGGCCAGCAAAGGGCGGCCTCCGAGGAGCTTGATGTTTTTTCGTGGAATTCCTTTGCTGCCACCTCGGGCAGGGATGATGTATAGCGGGGTCATAGGTCAGGAATATCGTAGAATTTCTTTGGCGCACACGGGAGCGAGGCAGCAAAATCGCGGACAGCGCGAACTTGCATGCCGAGAGTATCGGGCTTGAAATAGGGATTCTCTACCGACGGCAGGAGGCGGGCCATCTCCGGCGACAAGGCATGGCGGATGGCTGCTGAAATCTCCTCTCGGGAGTCTCCGCAGTGGACCACCGACTTGGCGGCTATGCGTCCGCGCTGGCGGATTCCGATGTCTACTGTGGGGATATGGAATGAAGGCACCTCGACAATTCCACTCGAGGAGTTTCCTATGCAGATGTCGGCGTATGACAGGAGGGAGAGGTAGCGCCTCATGCCGAGAGATTTCACGGCAATGGCATTTGGGCGCCCGGCCGCGAAGCGTTCTATCTCGGAAATAATTCCGTCGGAGCGGGCGTCGTTGTTGGGATACGTGATTACGCAATAAAGCTCGGGGAAGTCGTCAAGGGCATCGAGCATCATGCGGACGCGGGCCGCGGGGGAGGCCTGGGAATCGAGAGTGGCCGGATGGTAGGTGATCACAGCCACCGGCTCCTCATAGAGAGGTATTCCGAGGAAGGCCTCGAGCACGGAGGCCGGGAGCTTGGGCTGATTTATTGCATTCCAGACACCGATAGCGCCGGTGTTTATGACGCGGGAAGGCTCTTCGCCAAGCTGAATCACCCTTTGGCGATATTGCTCCGTGGCCGTGAGATGGAGGGTGGAGAGCTTCGTAACGGCATGGCGGATGGAATCGTCGACCGCGCCTTCGGATATTTCTCCACCGGCGATATGGAGTATGGGGATATTCATCAGAGCGGCGGCAGAGGCCACGCCGAGAATTTCATATCTGTCGCCGAGGAGCACGACGGCATCGGGCTCGAGCACCGTGAAAGCATCCGCCATAGCAGCCGTGCATTTGGCGAGGGCGCGGACCCTGGATGCCTCGTCGGCACCGGGGACACTCATGTCGGCGCAAAACGGGGAGAAACCGTCGGCACGGATCTCATCGACGGTCATGCCATACTCCGGGAGAAGATGCATGTTCGTAGCCACGACAGCCACGTCCAACTCCGGAGCAGTGTCGCGCAGGGCCCGGGCCAATGGGGACAGGAGACCCCAATCGGCCCTCGTACTCGAGACGAAGACAAGACGTTTCTTCCGCAAAGACAATTCCGCCATGGTGGTTCTGCTATGTCAGAATACCGGCAATGTGTCTGTTGAATACACGTATTTGCGGTCGAACTCGGCATCGGTCATCAGGAGCATGAGGATGCCTTGAATCAAAGTAACGATGCCCCAGAGGCCGCAAGTAACAATAGAAAGAATTATAGTGATAACTCCGGCTTTGGGCTTTCCTATAATAAAATACTGGATGCCGAGGGTGCCTACAAAAATGGCGCAAAGGCCAGCTATGACACGGTTTGTGGTAACAAACGAGCTTGCCGGTGCATTCAGTGCCTGCATCAGTTCGGGATAAGTGTAGAGAGGTCTCCAGTTGGAGCCGTCGGTGCTGACGGGAGTGTTCTCATCGACGTGATAAGCCATGAGCTGTGCCGCCGTCATGGGTCCGACACAATTGCCGTTGAAAGTGATATAGTACGTCATCCGGTTGAATATTAAATATACTTTGCAAAGATACGAAAATTCGCGGAAAATCCTTATCTTTGCAAAGTGAAAATCCTAAACTCAGCTATATGGAATTGACTGTAATCCTACTTTCAATCGCAGTGATAGTGCTGCTGATTGTGTTTTTCTACTACTGCCCGTTCTTCCTGTGGATTTCGGCCCGGGTGAGCGGCGTTCGGATTTCGCTGATGCAGCTTGTGTTGATGCGAATCCGTCAGGTTCCGGCGTCGGTGATCGTCCGCGCGCTCATCGAGGCTCACAAAGCCGGCCTGAAAGACGTAACCCGCGACGACCTCGAGGCTCACTACCTTGCGGGAGGCAACGTAGAGCGCGTGGTTCATGCGCTCGTATCCGCCTCGAAAGCTAACATCGACCTGGGCTTCAAGATGGCGACGGCCATCGACCTTGCCGGGCGCGACGTGTTCCAGGCCGTGCAGATGAGTGTGAATCCCAAGGTGATAGATACACCTCCTGTAACCGCCGTTGCCAAGGACGGCATCCAGCTCATAGCTAAGGCACGCGTAACGGTGCGCGCAAACATCCGCCAGCTCGTGGGCGGTGCAGGCGAGGATACGGTTCTGGCCCGTGTAGGCGAGGGCATCGTGTCGTGCATCGGTTCGTCGGAGAGCCACAAGCAGGTACTCGAAAATCCGGATTCGATTTCGAAACTCGTGCTGAGCAAAGGACTTGACTCGGGCACGGCCTTCGAAATTCTCTCCATTGACATCGCCGACATCGATATAGGGCGCAACATCGGCGCTACCCTGCAGATAGACCAGGCTCAGGCCGACAAGAACATAGCCCAGGCTAAGGCCGAGGAGCGCCGCGCAATGGCAATAGCCCGCGAGCAGGAGATGAAGGCACTGGCGCAGGAAGCCCGTGCAAAGGTAATCGAAGCCGAGTGCGAACTTCCCAAGGCAATGGCTCAGGCATTCCTCAGCGGCAACCTCGGCATCATGGACTACTATCGGATGAAGAACATGGAAGCCGATACGACCATGCGCGAGAACCTTGGACGTCCGGTGGAAAGCCATACGAAGATTAACAAATGACGGCGTTCCTGATAGCGCTGGCCGTGCTGATAGGCGGCTACTTTGTGTACGGTCTCATTGCCGAACGGGTCTTCGGCGTGGAGGAGAGCCGCCCTACCCCCGCCATGCGCCGCTCCGACGGCGTGGACTTCGTGCCGATGTCGACGTGGCGGGTTTTTCTGATACAGTTTCTGAACATCGCGGGCCTGGGGCCGATTTTCGGTGCGATCATGGGCGTGATGTTCGGGCCGGCAGCTTTCCTGTGGATTGTGATAGGCACAATCTTCGGTGGCGCCGTGCATGATTTCATCGCAGCGATGATGTCTCTGCGCCACGACGGAGAGAGCCTGCCGGAACTGGTGGGCCGCGAACTCGGGCCGGTTGTGAAACAACTGCTGCGCGTGGTATCGGCTCTGCTGCTTGTGCTCGTGGGCGCGGTGTTTGTCCTGACACCGGCGGGCCTTCTTGCTGGAATGACACCGGGATGGGCCGACACGATATTCTGGACCAGCGTGATATTCCTTTACTACGCCCTTGCGACAGTTCTCCCGGTGGATAAACTCATCGGGAGGCTGTATCCGATATTCGGCTTCGCGCTGCTGTTCATGGCCGGGGGGCTGATGGCGGTTCTTCTGAGCGGATCGGTGAGTATCCCCGACGGGTTTTCGGACGGGCTCTACAGCCGCTCGGATTCGGGCCATCCTATTTTCCCGATGATGTTTGTGAGCATAGCCTGCGGCGCCATATCAGGCTTCCATGCCACGCAATCGCCCATGATGGCGCGGTGCCTTAAGAACGAGAAGCTGGCCCGCCCCATCTTCTACGGGGCTATGGTGGCCGAGGGAATCGTGGCGCTCGTGTGGGCCGCTGCTGCCATTGCTTTCACGGGCAGCTATGAAGGGTTGCAGGAATATATGGCCACACACGACGGCGCGGGAGCTCTGGTGCACGAGCTTTCGGTGGACTGGCTCGGGGCTTTCGGAGGCTTCCTGGCTCTGCTGGGAGTGATTGCCGCCCCTATCACGACCGGCGACACGGCTCTGAGGTCGGCACGTCTGATTGTGGCTGATGCGGCAAAAATAGACCAGAAACCGATATGGAAGCGCCTGCTTGTGTGTCTTCCGATTTTCGCCGCTACCTTCGGGCTGATGCTTATAGACTTCAATGTGCTGTGGCGCTACTTCGCGTGGATGAACCAGACTCTGGCGGCCTTCACGCTCTGGGCCTGCACATTCTACCTCGCCCGGAAGGGGCGGGTGTATTGGATCACTCTCGTTCCGGCCTTGTTCATGACCGTGGTGGTGGTGAGCTATATTCTTTTCGCTCCGGCGCCCGAAGGCTTCGGACTGCCGCTCGGGTGGGGTATAGGCATCGGTCTGGGAGTGGACCTGCTATGCTGCACGGCTTTTGTGCGCCACCTACTCAAGCAGACGGCGACGGCGGCTCCGGTAAAATAATCTGACATGGATATAATCGCTGAAATAGGCAAGTCGAAACTCTATACATTTCACAGCCACACCCAGTTCTGCGACGGGCACGCCCCGATGGAGACGATGGCGCGTGCGGCCGTGAGCGAGGGCTTCACCCACTATGGGTTCTCGCCCCACTCACCCGTGCCTATTGCCTCGCCCTGCAATATGAAGGCGGAGGACACGGATGCTTACTTAGCCGAGGTGGAACGAATAAAGGGTCTATTCGGCGACCGGTGCCGCTTCTATGCGGGAATGGAGATTGACTATCTCGGGCCCGAGTGGGGACCGGCGCACCCTTATTTCCGGGAGCAGCCACTGGATTTCCGCATCGGCTCGGTGCATTTTATCCCAACGCAGGACGGGGTGCCGACGGACATAGACGGCCACTTCGAACGCTTCAGCGAACGGGTGCAGGCGGACTTCCACGGCGATATCGACTATGTGGTGGACACCTTCTTCGGCCAATCCCTTGCGATGGTAGAAGCCGGAGGATTCGACATAATCGGACACCTCGACAAGGTGGGACTTAACGCATCGCTCTATGCCCCGGGAATCGAAGGGAGCAGCTTCTATCAAAGCAGATTGAACCGGCTGCTTGATGCTGTGGCGGAGGCAGGTGTGATAGTGGAACTCAACACCAAGGCATTCGAGGAGCATGGCAGGATGTTTCCGGCGGCGGCGAGCCTGCGCAAACTCATGGAGCGTGGGACAAAGGTGATAGTGAACAGCGACGCGCACAGGCCGGAGCGCGTGAATGCTTCGCGCCTTCAGGGCCTGGCCATGGTGGAAAAAATAAAGGGAAGCCTCGGAAGATGAGCGAAACTCCGGTGAAACTCGAGCTGCTTGCACCTGCCCGCACGGCCGATATTGCTATCGAGGCAATTCGCCACGGGGCCGACGCCGTCTATATCGGCGGTCCGGCCTTCGGAGCGAGGGCGGCGGCCGGGAATACGATCGAAGACATCCGCCGGACGGTGGAATATGCCCACCGCTTCCATGCGCGGGTGTATGCGACGGTGAACACGATTCTATATCCTGAGGAAATCGAAGAGGCCAAGCGGCTTGTGAGGGAACTTTATGACGCGGGGGTGGATGCGCTTATCGTGCAGGACATGGCTTTCATTGAGATGCGCGACGAGCTGCCACCGATAGCCTTGCATGCGAGCACGCAGTGCGACATCCGCACTCCGGAAAAGGCTGCGGCCCTTGCTGCGGCGGGATTCGAGCAGCTTGTGCTGCCGCGGGAGCTGAGTATAGATGAAACGAGAGCCATCCGCGCAGTGGTGCCGGCAGATGTGGAGCTTGAGGCTTTTGTCCATGGTGCTCTGTGCGTGAGCTATAGCGGCGACTGCCAGGCCGGCTTCATAGCCAACGGCCGCAGCGCCAACCGCGGGGAGTGTCCGCAGATGTGTCGCCTGCCCTACTCTCTCACAGACGAGACGGGGCGCGAGCTTGCGCCGGCGGCACACTACCTTTCGCTCAAAGACCTAAAACGCATCGATGCACTCGGAGAAATGGCCGAGGCGGGGGTGAGTTCTTTTAAAATCGAGGGGCGCCTCAAGGACGAGAACTACGTGAAAAATGTGGTTGCGGCATATTCCGCGGCTCTGGACAAGCTGGTGGCCGAAAGCGGGGGCAGATACGTGCGCCGCTCGCACGGACGCAGCACTGTGGGTTTCACGCCGGACCTCGACCGGACTTTCAACCGCGGATATACGCCTTATTTCCTGCGGGGTCGTGCGGGGAATGGGGTGAAGATGGCAAGCCTGGCTTCGCCGAAATGGGCCGGGAGTGCTGTGGCGCGTGTCGTGTCAGGGCCTGATGCACGCAAGGGGGGGAGCGTGGTCGTCGAGGCTTCTGACAGGCTGAACAATGGCGACGGGCTGACATACACTCGGCCTGACGGGAGCTTCGAAGGCTTCAGGGTGAACCGAGTGGAAGGAAACAGAATATATCCGGCCACGGCCGTGGAGCTGCGTCCGGGGATGACACTTTTCAGAAACGTGGATAAGGCATTTCTGGACAGGGTGGCAGCCCGGGGGACGCGCCGAAGTATTCCTGTGGACATGACGCTTTCCGCGGGGCCGGCTGAGGACGAGATATGCCTGCGCATATCCGCGCCTGAGGGACTTGAAGGTGTGTCGAAAGCACATTGTGAGCCTCAGGAGGCTCGCTCGCCTCAGGAGGCGGCGCGCCGGCGGGCATTGGAGAAGCTCGGCGACAGCGACTATGAACTGCGAGACCTCCACGATGAATTAAGAAATCGATTTGTGGCCGCCTCCGTCCTCAGCGAGCTGAGGCGGCGCGCGGTTGCGGAACTTCAACAGGCCTACCTGCAATCGCTCCCCGAGAAGGCCCGGCGACTTAAAGCCGCGGGAGGCGACTTCGGCGAGAGCGTGGACTATCATTCCAACGTCGCTAATGCCGAGGCCCGGAAATTCTATGAGGCCCGAGGCACGGCTGTGAAGGAGGAGGCCGTGGAACGCAAGCGTCCTTCGGGGCCGATGCGCGTGATGACGACACGATATTGCCTGCGGCGCGAGATGGGGGAATGCCTGCGCGAGTGTGGCCGGGGAAAACTTCCGAAAGGGACTCTCTACCTGAAAAGCACGGCCGGTACGCCGGTGAAATACAAGCTGAAATTCGACTGCGAGCACTGCCGCATGGAAGTGTGGACCGTGTGAGTTTATTTCCTTTTACGAGGATTTATGCTTATATTTGCAGAAAAATATTGAATTGATGAATATTCGAAGAATATTTCCGGCTGTCATTGCCGCGGGACTGTGGCTGACTGCCTCCGCTGAACGACCCGACAGCATAAGCTACGTAGCCTCGGCGATAGTTAATGCTTCGTCGGGCGACTGGGCTCCTTACATGATAGGCTCGTGGAACGACGGGCGCGTTACGGATGCCGCTGGCGGCTGGCTTGATGTGCATGCGGCCAAGGACCTGAATCTCGGGCGACGCTTCTCGTGGAGCGCCGGGGTGGAGGCTATGGTGGGGGGAGGCCAAGGGGCTGACTATGACCGTTGGAACCCCGAAACGGATACATTTTTTGAGCATCGCGAAGGTCAGGCTCCAGCACGACTGATACAGCTCTGGGGCGAAGTGAAATTCCGAGGTGTGTTTGCTATGGCGGGCATGCGCTCGGAGGCGTCGCTGATAACACCACGGGGTCTTTCGTCGGGCGACATCACACGAAGCACGAACGCACGCCCTGTGCCTGGAATAACTGTAGGATTCGTTGATTTCCAGAATATCCCTTTCACCAACGGGTGGGTGCAGATCGAGGGACAGCTGATGTATGGACGCATGACGGACACGGGCTACAAGAATTCGCACTTTAACTTTTTCTCGGGAAAAATCGCCCGGAATCTGATGTATACCTACAAGCGTTGCTACTTCCGCACGAAGCCGGACCAGCCGGTGTTCGTAACCTTAGGGATGCAGGCAGCGGGGCTGTTCGGAGGAAATACGACCTATTATTCCAAGGGTATGATAACGAACCGCGAGGATCGCGGTTTTCATATAAAGGACCTCTGGGAAATGTTTTTCCCCTTTGAAGGGAGCGGAGAAGGCTACTACAAGGGAGGATCGCTGGGCAGCTGGGACTTCCGCGGAGACGTGAAGCTCAACAACGGCACGCGCCTGGCGGCCTACTTTGAATGGCCGTGGGAAGACGGGTCGAGCATAGGCCGCCGGAATGGCGCCGACGGGCTGTGGGGCGTGGAGTATCGCGCACCGCGAGAGACGTGGGTGGATGCAGCGGTGATTGAATATCTCGACTTCACAAACATGTCGGGCCCCATACACTGGGCTCCCTCCGACCGACCGGGCACCTCGATAGGCAGCCATGCCACCGGCGGCGACAATTACTGGAACAACTCCTTCTACGGCTCATGGACCAACTATGGCATGAGCATCGGAACACCTTTTGTGAAAGCGCCGCTGTATAATTCGGACGGGTATCTGGACTATAAGCACAACCGTTCGCGGGGCTTCCATGCAGCTTTGGAGGGAAGGTTGGCGCGGCAGTGGCGCTACAAGGCGATGGTGAGCTATCAGAAGGCTTGGGGCAATGGCCGCATGCCTCTCGGGAGGTCGCTGCACGACACCTCGGCAATGATCGAAGCTCGATGGGCCAAAGGGAACGGAAGCCCGTGGAGCGCGAGCCTTCAGCTGGCGCTTGACGCGGGCACGCTACGTGGAAACAATTTTGGCGGAATGCTCTCCGTAAGCTATTCCGGGGCTCTTAAATTTAAGAAACAATGAAAAAAGTATTTTTTGCATTGATTTTGGCTCTGGTAGTATGCAGCTGCCAGAACGATGGTCATATAGGGAATCTGTTCGGGACGTGGTCGCTGACGGAGATGACGGTAAACGGGCAGGTGCCTGAAGATTTCGAAAGCGGCCAGACAACGTGGAACTTTCAGAACAATATTATCGTCATTATCCTCGAGCTTCCGCATTATGAATACGTCGATCGGACGGGCACGTGGGAAAAGTCGACATCCGGGGGGAAGAAACAACTGATACTCAACTACACGCACAGCGAGCCGAATATAGCCCCCGGAACAAATCTATATGAGGCGCCGACATGGCTGGGATTTCCGAAGAATGAAGTTTTCAGCCTGGACTACGTGAAGGATACAGGCCGTGAAATAATTCTCACGCGGACCACTGACTCCGGGGACAAATACGTGTATACTCTGAAAAAAACATGGTAAGGAGGGTAAATGATGATAGACAAGAATAAACCGGTGGCCGTAACCGGCGCCGACGGATTCATAGGCTCGCACCTGACGGAAGCGCTGCTCGAACGAGGCTACCGGGTGAGGGCTCTCGCTCAATACAATTCGTTCAACAACTGGGGATGGCTCGAGGGAATGAAGTATCCCGGGCTTGAGGTGGTGTGCGGCGATGTTCGCGACGCGAATTTCTGCCGTGAATTTTGCCGTGGGGCAGGTACGGTGTTCCACCTTGCGGCCCTCATTGCCATTCCTTACAGCTATGTGGCTCCTGATTCGTATGTCGATACAAACATAAAGGGGACGCTGAACATGCTTCAGACAGCGCGCGATATGGGAAATGACCGAATTGTCGTAACATCGACGAGCGAGGTTTACGGCACGGCACAATATGTGCCTATCGATGAGAAGCATCCACGGCAACCTCAGTCGCCATATTCAGCTACAAAAATCGGCGCGGATGCCATTGCCCAAAGTTTCTACAATGCTTTCGGGCTGCCGGTGGTAACGGCTCGGCCGTTCAATACATACGGACCGCGCCAGAGCGCCCGTGCCATCATCCCGACGATCATCAGCCAAATCGCGTCGGGGGCCGAGGAAATAAAGGTGGGCGATCTCTCTCCTACGCGCGATTTCAATTTCGTTGCCGATACGGCCCGTGGATTCATAGCACTTGGCGAAACGGCCGGCATCGAGGGGATGGATATAAACATAGCTACGGGCACGGAGGTGTCGATGGCTGAAACGCTGAGACTTATAGCAGAGCTCATGGGCAAGCCGGAGACGCGATATGTTGTGGACCCTGAACGGATACGCCCTGCCAAAAGCGAGGTGAACCGTCTCTGCGGGGATTCGACGCTGATACGCGAGCTGACTGATTGGCGGCCGGCCTACACGCTCCGCGAGGGCCTTGCCAAAACAATAGAATGGTTCTGCAACCCAGAGAATCTGGCAAAGTATAAGCCTGAAATTTACAATCGATGAGCGATAGCACAAGACCCGAATATGCAATACTCCTATTAGGCGGAGCGAAACGGGTGTCCATCGTCCGGAAGATTGGGGATGCTTTTCGTGGCCGGGGATTCGAACCCCGATTCTTCAGCTACGAGATGGAGCTGCATGTGCCCATTGCTGAATTGGCAACGGTGGTTATCGGGAAAAGGTGGCGCGATGCAGAAATTTACGCTGACCTCCGCGGACTTGTTGAGAAAGAGGAGATAAGGATGATTATTCCTTTTGTGGACGGCGCCGTAGGCGTGGCAGCGGAAATGTGTACGCGCTACCCGGAACTTGACTTATTTGTGCCGGGATGCACTGCAGGGGAAGCTGAAGCGATGTTCGATAAATGCGTGGCCGCCGAGCTTTTCGAGAGCCATGATTTGCCAATTCCGCGCACGGATCGTGGAAAGGAGGGACGGACATTCCCCCTTATCGCCAAACCGCGCCACGGATCGGCCTCGAAAGGGATATGCATTCTTGGCGACGAGGCTGAGTATGAAAGTCTTGCCAACAGAGACAATTATCTTATTCAAGAGTATATTGCCGAGAGGGAAGAAATTTCGGTTGACTGCTATGTGGGTGTACGAGACGGGGAAATTAAGGTTGTGAGCCCGCGTCGCAGGCTCGAGACCCTCGGAGGCGAGGCCGTGAGGAGCATAACGATTCATGATCCTGAGGCGGAAGCGATCGTGCGCAGGACACTTGAGGGCACGGGGCTGAGGGGTGCTGTAACTATCCAGTTGCTAAGGGACTCGCGCTCGCCGAAGAGGCTGATGATAATGGAGATAAATCCACGTCTGGGAGGCGGAGTTGTATGCTCGACAGGCGCCGGTGCTGATATCCCGGGCTGTATTGCCGATGAAGCCACAGGCCAAAGGGCAAAAGCATCCAAGGCCGAGCCGGGCACGGAAATGTGCCGTTATTTTCAAGAAGTTATATTCAAACCATGACTAAACCCACAATCATCATAGCCGAGGCGGGGGTGAACCATAACGGTTCGCTTGAGCTCGCAAGGAAAATGGTCCGTGCCGCCAAAGAGGCGGGGGCCGACTATGTAAAATTTCAGACGGCCGTTCCGGAGCTCGTCATTTCAACGATAGCTCCGAAGGCTGAGTATCAGAAGGAAACGACGGGTAAGGAGGAGAGCCAACTGGAGATGTGCAAGGCTATCCATCTGCCCCTGAGCGACTATGAGGGGCTCAAGGCTTTATGCGACGAAGAAGGCATCGGATTTATGAGCACACCCTTCGATCTCGTGAGCATCGACTGTCTCGCGCCTCTGAATATGGACTGGTGGAAGATACCGTCCGGCGAAATTACTAACCTGCCCTATTTGAGGAAAATTGCTCGCCAGGGCGGCAGAGTGATTCTATCCACCGGCATGAGTACTCTCGCAGAAGTGGAAGAAGCGGTAAAGGTACTTGAAGATGGGGGCGTCAAGCGTCAGGATATAATCTTGCTTCATTGCACGACGCAATACCCCACGCCGCCGGAAGCCGTGAACCTTCAGGCAATGAAGGCTTTGGACGAACTGGGATGCAGAGGCACGGGCTTCAGCGACCACACCACGGGCATCACAGCCGATATAGCGGCGGTGGCTCTGGGTGCGTGTGTAATCGAGAAACATTTCACTCTCGACCGTACGCTGCCGGGCCCTGACCACAAGGCTTCCCTGGAGCCTGCAGAACTCGCAGCAATGGTCAGGGCTATACGCGATGTTGAAAAAATGAAGGGCTCCGGCATTAAGGATGTTGCTGATGTGGAACGCCCGAACATCGAAGTGGCACGAAAAAGCATAGTGGCTGCCCGAGATATTGCAGAAGGTGAGGAATTTACGGTAGAAAATATCACAACCAAACGCCCCGGCTCGGGCATCTCTCCCATGGAATGGGACCGCGTGCTCGGACAGAAGGCCAAACGGGCATTTGTGGAGGATTCATTGATAGAACTATGATACTTTTCCCTAACTGCAAGATAAATATCGGACTCCGAATCCTCGGCAAGCGCGCCGACGGGTATCATGATGTGTTGACGGCAATGATACCCGTGGGTTGGAGCGATGTGCTCGAACTCGTACCGGCCGCCGGCAGGCAGTCCTCCCTAACGTGCACCGGCCATTCCCTTGCGACTTGTCCGCCGGAAAAGAATCTGGTGATGAAAGCCTTGAGAGCTGTTGAAAACTACACGGGGAGGGAGTTGCCGACAGACATCTATCTTCGAAAAATTATTCCTGACGGCGCAGGGCTGGGAGGAGGCTCGGCAGATGCAGCCTTCACGATCCGCGGCCTGAACGAGCTATACGGATTGCAGCTGGATGATGAAAGCATGGCTTCAATAGCGTCCGAAATTGGCAGCGACTGTCCTTTCTTCTTATTCAACCGCCCGATGCTTGCCACCGGGCGAGGCACAGAGCTGAGGAATATAGACGTGTGCATGGATGGTATAGGGGCGATAGTGGTTGCTAAAGGCGAAACGGAAGCGGTGTCGACGCGCGAAGCATACGCGGGAGTGGCACCCCGACCTCTTACACCGGAAGAAGACCTCTGCAGGATTCTCCAAGAAAATCCTGCACACTGGTCGGGTCGAATTGTAAACGATTTCGAGCCATCCATTTTCGCGCTGCGTCCAACGGTGAAAGAGCTGAAAGCAAAGATGCTTGAAGCCGGCGCGGTCTACGCCTCCATGAGCGGCAGCGGCGCCGCCGTCTACGGCCTATTCCCCACCCTCCAACAAGCCGAGCAAGCCGCCAAAACCCTCACCGCCACCGCCCAGATCTCCATCCACGTCTCCCCGATTAACGAGATCTACGAAACACAATTTATGTCCCATTAATAGATTTCAAAGTATAATTGGGCCCCGAATAAGCATATTTTGTCCGATATAATTGAGTAGATTTTTGGGGCTTGGTGGCGTGCGCTTGCACGACACGATTTGCTTGCTTTGGGGATGGCTGTGCTGATTTATGGTATATGTGTCATAAAAAAAGGAGCTGCTTCGGGGGAAGCAACTCCTTTTCTAAGTGTCCGAAATGAGACTCGAACTCACACGAGCGAATGCTCACTACCCCCTCAAAGTAGCGCGTCTACCAATTCCGCCATCCGGACATCTTTGTCAAGCTATCAGCCTGAGGGATTTGAGCGAAAAACGGGACTCGAACCCGCGACCCCAACCTTGGCAAGGTTGTGC